>DAOMOP010000017.1:21195-34540 GCA_035444405.1 Rhodocyclaceae bacterium
TTGTAGACGCCGATCTCGACGTCCTGCTTGGCGCGCGCGCCGCTGTTGGTCTGGGTGACCTGGTTGTTGTTGGCATTGACGCGGGCGCTGGAGAGGAAGCCGGGGTTCTTCATCACGCCGATCTTGATCTTCTGCTCGGCGCGTGCGCCGCTGTTGCTCTGCGTGGCCCGGTTGTTGTTGGCGTTGAGGAAGTCGGCGGCAAACGCGCCGGTGGCGAACAGGGCGAGGGTGGCGATGGACAGGGTCTTGGCGATGGTCGAGTGCATGATGAATCTCCTTCGTGTCGAATCGATGAGTGCCGGGGGTGGCGATCCGATGGAGGCGTCGTTGTGTGCCCCATCTGTCCCATGAGTCGCAAGAGAGGATCGATCCGGTTCAAGGAATTTCGCGCGGTAAGCGATTTTTCTTGGTGTCGCCGCGATATGGCGGTATTCAGAGGCGCAGACGTCGTCGCGTGCGGCCGCGTGAGGCGGATCCGCGTGAGGCAGGCGTAAACGCGCACCGCCCGGCAGGGCCGGGCGGTGTCGATGAAGGCAGTCTCGGGCGCGCCGTGCCGACGGAGCGCTAGCACAGGCCGGTATCGGCCGGGCGGAAGCAGAAATCCCCCATCAGGCTGCTGCTTTCCCACGGGATCTGCAGCCGCCGCGTCTCCTGTGCGACGGCGATGCGCACGCGCTTGAACATCTGCTCGACCGGCAATCCGGGTGTCGCGATGTGGTCGAGCAAATGCCGGGTATAGAGACTGTTGCGGTAATTCTGCCCGTCCATGGCGACCGCCCCCGGGGCGGTGGAAAAGGCCACCAGCGTGCCCTGCGGGGCCTCCATCGCTGCCAGACCGGATTGCGTGCTGCCGCGGAAGCGGATCAGACGCCCGTCGGCGGTCTTGAACGCTGCGTCCTTGAACGGATTGTTGCGGCACGCATCGAGGATCAGGATGTTGAGTCCGCCATGAAGGCGACCGAGCTGATCGACGAGCGCGCTCATGTCGGCACTCTTGCGCGAGATCTCGTCGTCGCTGCGGATCTCGCTGCCGATCGGGATCAGGTAATTGCGCCCATCGACCTGGACGCCGTGTCCGGCGTAGTAGAACAGGCGAACGTCGCTCGAGCGCGCCTTCAAGGTGAATCGGCGGATGGCGTCGAGCATCGCGCCGAGGTTCGCATTCTCGATGCGGATGACGTCGAAGCCGAGCCGCTCGAGCGTGTCCGCCATCGCCCGCGCGTCGTTGACCGGATTGCGCAGCGGCGCGAAATCGTAGTCGGCGTTGCCGATCACCAGCGCAAGACGCCGCCCGTCATGGTCGAGCGTGTCCGGCGGTGCGGCGCTGGCCATCGATCCGAACAGGCCCAGCAGGCACGCCAGCAAGGCCGTGATGCGCAGCAAGAGCAAGCAAGGGATGCGATTGAAGCTCGTCATCGTGCGCCTCCATCGCTTCAACGCCCCGGCGACGGGTCGGGGAGCACGGTCACCAGTTCGACAACCGGATCGTCCTCGAGTATCCGCATGGCCTCGTCGATGCGCTCGGCCGGGACGTAGATCAGGTAGTTGCCGAGCTGACCGGGGCCGCCCGCGAGCGTGCCGCCGATGCGGACCAGCAGTTCGCGCATCTCGCGCTCGCGCGCGTCGGCACTGAAGGCGACCTCGAGCAGCGGTCCGGTGACGATGCGTCCGTCGCCCGACGAACGGAAAGTCGCATACTCCGATTCAGTCTCCGATTGCTGCACCAGCAGCGTGCCGATCACGCCGGCCTGGATGGCGATGACTGCAGCGGCGGTCGCGAAGGCCGGCATCGGACGAATGCTCTCGAAGAAGGCCGAAATGCGTGCCCACAAGGACGGCTGTTCGGGCGCGCGGGCGCGCGGGCGTGCGGCGGTGCGCTCGGCGTGAATGCGCTGCATCAGACGGTCGAGTCCGAGGTCCGGGGCGACGTCCGGCACGGCGGCGCGAGTCTGCGCCTGCAGCGCCTCGGTGAGCCGCAGCTCGGCGTGCAGTTCGGGGTGCGTGGCGAGCTGCGCTTCGATCCACTGGCGCGATTCGGCTTCGAGCGAGCCGTTCACGTACCACGGCAGGAGTTCCTCGAAGCGCCGGCGAATGTTCTGGTCGATCATGTTTCAGTTCTCTCGGTGATTATTGCTCGCGCTCGAGCAGCAGGCGCAGGCAGTTCTTGATCTTCTGGCGGGCATGGAACAGACGGGTCTTGACGGTATTCTCCGGTGCGCCCTGGATCTCCGCGACCTCCTTGACCGAAAGTCCTTCGTAGAAGACCAGGTGCAGGCATTCGCGGTGGTCGTCACTGAGCTTTCCCATGCAATGACGAACTCCTTCGCTGCGCTCCTTCTGCGCCAGCACGTCGAACGCGCTGTCGTCCTCGGAAGGCATCTCCTCATCAAGCTCGTCATGATCCGGACCTCTCGAGCGCCGGGCGGTCAGGATCTTGTAACGCGCCACGCCCAGCAGCCAGGTGCTGAACTTGGATTCGCCACGAAACCGGTCCGGCCGCTTCCATACTTCGTGCATCGTGTCGACCACGATCTCTTCGGCAAGGCCGGGATCGCCCACCCTGTTCAAGGTGAAGGCATAGATC
Source organism: Rhodocyclaceae bacterium (assembly GCA_035444405.1). Classification (GTDB taxonomy): domain Bacteria; phylum Pseudomonadota; class Gammaproteobacteria; order Burkholderiales; family Rhodocyclaceae; genus DAOMOP01. Next base: position 23,780 of record DAOMOP010000017.1, read on the forward strand.
CGCCGGCTGTAGAGCATGTACAGCTCGCGGATGGCTGCCTCGCTGCCCTGGCCCACCGCCTTCAACAACTCAAAGACTTTGTTGTTATCGATTTCCATGAGCGTCTCGTTCCCTAGGTCGCAGTGGATCGCAAACCGGTTCAAAGTTTTTTGCGTTTCACCCGTCGCCGGAATCCGGCCAAAAAAATGCGGCTCGCGGCGAATCGACTTCGTGTTGCGAGCCGCATGCAGGAAAGCGGCGCGGCGGCCCGGTGTCGTCGGCCGCGCCCTCGCAGGCTGCGCGGGGCGTCCGTGCCGAACGGGGCGAGAGGGCGGGGCAGGGTAGGCGTGTCGGCCTCCTTCACCGCCCGGCCACGAGTTGCACGGGAACGAACAGAAAATCTCCCGACTCGTGTCCGGCAAAGCGCAGCGGTGCGTATTCGGGGCGCTGGTCGATCTGGAAGCGGCTGGCGCGGTCGAGCACGCGCGCGGCGACTTCGCGATAGACGCGCTGCGCCTCGAGCGCGTCCTCGTTGTTGCGCAGCACCTCGAGCAGGCTCTTCGCGAACACCGAGTGGTCGCCGCCGCCGCCGTCCATGACCGGTTGCACGCCACCGGAGGTCAGCACGGTACGCACGCGTGCCTGCACGATCGCCTTGAGCCACTTGACCCGCGCGTCGTCCGACACGCCGGATTCGAGCTGACCGATCGACGAGCGCGTCAGCGTGCCGGCATAGCAGGAGTCGGCGATCACGAGGGCGTGCTTGACCGACATCGCGTTGAGCAGGTCGGTGATCGACACGTTGGAGATCCAGTTCGCGTCGCTGTTCGGTTCCGCGTCGACCGGCAGCCAGTGCCCGCGCAGGTTGGCGCGATCGATCTCGCCGTGGCCGGCGTAGTAGATCAGCAGGTTGTCCTGGTCAGTGAGCTCGCTGCGCAGTTTGTTCAATGCCGACAACAGCTCGTAGCGCGTCGCGTTGGTCAGCAGCGTGACCTTGAAGCCGTACTTGCTCGCAAGCACGTCGGCGATCGCCTTCGCGTCGGCCACGGCGGTGTCGAGCCTGGGCAGCAGGGGATAATCCTGATTGCCGATCACCAGCGCGTGATAGCGGCCGAAGTTGATTCCGGTGATGTAGCGCGGCTGGGTCGGCGACGGGCCGACGTCGACGGCGTCGGGCACGAGCAGGAACTCGAGCTCGGCACGCCTCCCGCGCCGGTCCACGGCGACGAGATTGACCGGCGTCTGCTCACCCATCAGCGGCACCGCGGTCTTGAACATGCCGAGATCGTTGGTTTTCTGTGCCACGTCATTGACGGTGAAGGACAGCAGACCGGCCGGTGCGGTGACCTTGCCGACGAGCTCGCGGGTGGCCGTGCGGCCACGCACCTTGACCACTGCGGGGCTGCGGGTCAATACGACCGGCGGGTCGATCAGCTGGATGCTCGGCGGTGCGATCGCCACTGCATCCGGCGTACCGGGGGTCGCGGCACTCGCCGTCTGCGTGTCGCGTGTCTCGAGCGCCGTCAGGCGTTCCTTGTACTCGCGCGCCTCGCGCTGCACGCGGACGATCTCGTCGCGCTGACGTGCCAGCTCCTGCTCGCTGAGCTTGAGCTGCGCCTCGAGGCGACGCGTCGCCTCGCTGTCGGCACGGCCGGCCGCGGTGCGCTGCTGCTCGAGCTCCTGGCGCAGCGCTTGCAGGCGCGCCTGATCCTCGCGCACACGTGCTTCGCGCGCGGCGAGCTCGGCTTCGCTGTCGGCAAGCTGCGAGCGGGCCTGTGCGAGCTGATCGCGCAGCGATACGGTCTCGGATTCGAGTGCGGCGAGCTGGCGGCGATATTGCTCGACGGTGGCCGACAACTGGCTCACCTGCCGGTCGCGGGCGGACAGGTCGGCTTCGCGTCCGTGCAGCTGCGCCGTCAGGCGCGCGACCGTCGCGTCGTCGCCCGCCCCTTCGGCCTTGCGGATCTGCTCTTCGAGGCGGCGCAGCTCGCCCTGGGTGGCGCCGCGTTGCCGTTCGAGCTCGCGTCGCGCATCGTCGAGCTGTCGCCGGGTCTCTTCGAGCTCGCGGCGCAGCGTGCGGATCTCTGCATCGCGCGCGGCGACATCGACGCCCTCGAGCGCGATCGCCTCGCCCAGCCCGGCGGCCTTGCGATACAGGCTCAGCGCCGCCGCGGAGTCGCGGGGGACGCCGAGCCCCTTTTCGTACAGGAAGCCGAGATTGATCATCGCGCGCGGGTGTCCCTGCTCGGCGGCCTTGCGGTACCACGCCGCCGCCTCGGCATGGCGCGGCGGCTCGCCGCCGATGCCGCGCTCGTAGATCTCGCCGACGTAGGTCTGCGCTTCGCGGTCGCCGCTGTTGGCCAGCGGCAGCCATACCGACAGCGCCGTGGCGAGGTCGGCGCGGTCGTACATGACGTATTCGCCGCCGCGCAGGCCGCACTCTTCGGCATTGAGCTTGGCCGGGCGGCGTGCGGTCAGATAGGTCATTTTCGTGCCCAGGCGGCGGACCTGCCCGGGCAGCATGCAATCGACCACCAGCAGCTGATCGACCTGATGCTGGGCGAGTGCGAGCTGCTCGGGGGTGGGGCGTGTGATCTGCGCCGTCGCCGCCGCGGGCCACAGGGCGGCGACGAAGAGGCTCGCGCAGATCAGGCGCGCAGCGATCGGCGGAGTCCGGAAAGACAAGCGAGGGCGGGACATGTGGTTACCTTTTGCTCGCTCGGGCCGGCGCGTGCAGTGCGGCTGCATTGGCGTCACGCGGTCGGCGTTTCGAGCTGCTGTGATCTCGGATTATTCGGTTGTCGGCTGGCTCCCTGACTTGCATCGGCGATCGTCGTTACCGTTTGTTTCGTTATAGCACCGTACATCGGCATTTCGCGGGCGTGCACGGTTGTGCTCGCCCGCCGTCGGCCGGGGCCGGTCATCGGGCCGTGCCGCATTTCACATCAGCGCGACTGGCGCAGTGCGGACAAGGCCTCGATCTCCTCCAGGCTCGGATTCGCGCTACGGATCCAGTCGACTTCGACCTCGCGCCGCTCGGGCTCGTCAGGCGGCGTCCATGCGACGGTCTTGACCGAGTATCCATCGCCGTCGCGCATTCTGACCTGTTCCCAGCGCGGCCCGAAATTCCACACCGCATAGAACATGATCTTCGCAGTCACTTCGGCGACGCCGGCCGCGCGCATGGCCTCGTAGAACATGCGATGAACGGCCTCCCACGACTCGGAGCGGTCGATGCAGTAGTAGTCGTGCACGACCGAGGCGTTGCGATAATGACCATCGAAGGGCCCGCCGATGACCGGCCAGAACGGACGCGGAATCGAGGCCCCATCGACGACCGCGCCGGCCGGTGCGACCCAGCGCTTGCCATCGGCGTCGACATAGGCGAAATCCTCGAGCAGTCGCATCAGCCGCGGGCTCGGGCCGTCGTCGACCCATTCGGTCTTGATGCTGCCGTCGAAGCGTCCGTACTCGTCCGCCCAGCAGACGGCGATACTGCCCACCAGCAAAAAGGCGACAAGGCAAGGTTTCACGCTCATCTTCCTTCTCCATCGACCGAGTGTTCGCGTGCGCTGCGCCACCGGCGTCTTTCGCCCGGCGCGAATCCGGAGCGGCGTGCGCGCCATCGCGCGCATGTCCGCCGGGGCGCAGCGCCATCGAAAGGCTGAACCGGCCAAGTGGCGATCGTCAGGCGGGTTCCACCGCAGCGCGGGAACGTCCCGCGCCTCCTCAATTGATATTAGTCCAGCCCTTTGCCGATGAGTCGCAGGAGGCGCGCTCATGGTTCAAGCCCGTCGCTCGCCGGTGCCGCGGTGGTTCGCAGCGCCTTCGAAGCGGCGCCGCTGTTGGGCCGGACACTGTTGCGGCGGTGCGACAGCGTACGTCCCGCGCCGGAACAATCGATTGCTTCTCTCGACGATTGGGCTTAAATGATGACAGAGTAGCGTTACGCGTCGCCGCATGGTCGTCGTGCTCACTCGCACCCAAGGAGGGAAATCATGAAGGTTCGCACCACAACAAGGCTCCACGCCATTTTCGTCGCGACCTCGGGCCTGCTCGCCGTACCGGCGGCGCAGGCCGATCTGACCAACGTGCCCGGCATGACGCCGATTCAGGCGCCCACCGCCGAGGCGATCATGGGCTTCTGCCCGCCGCTCAATTCGCTGGAGCGCACGCTCACCGAGCAGGAAGCGCTGCTCGCGCGCTCATGCACGAAGATGGTGCACACGGCCATCTCGCGACAGACCGGGGAGTCCTTGTCGCTGGACATCGGCCTGTCGGACGCGGGTTTGCGAGACCTGCTGCAGGCGGTCGCCGCGGAAGAGATGAATGCACAGAACCGCACTCGCACGGCGACGACCGATGCTCCGATCGTAGCGCGCCTGTTCGCGCTGCGTCGCAGCGCCGGCGGCGCCGCGCTGGCGGGCTCGAGCTGGGACCTCAACGGCCGCAGCGTCGCGCTGGCGGACCTGCTGCCGACCGGGAGCCGCGGCGGCGGCGCGAGCGCCGACGGCGGCCTGGGCGGGCCGTGGAGCGTGTTCGTCAATGGACACTACAACTGGGGCAAGCGCGACGCCTCGCTGCTCGAGAACGAGTTCAAGTTCGACGACTGGGGGTTCGTCGCCGGTGCCGACTACCGATTCAGCGAAACCACCGTGGCCGGGGCGGCACTGAACTACTCGAAGAGCAAGGCGGATTTCCGCCGCGATCTCGGTGACGTCGAATCGCGCGACCTGGGCCTGAGCCTGTACGCTTCGTACGCACGCGACAACATGTACGTCGATGGCTTCATCGGCTACTCGCAGGTCGAGTTCGACACCGCACGCCGCATCGTCGCGCCCAGCACCACCGCGGTGGAGGGCTTCAACTCGACGGCCAAGGGCAGCCCGGACGCCGACCAGATCAGCGCGTCGATCGGCACCGGCTACGACTGGGTGCGCGAGGACGTGACCGTGACGCCGTTCGCACGGCTCGACTATCTGCACATGAAGGTCGACGCGTTCCGTGAGCGCGAGTCCGTCCATGCGCTCGGGCTCGATGTGCGCAGCCGTTCGGTCACATCGCTGCAGAGTGCGATCGGCGCCCAGGTGATGAAGGCCGTCAGCCTCGAGTCGGGGGTTCTGACGCCGTACCTCGGCGTCGAATGGAATCATGAATTCCGCAACGACAGCAGCAACATCGTGGCCAAGTACACGCACGATCCGTTCAACACGTTTTTCGCGATTCCGACCGAGAGCCCCGACCGCAACTACTACACGCTGCGCGCCGGCCTGACCAGCGTATATCCGTCGGGCGTGTCGGCGTTCGCCAATGTCGACACGGTGCTCGGCCTGCGCGATACGCGCAGCACCAGCGTGACCGTCGGCGTCCGCGTGGAGTTCTGATCGCGCCGCCGTGCGCGGTGCGATGAAGTGCCGCGCGCGGCGGTCCTCACCGATGCGGGTCCGCTGTGCGTCGCTGCTGCTGGCGGCCTGTCTCGTACTCATCGGCTGCGCGTCGCCGCTGGCGCGCACCGAGGCGATCGCCCGCGCGGCCACCGCGCAGCGGTTCATCCTCGCGGGGGGTGGCTTTCGGCTGCTCGCCTACTACGGTGCGGGCTTTGCCGCGTCGTCGCGACTGCACATCTACATCGACCACGACGGCAGGCCATGGCGCGGGCGGCAGGTGTCGGACGATCCGACTCCGCACGATCCGCTCGCGCTCCGCCTGATGGTTCAGGACCGGACGCCGGCGCTGTACCTCGGCCGTCCGTGCCATTTCGGGCTCGATCCGCGTCCGCCGTGCAACGCGTGGCTATGGACGCACGGCCGCTACGGCGAGGAAGTCGTCGCTGCGATGGCTGGCGCGATTACCGCATTCGTGCGCGAGCGCGGTTTCGGCGAGCTCGTGCTCATCGGTCACAGTGGCGGCGGCACCTTGGCGGTGCTGCTGGCCGAGCGCCTGGAGCGGACCGTGGCGCTGGTCACGCTGGCGGCCAATCTGGACATCGACGCGTGGGCGGCGATGCACGGCTACACGCCGCTTGCAGGGTCGCTGAACCCGGCAAGCCGCGCACCGCTGCCGCCATCGATTGCGCAGCTCCATTACGTCGGCAGCGCCGATCGCAATGTGCCGCCGGCGCTGGTGCGCGACTATGCGCGGCGCCAGGCGGCAGCCCCGGTCGTCGAAGTGCCGGGTTTCGACCACGCCTGCTGCTGGGTGTCCGCATGGCCGGAGCTGCTCGAGCGGGCGCCGTTGCGGAAGCCCGGTCGGTAGGCGAGCCGCCGGCGCCGCCCGGCGGCGGGGCCGGAGCTCAGTGCGCTGCGCCGGCCGCGACGTGATCGTCCGTCGCGTGCACGCATTCGCGAACCAGGCCGGGGCCGCGAAACACGAGACCACTGTAAAGCTGCACGAGCATGGCGCCGGCGTCGAGCTTCGCGCGTGCATCGGCTCCGCACAGCACACCGCCGGCGGCGATGATCGGCAGCTCGCCGCCCAGCGCCTGCGCAAGCCGTGCGACGATCGCCGTCGAGGCCTCGAACACCGGTGCCCCCGAAAGTCCGCCCTGCTGATCGGCAAAGCGCAATCCCTGCACCTTGTCGCGCGCGATCGTGGTGTTGGTGGCGATCACGGCGTCGATGCGATGGCGGCGCAGCGCATCGGCGATGTTGGTGAGCTGTGCGGGCTCGAGGTCGGGCGCGATCTTCAAGGCCAGCGGCACGTAGCGTCCGTGCCGCTCGGCGAGCGCCTCCTGGCGCGCCTTCAGGCTGCCGAGCAGCGCATCGAGCTCGGATTCGCCCTGCAACTGGCGCAGATTCTGCGTGTTCGGCGACGAAATGTTGACGGTCACGTAGCTCGCGAGCGGGTACACCTTGTCGAGGCAGGCGAGATAATCGTCGGCGGCACGCTCGATCGGCGTGTCGAAGTTCTTGCCGATGTTGATCCCGAGGATGCCGCGGAAGCGTGCCGCCCGGACGTTGGCGACGAGCGCGTCGACACCGTGGTTGTTGAAGCCCATGCGGTTGATGATGGCGCGCGCCTCGGGAAGCCGGAACATGCGCGGGCGCGGATTGCCCGGCTGAGCGCGCGGGGTCACGGTGCCGATCTCGATGAAGCCGAAGCCCAGGCGCGCGAGTCCGTCGATCGCCTCGCCGTTCTTGTCGAGCCCCGCCGCCAGCCCGATGCGGTTCGGAAACGACAGCCCCATCACGCTCACCGCTCCGGCAGACTCCGGCCTGCCCGCGGGCAGGATTCGGCCGGCCGCATGCAGCAGCGAGATCGTCAGCTCATGGGCGGTTTCGGCATCGAGCGAGAAGAGCAGTGGGCGAGCGAGCTGGTAGAGCATGGCGGATGGTCGGTACGGTTGGGCGGATGGGGCGGCGCGACGGGTGCGGTCGGGGTCGATGCATGTGCAGCGCCGAGCCGGCCGGCAAGTTTAAACGCATATCCTGCCGAGCGTCGCGGACGATGGGTGAAAAAATCGTGTGCGCCGGCGACCGGGATGTCGCAGGCCAAGCCTTGGCGGCCCGCAGGTCGTTGGCCGGATTCGCGGCCGGTGCGGCTCGCTCAGCTACCGGTGACCGAATCGTCGAGCAACTGCCAGCGACCGCGGACGCGTGCCTCGAGCGGCCGGAAGCGGCTCTTGTAGGCCATCTTGCTGCTTTCGCGGATCCAGTAGCCGAGGTAGAGATAGGGCAGGTGCAGGTGTTTGCAGGCCTCGATCTGCCACAGAATGCCGTAGGTGCCGTAGCTGCTGTGCGCCTCGTCGGGCTCGTAGAAGGTATACACGCTCGACAGCCCGTCGGTGAGTCGGTCGATGACGCTGACCATCTTGAGGGTGTCGCCGTCACGGAATTCGACCAGGCGGGTGTCGACGTGGCTTTGCAGCAGAAAGTGTGCGTACTGCTCGCGATTGTCCTGGTCCATGCCGCCGCCGGCATGGCGGGCCGACTGGTAGCGCTGATACAGCGCATAGTGCTCTTCGGAGAACAGCAGCGGCTGCTCGCAAGCGCGCAAACCGGCGTGCTGCTTCCAGCTGCGACGCTGGCTGCGATCGCGCCGCGCCTGCTCGACCGGGATGCGTACCGGCACGCACGCCCGGCAGTTGTCGCAGTAGGGCCGATAGGTGAATACGCCACTGCGGCGAAAACCGTTGCGCACCAGTTCGCTGTAGATGGGGGTGTCGATCAGATGGCCCGGTGTGGCCACCTGCGAACGTGCGACGTGGTCGGGCAGGTAGGAACACGCATAAGGCGCCGTGGCATAAAACTGGATCAGCGCATATGGGTAGTCCTTTTGCATCGGCCTGTCGGTGCTGGAGTTTCAGAAATGGCCGGCGCTCGCGTGATGTGGCCAGCGCCCGGGCTGAAGCGGCCCGGCGGTGAGCGCTGCGAGCCGTCGGCAGAACAGGGCGCGCGGCAACTCGGCGGCGCCGAGCGAGAGCAGATGCGCCGTCGTCATCTGGCAATCTATCATGCCGAAATCGGCCGACTCAAGATAGTGCGCCAGATGCGCGAGGGCGACCTTGGAGGCGTCGCTTTGTCGGCTGAACATCGACTCGCCGAAGAACACGCGGCCCAGCGCGATGCCGTACAGCCCGCCGACCAGTTCCCCGTCCGACCAAGTTTCGACACTGTGCGCATGGCCGAGTTCGTGCATGCGCAGGTAGGCGGCCTGCATCTCGGCCGTGATCCACGTTCCCGCCGAGCCGCCGCGCGGTGCGGCGCAGGCGGCCACGACCGCGGCGAAGGCGGTGTCGAAGCGGACCTCGAAGCGATGCCGGGCGAGCGTGCGGCGCAGCGAGCGACCGATGTGGATCTGCGATGGTGCGAGGACGAGGCGTGGGTCCGGACTCCACCACAGAATCGGTTCGCCGGCGCAATACCACGGGAAGATGCCGCGACGGTAGGCGGCGAGCAGCCACTCCGGGGCCAGCGATCCGCCCGCGGCGAGCAGTCCGTTGGGCTCGCGCAGGGCCTGCTCGACGGGCGGAAAATCCGGGGCTTCGGCGAGCCAGCGAATCATCACGCGACTTGCTGGCGGAGGTCGCCCTGCTGGGCGTGGGCGGCCTGGTCGGAGTTCTCGTGAAACGTGATCACGTGATCGACGTCGAGACGGATGCCGATCAGCTCGCCGATCGCGTGGTTGTGATGGCTCGGCACCAGTGACAGCACGCGCGCTCCGCTGCCGAGCTCCAGCGTGTAGAGGATTTCGGCGCCGCGGAAGGCCTTCTTGACCACTTTCGCCTTCAGGTCGCTGGCATCGTCGTGGATGATGTCGTCGGGGCGGAGCAGCACCTCGACCGGGCAGCCGCGCGCGCAACTGCCGCAGCCGACGCTGCATTCGACCGGGATCACGCTGTTGAGCGTGCCCAGTTCGATGCGCACCTGGTGATCGTTGACGACCTCGGCGGGCAGCAGCACGCCCTGGCCGATGAAGTCGGCGACGAAGCGGTTGACCGGGCGGTGGTACAGGTTGTACGGCGTGTCCCACTGCTGGATGCGTCCTTCGTGCATGATGCCGATCTCGTCGGCCACGGCGAAGGCCTCGTGCTGGTCGTGCGTGACCAGAACTGCCGTGGTTCCGGTCGCCTTGATGATGTCGCGAACCTCGTGCGAGAGGCGCTCACGCAGTTCGACGTCGAGGTTCGAGAACGGCTCGTCGAGCAGCAACAGACTCGGCCGCGGCGCCAGAGCGCGTGCCAGCGCGACGCGCTGCTGCTGGCCGCCCGACATCTCGTGCGGATACTTGCGGCCCGCGCCGGCCAGGCCGACGATGTCGAGCAACTCGGCGACCCGCTGGTGCCGGGTGGCGGCGTCGATGCCGCGCAGCCCGAAGGCGATGTTGTCGGCCACCGACAGGTGTGGAAACAGCGCGTAGTCCTGGAACACCATTCCGATGCGTCGCCGCTCCGGCGGCACGTGATGACCGGGGCTGCTCACCAGCGCGCCCGCCAGGTGGATCTCGCCGGCACTGACCTCCTCGAAGCCGGCGATGCAGCGCAGTACCGTGGTCTTGCCGCATCCCGACGGACCCAGCAGGCAGCCGATGCGCCCCTTGTCGAGGCGCATCGACAGGCTGCGCACGACGATGTGGTTGCCGTAGGCGAGATCGATGTTGGTCAGTTCGAGATGCGACATGTCGGAAGGGCGGGGATTCGATTGCGTCACCGTGCGATTATCGCATCGGAGGAAGTCAAATGCGATCAATTATAATTTGCGAAGGCTGGCCGCGCGGAAAGGTCCGGCGGAGCCAACGTTCGGGATGCGGATGAGATACGAAGGAGCGGTGCGCAAACGGATGTCGGGGTGGTCCGCCCTGACCTTGGCGGCAGTGTTGATCGCGGTGCTGATCGCCGTGCCGGTGTTGTCGGTGTTCTCGAACGTGCTGGTCGGGGGGACGTCCGGCACCTGGTCGCACATGGTGCAGACGGTGCTGCCCGAATTCATCCGCAATACCGTGATCCTGTGCATCGGCGTCGGGCTGGGCGTGTCGAGCATCGGCATCACCACGGCGTGGCTGACGACGATGCTGGATTTTCCGGGACGGCGCTTCTTCGAGTGGGCGCTCGTGCTGCCGCTCGCCGTGCCGGCCTACGTGATGGCCTATGCGTATACCGATTTCCTGCAGTTCGTCGGACCGGTGCAGAGCTGGCTGCGCGAGACCTTCGGCTGGAGCGCCGCCGACTACTGGTTTCCGGACGTGCGCTCGGTCGGCGGTGCGGTGGCGATGTTCATGTTCGTGCTGTATCCGTACGTCTATCTGCTGGCGCGCGCCGCCTTCCTGGAACGGGCGTCGGGCATG
>DAOMOP010000018.1:0-33200 GCA_035444405.1 Rhodocyclaceae bacterium
CCAGAGAGAAGATCGGCACCTCCATGGAGGCGATGTCATCCTTGACCGGCCAGTTCGCTATTTCGCATATGAAAAGTTCGCCTTGGGCGGGATCTGACGTCTGAGTCATGCCGTGACCTCGGTAGTGATCGGAGCTTCGGCAGCAGTGTCAGGCCTTGCCGAGGCCGTCGATCTCAAGACCTCGCTCAACGGCACGATGGATCGCGAGATTTATCACCGCGGCGCGGCTCTGGCCGAGCTCCGCAGCTAGCTGGTCGACACGCTCGAGGAGGGTTGGCGCGATCTTGAGGCTGATCAGCTTCTTGGCCTCGCGCCGAGTAGGTTGTGCCTTCGACGCATCCGGCGCACCGCCGATGAAGGCCTCGGCCGCAGCGTTGTCCGCGGCGATGGGCTCGACAGCCTTGGGTTTCGGTTTGGACGTGATCGCCATGGTTAACACCTTTTAGATATCGTTAAGATATCATATTGATATTCAAAATCATTCCAAAAAATATCAGAAAAGCGCACTCACCAGCGCACTGATCTCCTCGCAAGCCTTCTTGTCTGCTGGCTTCGCCTCTAGCACCGAGAGCCCCTGCCCTGCAGCGTTGGCGAACGACTTGCGTCGCCGGATCGGCGTCTGCAGCAGTTCGAACTGCGGGAAGTCCGCGACCGCTGCCGCGGCGTCGGCGTTGTCGGCCGAGACCTGACCCGGATCGGCGCAGTTGAGCACCGCGAACGCCTGCAGGCCATCGCGCACCGCGCGCGCTTCGTCGATCAGCTTGGCGATATCGTCGAGCGCCCACACGTCGTAGCTGCGCGGCTGAAACGGCACCAGGAGCATATCGGACAGAATCAGCGCTGCCCGCAGCGCGGTAGAGTCTCGCCCGCCGGCATCGATGATGATGTCGTCGAACTTGGCGCGCTGCTGCTGCACCTGGCTGCGCAGCGTCGCCCCGTCCGGATAAGTAGCGCACGCGATGCCGGGCAGGTGGCCCGCCTCGGCGCGGATCGCGATCGCGGTCTGCGCCGTACCCTGGCGGTCGCCGTCGATCAACCAGACGTCGCGGCCGACGAGGGCGCGCGCGATGGCGATGTTCACGGCGAGGGTGGTCTTGCCGACGCCGCCTTTGGTGTTGCCGACAGTAACAATCATATTTATAGCTTACAGATAGCACTAAGATATCTATTGAATATCATCTTTGGCACAGAGTCAATGTCGCCGACGTTCGACGATTCCCCGTAAGGTAGACTCGGATAGATCTCCTCAAACCCACTGAAAAGATGCTTTGTCCAGACATTCTCGCTAGGACTCTTACGAAACCGAGTACCGGTAATGGATCTAAGCCGTATGCGTACGGGAATAGCTGGCAGTATCACTCTCGGTCAGATCGCCACTCTAAAGTGATGTGCTGGGGCGTGACCCTGGATCTGATGCTGGCGTGCCCTCTTCTACGAGAGCACGTCTCGACGGGTAAGGTCTCCGTCGGCATCAACCACGAGATGAGCGACTTCAGGAACAAGAAGAAAAAGAACCTTGATCTCGTTCTCTGTCGGAGTACCGAAAGCGGCACGTTCGGCGGCTCGAAGAGCGGTAGACAAGCGGCACGTACTTTCGCTGAGCTAGCGCCGATCTACGGGATCGCGCTCACCGATCATGAGCGGTCCCTTCTCGATACCCTCCCCCCACTGAAGATCGGCAAGGTATCAAGCGTTCTGCTCGCAGTGGAGGCCAAGGCAGCGATGACTGCCTTCCACAAAGCTCGCCCGCGTCTCAAAGACGAACTCACATCGAGTCATCAAACCATCCACGGCGATACGGACGAAGCGATCGCGGCGGGCTTGGTGATGGTCAACACCGCGAGCGAATTCGTATCGCCCGATATGAACAAGTTCACCATCGACGGGACCAATACGCACGTCTCATTCAACGTGCAGCCGAAGTGCGCACAAGCTGTGGTCGAAGGCCTGCGCGAGCTTCAGAGGCGTTCGAAACGCGGCGACGAAGGCTTCGATGGGATCGGCGTGATACTGCTTGAGTGCGCGAATAACGGCTCGCCGGTAAAAGTCACATCGCCAGATCCAGTCTTACTGCCGAGCAACGACGATTTCGACTACTCGCGCTTCATTCATCGTCTCGCTCAGCTCTACTCGAACCGATTCCAGGGCCAGTGAAGGGATTCAAGCGGCGAGCTTCGGCGGGACTTCTCCACCGAGCTCTACGATGTGCTGCTCAAGGGCTTCGATAAACGCGTTCTCGAAGCGCAGCTTCGAACGACGCGTACGGCTCAAGAACCCGGTAGCGGCTTTCAGCGATAGGGGATCCAGCGGCCCCTTCAAGAACTCGGCGAGAGGTAAAGGCCTTCGCCCGATCGGGTCGGTACTGATCCGCACAGAGAAGCGCTTCTTCCCATCGAATCGCGCAGCACGGGGGCAACTCCCTACAGTAGGAAATTCGTGGTCACGCTCCGGTTCGTACCGCAACGGATCCAACAAGCGCTCGCCGATCCACTGCGCGACGGGAACGCTTACAGCGCTCCCGACTAACCCCCAACGCGAGCTCGGGCGCGCGACCGTTTCGGCTTCCTCAGTCCAACCACGGGGGAAGCCCTGAAGGGCCTCAGCGTCTTGGATAGAAGGTTTGACGATACTTCCATCGGTCATGAACACGGCCGGAGGAGACGGGATACCGATAGTCGAACCGTTCTTCAGCGTCGGCACGGCATCGACAGCCCACCCGAGCCCTCCGAGTCCTTCGGTCCAATAGAAGCCGTGGGCAAGCAGGCCGATAGAGGTCGTGGGCCTCTCAAGGGGGTTCTCGTCGGCGAGCACGACCTCGGCGGGATCGAGGGTCGTGCTCGCGACCAGGATTACTCGTTCGCGCCGCTGTGGCAGGCCGAACGAGAAGGTGTCGACTACACGGTATGCCCAGCGGTAGCCGAGTGCCTCGAACTCATCGACGATCGCTCGCATCGCCTCGCCCTTACTGAGCTGCAGCATGAAGGGCACGTTTTCGACAACGACCGTCGGCACTTTGCGCCGACGGAGCAAGCGAAACACTTCACTAATCAGACCTGAGCGCTCTCCTTGAAGACCCGCGGTTCTACCCGCCTGCGATAAGTCTTGGCAAGGGAAACCCGCGGTCACGAGATCGACACGGCCGGGAAGGTCACTGAGGCGGCAAATGTCAGCACTGTATTCGGTGTCTGGGAAGTGCGCCGAAAGCACTGCCTTCGACTGCGGGAGAACGTCGCACAGCAGTTCCGCGTGGTGGCCTGCCAGCCCCATGCCCCTTTCGAACCCGCCTATACCTGCGAACAGCCCTGCGATGTACATCGAACACTCCCTCTTCAAGATCCGAATTTTACCGGCTATCGGATAGAAACTCGAGGGGCACGATCTCCGCGCCGGTGACGAGAAGGGAAGAGAGTCGGCGCACGAGTGCGAACTCGTCATCGAGTTCGCACTGCCACACGACGACAACACGCCAACCGGCCGCGGCAAGTGCAGCTGCCTTTCGGCTATCCCGCTCTCGATTACTTTCGAGCTTCGGCCCCCAGTACTCCAAATTTGATGAGGGAGCACGACCGCGCCTGCAGTCGTGCCCGTGCCAAAAACAACCATGAACGAAAATCGCCACCCTTCGCGAAGGGAGAACGATATCCGGTGTTCCTGGAAGGTCTTTTCGGTGGATCCTGAAGCGATAGCCGAGCCTATGAAGAAGCGAGCGGACGATTTTTTCCGGCGCGGTGTTCTTCTGCTTCACTCGCTGCATCAAGCTGCTACGAGCTGACGGGCTCAGGCGATCGGTCATGATCTAAACAAACCACTCCCGATGTCGTTCGCGATCCATGCGCTGAACCGACCGCACCGCATCGAGCAGCCGCTCGACCGGCGGCACATCCCAGCCGCAGGTGTCGCCCAAGAGCATGAACGGCTTGAGCATCTCGGCCGCCTCGCCGGGTTTGCGGTAGTAGTTCACGATGAAATGACCGCCATCGTGCAAGCCACCAGCGACAGCCCAAGCCCGCGTCGTGCCGGCGTAGGCCGCGAGCATCGAGCCGAGCACCTGCTCCCACGGCGCCTCGTCGGCGGGATCGGGGACGATGCCCGTCGCTGCGCGATAGATCAGCTTGCCGCGAACGGCGTCAACCACATAGGGCCGTTCGCGGAATGCCTTGGTGCTTGCCTCCGTGAACCGCTGCCAGGAGATCGAGCACAACCAAGTCCGGTCTGTATCGCTGTCCCCGTATAGCAGGACGCTCGGCGAGGCGGCAGCCTCTTCGTCGTGCATCTCGACCGACCTCCGGGCAGCGCCGGCGCACGCCGAGGTAACGATGGGTGCGGAACGCCAGAAGTCGGCGAGAGCCTACCACGCGATCGAGGTTTTCATGCTCCGTCCCCCGTCGACTCGACATGAAAGACGACGCCGAGCTCGCGCTCAAACGCCTCAATCCGCGCTTCGGCCTCTTCCTGTGTACGCCACGAATACGCGAGCGCCCAGTTCGGCGTGAGGTAGACACCGGTGCCGGTGTCGTAGGTCGCGAAGCGGCCATCATCGGCCATCAGAACGAAGAGCGGCGAGCGTTTTCGCGCTTGTTGGAAGCTGGCGTCAGCCATGGTGCACCTCCTCAAACGATGGCCTGTGGTCAGGCAACACAGCAGTTGCCGCTGTTGTTTCTGCCGCAAATAAGATATCGCTTAGATGTACTTTTAATATCTTAATGATATCGTTATTACATCTTTCTAGCTGTACTGGGGACCCTGCCGCGGCGTGCTCAGGCATCGGCCGCGACGAGAATGGAGCTCGGCGGGTTCGTCAGCATAACCTCACCGACCTTCCGCTTCTGCCAATCGACCTTGCCGGAAGCCGTGTACTCGATCAGCAGTGGCTCGCCGAAGCCGTACTGTGCGCAGTACTTGAGAACGCCGGGCTAAACCCTGGGCGTGGGCGGAGAGGTGAAGGTAGGCGACTAGGACAGGCGTCGCGAGCATCGGGATACTTGAGCGTGCCCGGATCTTTGGGGTCCGTGGCCATACGAAGTGTCCAGTTTCGGCGAGTGTCCAAACAGGACACGGCCCGATGCCCGGGGAAACCATCGTTTGCTCTGGACGGATCAGGCATGCTCAGCGCCCCCTAGCAAGAACATTCCATTCCATTTGGAATTGGTTGTTGCCCCCTCACCAAGAGTGGGGCAACATCAATACATCCAAACGAACTGGAATGCACTCATGAAACTCGGAATCACTTTCCACGACGACACTCCTGCAATTCTCCGCTTCGACAAAGACGACATCCGGAGCATCGTTCTCGGCGGTGTTGTAGCCCACGTCAGGATGCTCGCAACGTATGTCGGGACTGCCCCCGAGGACGATGAAAGCCTCATGCGTACCTTCGGGGAGGCGCTGGACGAGATGCCGATCTGGAAGGCGTACAGCGTCATCTACGACTACGCCAACGACGGAGTCTTCCCGCCTGATCGCTCTGCTCTTGAAGACTATCTTCGACTGGCGATCTCGTTCCGGATTGAACTGGTCTATGCAAACGAGCTACACGGCATAGACATCGGATCTCCAAAACCGAATACGAGCCCGCAGTACCGGGGGATGATCGGCACAGGCAAAGCGCTGGAGACCCTGCTTTGCGGATTCATGGCCAGATGGAAACTCGATGTCGCTGGCGATGGATCGGACTACGCCGACGATGTGCGCTTTTGGGGCCATATGTTCGAGCGCATCGACTGCGATCTACTCTCCCTCTCAGAGATTGCGATCCTGGCCGACATCCAGGAACGAAGCGTCCGCAACTACACGCATAGCACCCGTGCGGAAGACGAACGCCTCAAGACGGTGAAGGTAGGCGGCCGGACGTATGTCAGACCGGAGGATGCGAAGGCATGGCTGACCCGCAGACGTCGGTTCATTCCAACGCGATTCACTGAAGCCGCTGTGGAGCAGGAAGGCATGACGGATGTTTCGTGATCCGGACCGCCGTCGGAGAACCGATCGTGGCTGCGATGAGCGACGACGCGAAGGAACAACTCGACCGCTTCCTGCTCACCCTGCACGCGCCCAAGACAATCAAGTAAGGAGGTACTGCCATGACCACCAGCCAGCACGCCAAGATCCGCAGCCAGCAGCGGGGCATTGCACCGCTCGTCATCGACCTTCTGCTCAAGTTCGGATCGGAGGAACCCGCCGGCGATGGCGCCTCGAAAATTTTCTTCGACAAGCGCGCTCGCCGCCGGGTCAAGAGCTACGCCGGCCCACTGGCTGCCGTCATCGACGACTACCTCGACGTGTACGCGGTGGTCGGATCCGACAACACAGTCATCACCACCGCCCACCGCATAGAGCGCATCCGTCGCCACTGACCAATAACACTAAGCCTG
The DNA here is from genome assembly GCA_035444405.1 of Rhodocyclaceae bacterium. Classification (GTDB taxonomy): domain Bacteria; phylum Pseudomonadota; class Gammaproteobacteria; order Burkholderiales; family Rhodocyclaceae; genus DAOMOP01. The sequence continues at coordinate 6,372 of DAOMOP010000018.1, forward strand.
TCTCCAATACGACCTTCGGAACTCACCAGCCATCATGCAAAAACAACTCATCGAACACTTCGCACCCGTCATCCGTACGCTCTCCGCCTCTGAACTCGACGGCGCCTCAGCCCTGAATGACAAGCTGCGCCTGGCGCGGGATGGCGACATCGAGATCTGCTACGCCCCCTTCGAGTACATCAACCCGCAGGCGCGCGTGGTGATCGTCGGCATTACGCCAGGGCGTACTCAGATGCTGAACGCACTGAGGGAGGCGAGGAAGCAGCTCGACCGCGGGAGCGATCTCGTCACCACCTTGGTCGCTGCCAAGCAGACCGGTGCGTTCTCCGGGGCCATGCGGCCGAACCTGGTCAATCTGCTGAACCACATCGGTCTCAATCGCCTGCTGAAGATTCCGACCTGCGACGCGCTTTTCGGCTCGGCCGCCAACCTCGTGCAGACCACATCGGTTCTGCGCAATCCAGTCTTCATGCGCGGCGAGAACTACAACGGCACTCCGAACATGACGCGTCATCCCCTCCTGCGCGAACAGCTCATCACCCACTTCGGCGAGGATGCGAAAGCGCTGCCGAACGCGCTCTTCGTTCCGCTCGGCGACAAGGTCACCGAGGCACTGCACTTCCTGGCCGAACGGGGGATGATGGACCGGAACCGCATCCTCGACGGGCTGCCGCACCCATCCGGGGCCAATGCGGAACGGATCGCCTACTTTCTCGGCAACAAGAATCGCGGTGCCCTCTCGGCCAAGACCAACGCGGACAAGCTCGACCAAGCACGTGCGGCAATGATTCAGCGTGTCAGCGCCATGGCCTGACCGGTTTGCACTGATGAGGTGACGGACTTTCAGCGGGCTGCCACGTGTCTCCTCGGGAGACACGTGGCAGGCTGAGCAGCGCTCATTGGACAGAACGGCACGGACTGTCCAATCCACGGACCACTGGGCCGCGAACCGGTGCCTGCCTGTGTTTCGATCGTGACTTCTAACCTGAGGGGGGTAACAGCAAGCATCTAAAATGCTTGGATGGAACCCATCTACATAATCCTGCTCTGCGTCGTCGCGTTCGTGGCTGTGTTGCACGTGCTCAGCAGCCGACGCACCCCCAAGCTCCGCACGATCAACGTCCGCTCAGGAGCGGTGGATCGAAATCAAGCGAGCCGGCAGGCGGACCCGCTGGTCGCCGCGTGCCTAGGCGATCGGTCGAAAGCAGATCGCCTGGCGCTATACGAGAAGAAGAAGGCGCCTTTCATTACGGATGCAGAAGCGCGAAGGCGCGCGCTGGAGAGGCTCACAGCCGATCGACGGTAGTGTCGTGAGCTAAGGCTCGCCGCGTGAATCTCAGCACCGGCGCGGGTTTCAGCGCATGGTGAGGGTTTGTGAGCAGCCTGCGGACTTGAGCGCCCTGGAGAGGGGCGACATACACTCCAAACCCAGCATTGGCGCGGGTTTCAGCAGCAAAGTGATACTTTGTGAGCAAGTTCCCGGGGCACGCTCAGCCAGGCAAAGCTGGCCGTCCCCGCAGAGGCCGTAATCCCCCTAAAACCCAGCATTGGCGCGGGTTTCAGCCGCACGGCGAGAAATCATTGGCACGCTGCCAACCCAGGCGCGCCGGGGGCAAAGTGAGGCTTTGTGAGCAACCAGGACACCTGCTTGGCCCCCCTATGGTGAGGGTTTATGAGCAGGCGCTCCCGGCCCGCCGTTGGACAGAACGGCGTCGTCTGTCCAATGTCTTGCGCGGTGTGACCGAAGGGCTCGAAGGTCCCACGGGCAAGGAACGGCTGGATCCGACCCGATTCCGCCGTTCGATCCGTCAGAGGTGCAGCTGCAGCTGTCCGAGTGGAGCAGTCACCCGGACTGGCTCGTCTGGCACCTTTGCGCAAAGAATTTCACCGCTACATCCCCTGATAGATCGGTCCTTCCCCGCCCTGCGGCACGACCCAGTTGATGTTCTGGGTCGGATCCTTGATATCGCAGGTCTTGCAGTGCACGCAGTTCTGCGCGTTGATCTGCAGGCGCGGATTCTGGCCGGATTCGTCACGCACGATCTCGTACACCCCTGCCGGGCAGTAGCGCTGCTCGGGCGCGTCGTACTTGGCGAGGTTCACCGCGATCGGGATTGAGGCGTCCTTCAGCTGCAGGTGGCAGGGCTGATCCTCCTCGTGGTTGGTGTTCGACAGGAACACCGAGGAGAGACGGTCGAAGGTGAGCACGCCGTCGGGTTTCGGGTAGTCGATCTTCGGACACTCGGAGGCGAGCTTCAACTTGTCGTGGTCGGACGAGTTGTGCAGCGTCCACGGGGCCTTGCCGCCAAAGACTTTCTGGTCGATGCCGAAGAGGAGCGAGCCCATCCACAGCCCCTTCTTCATGTAGGGCTTGAAGTTGCGCGTCTTGTGCAGTTCCGCATGCAGCCAGCTTGCCTTGAAGGCGGCCGGGAAGGCCTCGAGTTCGTCGCGCTGGCGCTCGGCCGTCACCGCCTCGAAGGCGGCTTCCCCGGCGAGCGCGCCGCTCTTGATCGCGGCGTGGCTGCCCTTGATGCGGGCGGCGTTGAGGAAGCCCGCGTCGTCGCCGATCAGCGCGCCGCCCGGGAACACGAGTTTCGGCTGGCTCTGCAGGCCGCCCGCGGCGATCGCGCGCGCACCGTAGGCGAGGCGCTTGCCGCCTTCGAGGTACTTGCGGATTTCGGGGTGCGTCTTGTAACGCTGGAACTCCTCGAACGGCGACAGATGCGGGTTGGTGTAGTTGAGGCCGACCACGTAGCCGACGGCCACCAGGTTGTCCTCGAGGTGATACACGAAGCCGCCGCCATAGGTGTCGGACGGCAGCGGCCAGCCGGTGGTATGCACGACGAGCCCGGGCTCGTGGCGCTCGGCGGGCACTTCCCACAGTTCCTTGAGGCCGATGCCGTAGGTCTGCGGATCGACGCCGTCGCGCAGATTGAATTGGGCCTCGAGCTGCTTGCCCAGATGCCCGCGGCAGCCTTCGGCGAGGAGCGTGTATTTGGCGTGCAGTTCCATGCCCGGCTGGTAGGCGGGGCCGTGTTCGCCCTCGCGCGTGACTCCCATGTCGCCGGTCGCCACGCCCTTCACGGCGCCCGTCTCGTCGTAAAGGATCTCGGCCCCGGCGAAGCCCGGATAGACCTCGACGCCCATGGCTTCGGCCTGCTCGCCCATCCACTTGACGACGTTCCCGAGGCGCACGATGTAGTTGCCGTGGTTGAGGAAACAGTCCGGCAGCAGGCCGTTGGGCACCTTGCGGCCACCGGATTCATTCAGGAAGAGCACACGGTCTTCGGTGACTGCGGTGTTGAGTGGCGCGCCCTGTTCCTTCCAGTCGGGGATCAGCTCGGTCAGCGCGCGCGGATCCATCACTGCGCCGGAGAGGATGTGGGCGCCGATCTCGGCGGCCTTCTCGATCAGGCACACGGAGAGCTCCGCACCCTTTTCATTGGCCAGTTGCTTGAGCCGGATCGCCGCCGCCAGCCCCGCGGGGCCGCCTCCGACGATCAGGACATCGAATTCCATCGATTCGCGTTGCATGGTCGTTTTTCCTTGGTCGATTCAATCGGTCGTCCCGGTCACGCGCCGAATGCGCCAACCTGGCCAAAGCACGGAGAGAAATACGAGGCCCACTGCGACGAAGCTGTCGTGGAAGGCCCGCGTCGTCGCCTCGAGCCCGGCGGCCGTCTCCTGCTGATGCACGGCAAGGCGCCACTGCAGGAGCAGCGACAGCAGGCTGGTGCCAAAGGCGCCGCCGAGCTGGCGCACAAAATTCAGCGCGCCGGCACCCTGCGCGATCTGTGCGAGCGGCAGCCCCTGCACAGCGCCAGCGTTGAGGGCCGGAATCATCAATGCCAGACCCAGCCGGCCCACTGCGATCCACGCGGCGAGCGACCAGAAGCCGGTGTGCGCTGTCGAGCCGGCGAACAGCAGGAAGGAGAGCGCGAAGCACAGCAACCCGGCGCAGACGATGTAGTGCGGCGAATGGCGGTCGGTGAGCCGGCCCGCAGGTGGGATGGACGCCGCCAGCAGAAGCCCCCCCGGCAACAGCAGGATGCCCGCCTCCAGCACCGAAAAGCCCGAAACCGTCTGCACGAACAGCGGCACCAAGAAGGTCGAGCCATACAGGCCCATGCCGTAGGCGAAACCGACCGCCGCGGCCGCGGCGAAGACCGGATCGCGAAACACGCGGGGATCAAACATCGGGTGGCTGCTGCGCAACTCCCAGGCAAGGAAGGTCACGGCACAAACCAGGGTCCCCGCGACGACCAGGGCCAAGCCCGCCGGCGAAAGCTCATGCCGCTGTGCGAGCGCAAGTCCGCCGAGAACGAACAGCAGGAAGGCGCACAGCAACGTGAAGCCCAGGCCGTCGAAGACCGGCCGCCGTGCATCGCCCTGCTCGAAGCACGCGAGCCGCGTCGGCGCGAGCGCGAGCGCGGCGAGGCACAGCGGCAAAGTCACGAAAAACACCGCGCGCCAGCCGAAGAACTGCCCGAGCAGCCCGCCGAGTGCCGGGCCGAGCGCCGGCGACAGCACGACCCCCAGGCCGTAGGCCGCCATCGCGCTGCCACGCTCTTCGGGTGGGTACACCTCGAACAGCGCGATCATCGCGAGCGGCTGGATCACGCCCGCAATTGCCCCCTGCGCGATGCGCGACAGGATCAGCGCGTCGATCGACGTCGCGAAGCCGCCCGCGAGCGAGACTGCGACGAAGACCAGCAAGGCCGCCGTGTAGGTGCGGCGCAGTCCGTAGGCCCGCACCCACCAGGCAGTCGTCAGCATCGTCGCGGCCATCGCCGCGAGGAAGCCGGTCGCGAGCCACTGCACGCGCCCCTGATCCACCGCGAAGTCGCGCATGATGCCGGGCAGGACGACATTGACGATGGTCGTCGCGAGCACGACCGAGGTCGTGCCCAGCATAATCGTCAGCGCGACGGCCCGCCGCGCACGCGCGCTTGGCGCCCCCGCGGCGGCACACTCCGATGACGACATGCTGCCCCGCTCAGCCGACGGCCCGCGCGAGCTCGGGAACGAGCTGAAACAGGTCGCCCACCAGCCCGTAATCCGCCACCTGGAAAATCGGCGCTTCCGGGTCCTTGTTGATCGCCACGATCACCTTGGAGTCCTTCATGCCGGCGAGGTGCTGAATGGCACCGGAGATGCCCACCGCGATGTAGAGCTGCGGCGCGACGATCTTGCCGGTCTGGCCGACCTGATAGTCGTTCGGCACATAGCCCGCGTCGACCGCCGCGCGGCTCGCGCCGAGTGCGGCCCCGAGGGCGTCTGCCAGCGGCTCGAGCAGCTGGTGGTAGTTCTCGCTGCTGCCGAGACCGCGGCCACCCGAGACGATGATCTTTGCCGCACCGAGTTCCGGACGGGCGCTCTTCGTGAGCTCGCGGCCCTTCAGGGTCGTGAGGCCCAAATCCGGGCCGGCGGACAGTTGTTCGACGGCCGCCGAACCACCCTGCCCCGCCGCCTCGAAGGCCGTGGTGCGCACGGTGATGACCTTGACGGCGTCGGCGCTCTTCACGGTCGCCATCGCGTTGCCCGCGTAGATCGGGCGCACGAAGGTGTCGGCCGCTTCCACGGCGACGATGTCGGAGATCTGCGCGACGTCCAGCAGCGCTGCGACACGCGGCGCGACGTTCTTGCCGGTGGCCGAGCTCGGGGCAAGGATGTGGCTGTAGCCGGCCGCATTCGCGACGATCAGCGCGGCGAGATTCTCGGCGGTCTGTGCATCGTAGTGGGCGGCATCGGCGACGCGCACCTTGGCCACGCCGGCGACCTTCGCGGCGGCCTCGGCGGCGGCACCGCAGTTGGCCCCGGCGACGAGGACGTGGATCTCGCCACCGAGCTTGGCGGCAGCCGACACCGTGTTGAGCGTCGCGGCCTTGATCGACTGATTGTCGTGTTCAGCAATAACCAGAATCGCCATCTCAGATCACCTTCGCTTCGTTCTTGAGCTTCTCGACCAGTTGCGCGACATCGGCGACACGCACGCCGGCGCTGCGCTTCGGGGGCTCGGCCACTTTCAGGGTGGCCAGGCGCGGTGCGACGTCGACACCCAGATCCGCGGGCTTCACGGTCTCGAGCGGCTTCTTCTTTGCTTTCATGATGTTCGGGAGCGTTGCATAGCGCGGCTCGTTCAGGCGCAGGTCCGTGGTGACCACCGCCGGCAGCTTCATCTCGAGGGTCTCGAGACCGCCGTCGATCTCGCGCGTGACGGTCGCCACGCCATCGGCCAGCTGCACCTTCGAGGCGAAGGTCGCCTGCGGCCAGCCCATCAGCGCGGCGAGCATCTGGCCGGTCTGGTTCGAGTCGTCGTCGATCGCCTGCTTGCCGCAGATCACGACCGTCGGCTGCTCCTTGTCGCACAGCGCCTTCAGGAGCTTGGCCACCGCCAGCGGCTGCAGCTCGACATCGCTCTCGACGAGGATGCCGCGGTCAGCGCCGATCGCCATCGCGGCGCGGATGGTTTCCTGGCAGGCCGCAACACCGCAGCTCACCGCCACCACCTCGGTCGCAATACCGGCTTCCTTCAGGCGCACGGCCTCTTCCACTGCAATCTCGTCGAAGGGGTTCATCGACATCTTCACGTTGGCGATATCCACGCCCGTGCCGTCGCCCTTCACACGCACCTTGACGTTGTAATCGACGACTCGTTTGACCGGAACAAGAATCTTCATGCCTTCATCCTATTCGTGATATTCGTGGGACGCGCTCGGTGGTGCCTCGCTGCCGCGTCGGTAGCGGCTCACCGCCTCGCCGTGAGCGATCGGGCGCCCTTCGGCGTCGGTCACCTCGGTGCGCGCAAAGAAAATGCTGCGGCCACCGGTGAGCAAGCGTCCGCTGGCACGCACGGTACCTGCCGCAACCTGACCGGTGAAGCCGGTGCTGAGAGACAAGGTGACAGCCTTTCTCACCTTGTCCGGCGAACCGGAGTACAAGCCGGACAGCGCGCAGGCGACGTCGATCAGCGTTGCGAGCACGCCGCCGTGCAGGGAGCCCGCGCGGTTCAGATGCTGCGGCCCGATGTCGAGCTCGACTTCGACACGGCCCGGCGCCCAGTCGACGACCCGGCAGCCGATCTGGCGCGCGAAGCCCTCCCCGATCGCGCTGTCGTTGAGGGCGGCCGCCGCCGCGTCCTGCTCAGCGCGCGAAGTACAGGTCATGCAGTTCCTCGAGGCTGACCTGGGCGGCGGGCTGCGACAGCACGACCTTGCCGCCCTGCATCAAATGCACGTGGTCGGCGACGCCGACCGCCTTGTGCGTGTTCTGCTCGACGAGCACGATCGTGCGACCTTCGCCCTTCAGGCGCGCGAGGATCTCGAACAACTCGTTTACGACCACCGGTGCGAGGCCCAGCGAGGGCTCGTCGATGATCAGGAGCTTGGGATCGGACATCAGCCCGCGCGCCATCGCCAGCATCTGCGCCTCGCCGCCCGACAGCGTGCCGGCGAGCTGGCCGCGCCGCTCGTGAAGGCGCGGGAACATAGCGTAGGCCTTGTCGCAGTTCGCCCGCGCGGCCACCCGACGCCGCTTCGGGAACGCACCGAGCATCAGGTTCTCCTCGATCGTCATGTCCTTGAAGATCATGCGCCCCTCGGGAATCATCGCGATGCCCTGCTCCAGCAGATTCCACGTCGAGGTGCCGTCAAGCGGCCGTCCGTCGAGGCGGATGCTGCCCTGGCCGAGCGGCACGAGGCCCATGATCGCCCGCAGCAGCGTGGTCTTGCCGGCGCCGTTGGGTCCGATGATGGTCGTCAGTTGGCCTGCCGGCACGGACAGCGAGACGTCCCACAGCACATTGATCGCCCCGTAACCGGCACGCACATTGGCAATCTCAAGCATGGCTCGCTCCCGTGTAGCTTTTCATCACTTCCGGATCGCGGAACACTTCGTCCGGCGTACCGTCGGCGATCAATTCGCCGAAGTTGAGCACCGCGACGCGGTGACACAAATTGCTGATCGTCTCTATATCGTGTTCGATGATCAGGATGCCGACCGCGAACTTCTCGTGCAGCGCCTTCAGCATGGTCATGAAGCGACGCTTGCCGTTGGTTTCCAGACCGGCGAGCACCTCGTCGAGCATCAGCAGCTTGGGCTGCGTCGCCAGCGCTTTGGCGACCTCCAACGCTTTCAACTCTGTCAGCGCGAGCTCGGTCGCGGCATTACGGTTCGCCTTGGCGGCGAGGTTCGTGAATTCCAGCACCTCGTCGATCCTGTCCTTATCCACCGCACCGGTGCCGAAGCGCTGCGCGACGACGAGGTTCTCGCGCACCGTAAGCTCGTGCATCGGTTGCGGAATCTGGAAGGTGCGACCGATGCCCATCCGCGCGCGCTTGTGCAGCGGGGCGCGCAGCATGTCCACCGAATCGAAGAGGATGCGCCCGCTCGACGGCTTGACGAGCCCTGAAACCGCGTTGAACAGCGTCGTCTTGCCGGCGCCGTTGGGCCCGACAAGGCCCACGACCTCGTGCGTGCCGACCGACAGGCTCACCGTATTGACCGCCGTCAGGCCGCCGAAGCGCACCGACACGTCTTCAAGCCTCAGCATGATGCCTCCCCCGCGCGCTGCGCGACATTGTCCTTGCCAGCGCCGCTGGTCTTGCCCAGGGCCTTTCGCAGCAGCGGGACCAGGCCGCCCGGGCTGAAAATGATCATCCCCACCAGCAGCGCGCCCAACACCAGCTGGTGCCCGGACGGGATCAGGTTCTTGAAGATCAGCTGGTCGACCAAATACACGGTGACCGCGCCGACCAAGGGCCCGAGGATGGTACGGTAGCCGCCGAAGATCGCAGCGACGATCGGCAGCGTCACCCACAGCCCGCTGAACGCATAGTCGGGCTCGAGGAAGTTGATGTAATGCACGTTGAACGCGCCGACCACCCCCGTCATGAAGGCCGACACGAAGAGCATCAGCGCCTTCAACAGCGTGCTGTTAACGCCGACCACGCGCGTTGCGTCCTCGCTGTCGTGCATCGCACGCAGCGCCAGGCCGTAGTGGCTGGAACGGATCGCGCGGTAGATGGCGATGAAGGCGAGCAGCAGGGTCAGGATGACGAGGTAGCTGCCGGTCTTGCTGCTGAGGTCGAAGCCGGCGAGCTCGGGCAGGCGCGGCACGCTCGCCAGCCCTCCCGAGCCGCCGGTCACCGAACTCCACTCGGTCGCGAGGATCTTGAAGATGTGCGCGTAGGCGAGGATCGCGAGCGCGAAGTACGGCCCCTTCAGACGCAACACCGGCAGCATCGCAAGCGACGCGACGACCGCGCCGACGCCGCCCAGCAGCATCGCTGCGAGGACCGGCAAGCCGGCCTTCATCGTCAGCAGTGCCGAGACGTAGGCGCCGACGCCGAAAAACGCCGAGTGGCCGAAGCTCACCATGCCGCCGAGGTTGCCCAGCAGCGCCCAAGCAAGCGCGATGCCGCCGATGATCATCGCGGCGACGATCAGGCTCATGACGTAGTTGTTGCTGCCGAGCAGCAGCGGCACGGCGACGTAGGCGGCGGCGATCACCGCGAAACCGGTCTTGGATACGTACATGGTCACCCCCTCCTCGCCGCGGCACCGAAGAGGCCGTTGGGCATCAGGAACAGCACCAGCAGGAACAGCGCCATGCCGACCAGCTCCTGCAACGCGGAGCTCGCGAGCGTCACGGTCAGCGCCTCGGCGACGCCCAGCAACAGGCCTCCCACCATCACACCGGGGATTGAGCCGATACCGGCGAGCACGGTAATGATGAAGGCCTTGACGGTCAGCGCGTGGCCGAACGCGGGCTGGATGACGCCGTAGCTGAAGATCGCAATTCCGGCGAAGGAGGCGAGGATGCCGGCGACGACGAAGGAGACGATCTCGGTCGTGCGCGGGTTGATGCCCATCAGCTTGGCCGCGTCGCGGTTGCTGGAGACCGCGCGCACCGCGCGCCCGTACCAGCTCTTCGACAGCCACCACCACAGCCCGGCCATCAGGATCGCGGCGACGGCAAAGAACACCAGCTCGCTGCGCATGCTGTAGAAGGGCCCGACGACCACCGCCTCCTGCAGCCACGCCGACGAGGTCGAACGCACGTCCGCCGACCAGATCAAGAGCACCGCGTTGGTCAGGATGATGCCGATGCCGTAGGTGAGGATCAGCGAGTTCAACTCGCGGTCCTTACGGATCAGGCCGACGAGGAAATACACCAGCACTGCGCAGGTGCATACCAGCACCAGCGCCACCGGTATGGCGAACATGGGGCTCAGACCGAGCTTCGACTCGACCATGTAGGCCATGTAGGCAGCCAGCAGCACGAGCTCGCCATGCGCTAGGTTTATGACCTTCATGGTGCCGAAGACCAGCGCGAGCCCCAAGGCGACCAGGGCGTACGATCCGCCCTGGAGCACCCCGGAATAGAGCGCCTGCAGAATGAGTTCCGACATTGGGAGTTGCTCCGAGTGATGCGGTGGCCGCGAGCGGGCCGCGACACAGTGCCGCGACCGACGCCCGCGCGATAAGACGGATGCGTTTACCAGGGCACGCCCGGGAAATTCATCTTCCCGGTGGCCGCGTCGCTCGGCCACACGATCGCGATCTTGCCGTCCTGGTGCTGCCCCATGCGGTGCACGAAGTTGATGTTGTCGCCCTTGTCGTTGAAGCGCACGCGCCCGATCAGCGTGTCGCGGTCGGTCTTCGCGAGCTCCTCGGCGACGCCGCCCTTCTTCAGCGTGCCCTTGTCGGCGGCACGCGCGATCGCCTCGAACAGGATCATCGACTGCACGTAGCCGAACTGGCCGAGGTAGTCGGGCTCCTTGTTGAAGAGGCGCTTATAGGTCTCGGCGAAGAGCTTGCCGTCCTCGGTGCGGAACTCGGCCGGGAACGGCAGCAGGGCCGTGCCGTACACCGAGGGCATGAGGTCGGGGAAATCGGCGGCCATTTTGGGCGTCGCGAGCGACCACACGCCGATCACCGCCTTGACGTCGGGCTTGAGGACCTTGGCCGCGCGCAGGATGCCGACGTAGTCGTTCTCGTAGCCGACCATCAGGATCGCCTCGGGCTTGTCCTGCAGCCGCACCTTGTTGAGAATCGGCTTGAAATCAGTGATCGCAGGGTCGAAGGCGTGCATGCCGACCGCGGCGCCCTTGGCGGCGAGCTCCTTCTGCACGTCCTTCGCAAGGTCGGCGGTCGCTTCCTTGGTCGAAAAGATGACCGAGACCGACTTCACCTTCATCTCGTCGAGCAGCCCCATCACCGCCTTCTGATAGCCGGCGGTGTTGTTGATGCGGAAGAAGGTTTTGTAGCCGCGCGCGGTCAAGTTGTCGTCGACGCCGCCCGAGGTGATGTAGGGCAGCCCCAGCTTGTTGGCCGCGTCGGAGGCGGGGCTGATGTTGTTCGAGCCGTAGCCGCCGGTGATCGCGACGACCCCCTGGCCGGCGAGCTTCTCGACCGCGGCAATCGCCTTCGCCGGCGCCGACTCGTCGTCGGCGGTGATGACCTTGACGGTGTGCTTGCCGTTGGTCCTGTTGAATACGTCGACCGCGACCGAGATGCCTTCCTGCATGCCGGCGCCCACACGCGCCATCGCGCCGGTCAGCGGGATTTCCGCGCCGACGAGGAATTCCTCGGCAAGCGCGCCGCCCGTGTGCAGCGACAGCGCTGCCGCGATGAGTCCGATCTTGCTGTAGATTCGCTTCATTGTCTCAATCCTCCTGTCTTGTCACGGGTTCCACACGGAAACCCCTTTTTCCGACGGCCGGCGCCTCCCGCCGGCCGCCGTCCCTGCCTCATCTCCCGGCCGCGGCGTGCTGCGACGACCGGTACATCTGTTGCGCCCGCTCCTTGAGCTGCCCCTTGAGGATCTTGCCGGTGGCCGCCGCGGGCATCGCCGGCATCACTACGATCTCGGACGGGCACTTGTACGGCGACAGCCGCTCGGCGAGATAGCGCTGCAGTTCCTCGATGCCGACCGCACGCGCCGGGTCGAGCTCGACGAAGGCGACGACCTCCTCGTTGCCGTCGGCAACCTCGCGCCCGACCACCGCCGACTGCGTCACCGCCGGATGCGAGTTCAGCGCGGCCTCGACCTCGACCGGATACACGTTGAAGCCCGAGCGGATAATCAGCTCCTTGGTGCGGCCGACGATGAAGAGCGCCCCGTCCGCGTCGCGCCGCGCGACGTCGCCGGTGTTGAGCCAGCCGCCCGGCCGCATCGTGTCGGCGGTCAGCTCCGGCTCGCGGTAATAGCCCTTCATCACGTTCGGCCCGCGCACCCACAGCTCGCCCGGCTCACCCTCGGCAACGTCCTGACCGTCAAGATCGACGATACGCAGCTCGATGCCGGGAATCGCCGGCCCGACCGAGGTGTCCGCGCGTGGCGCGTCGACGCGGGTCTGGCTGATCGTCGGCGAGCTCTCGGTCATGCCGTAGCCGTTGTGCAGCGTCTGGCCGAAGACACGCTCGACCTCGCGCTTCAGCGTCGGATCGAGCGGAGATCCGCCGGCGTAGATGAAGCGCAGCCGCGTCTTCGCCGGCGACCAACCGCCGCCGGTGAATTCGAGCAGACGCGCGTACATCGCCGGCACACCCTGCAGCACGGTGACACCGTCGTGCTCCAGCGCGTCGATCAGCGCCTGCGGCGCATAGCGCGGCACGACCTGCAGCGCCGCGCCGGCGTAAAGCGTGCCGAGCATCACGGAGGCGAGCCCGTACACATGCGAGATCGGCAACACGCCATAGACGCGGTCCGCGGGCGTGAGCTGGCGCAGGCGGCTCGAGGTTGCAGCAATGAACAGCAGGTTACGGTGCGTCAGCATCACCCCCTTCGGGTGACCCGTCGTGCCGGTCGTATAGACCAGCGCGGCGACCTGCTGCGCTCCGCCCATCTCGACCGGCTCGGGCGTGCACGCCTCGTTCAGCGCGCCGAGCGAGAGGCGGCCGAGGCGCGCACGCTCGATCGGCGCGGCGCCGTGCCGCTCGCCATGCGCCGCGGCGTCCGGCGACACCGCAACCGTGTAGAGCACGCGACGCGCGCCGCAGTGCGTGCGGATCACGTCGATTTCGGCCGGCGACAGCCGCGCGTTGACGTTCACCGACCACGCATCGAGTTCGGCCGCCGCGAAGATCAGCGCGATCTGCGCGGCGCAGTTCTCGCCGACGATCATCACGCGGTCGCCCGCACGCACCGCGCTCGCACGCAGCAGCGCAACCGCTTCGTCGACCGCCTCCGCCAGCTGCCGCCAGGTCCATGTGGCGCTGCCTTCCGACAACGCGAGCGCGTCGGGCGTCTCGGCAGCCCAGCGGCGCGGGATCGCGTTCAGACGCTGCGGCAATTCGGCCAACAGCGCGTCGTCCTGCGCACCCATCACGCGGCCGCCCTGATCATGTTGCGCGCGATCACGAGCTGCTGGATCTGGCTCGTGCCCTCGTAGATGCGGAACAGCCGCACGTCCCGGTAGAAGCGCTCGGCCGCGTACTCCGCGATGTAGCCCGCGCCGCCGTGGATCTGCACGCTGCGGTCGGCCACGCGCCCGCACATCTCGGACGCGAAAAGCTTGCAGCACGAGGCCTCGGTCGACACGTCCTCGCCCGCGTCGCGACGGCGCGCCGCGTCGAGCACCATCGAGCGCGCGGCGTAGATTTCGGCCTTGCTGTCGGCGAGCATCGCCTGGATCAGCTGGAATTCGGCGATCGGCTTGCCGAACTGCACGCGCTCCATGGCATAGCGCAGCGCGTCGTCGAGCATGCGCTCGGCCGCGCCGACGCACACCGCGGCGATGTGCAACCGCCCCTTGTCGAGCACCTTCATCGCGGTCTTGAAGCCGACACCTTCGCGCCCGCCGATGACGTTCGCGGCCGGCACCCGGCAGTTCTCGAAGATCACGTCGCAGGTGTGCGCGCCCTTCTGCCCCATCTTCTTGTCGATCTTGCCGAGCGACAGCCCCGGCGTGCCGGCCTCGACGATGAAGGCGGAGATCGCGTCGGCACCCTTCTTCTCAGGGTCGGTGCGCGCCATCACGGTGAAGATGCTCGCCTCCGGCGCATTCGTGATGTAGCGCTTGGTGCCGTTCAGCACATAGAAGTCGCCGTCGCGCACGGCCGTGGTTTTCAGCGAGGCTGCGTCCGAACCCGAGCCCGGTTCGGTCAGTGCGAAGGATCCGATGATCTCGCCCGCGGCGAGCCGGGGCAGATAGCGCTGCTTCTGCTCCTCGGTGCCGTCGATGACGATGCCCTGGGAGCCGATGCCGTTATTGGTGCCGATCAGCGAGCGGAAGGCCGGCGACGTCTTGGCGATCTCGAAGGCGACGCGCACCTCCTCCTCCATCGTCAGGTTCAGGCCGCCGTACTGCTCGGGAATCGAGAGCCCGAACAGGCCCAGCTCGCGCATCTCGGCGACGATGTCCGCGGGGATCTCGTCGGTTTCCGCGACGAGCGCCTCGTTCGGCACGAGACGCTCGCGCACGAAGCGCGAAACGCCATCCAGCAACAGGTTAAGGGTTTCGGGATCTCGAATCATGTCTTCCTCAATCGGAGTGGGGGGTTGTTCACACCCGGCCCATGTCTGTTTCCACCTTGCGCACAAGCTGAACCAGACGGGGGCCGAGATCGTTCTCGAGCTTTTCGCGCGGCAGCAGGAAACCCGGGCCGCCGCAGTTGAAGGCCATCGACTTTTCGCGCTCGATGCCGAGCAGCGGCACGCCGACGGAGTGGATGTCCTGGTGCCACTCGCCGACCGACATGCAGAACCCGCGCTCGGCGTAGTCGCGCTGCGCCTGCTCGATGCCGAGCTTGATGCGCGGCCAGTTCTCTTCGTCGGCGAGGCGGATGTGGTCCATCAGGTAATCGAATTCGCGCTCGGGCAGACTGCACAACAGCGCCTTGCCCATCGCGGTCGTCGCGATCGGGATGCGCGAACCCACGGTGAGTTGCAGCGTCACACGCGCGCTGCTGCGGCAGCTTTCGACGTAAACCACGCTCAGACGGTCGCGCACGCCAAGCGAAACCGAGGCACGCGAGTACTCCGCGAGCTCCTGCATCGCGGGCCGCGCGATGTCGCGCACGTCCAGGTTCGCGAGCATCGAATAGCCCAGCGCCAGCACGCCCGAGGCCAGGCGGTACTGCCCCTGGCTCTCCGAATACGCGAGATAGCCCAGCTTCGTCAGCGTATGGGTCAGCCGCGACACCGTCGGCTTCGGAATCCCGGTGCGCGCCGCCAGCTCGGCGTTGGCGAGATAGGCCTCGCCCGGCCGGAAGCAGCGCAGGATCTCCAGCCCCCGCGCCAGCGCATTGACGAACTGACGATCCTTGCTTTCCTCGTCGTCGCCGAACACCCGGATTTCACTGTCCATAACCATTTCCTCATGCCTCCACTTCATCGGTTCTTCGTCGGTCGCCGGTGAAGGCGACGCCATCGTTGCACACGTGAAAGCCGTGCGTCAACCTTTTTTCGAAACACTCGTTCGCACAGCGAAATTCAGCTACCCATCGTCCTATTTCCTCAAAATTCCTTCAAGCCACTATTCCCAAACGACTTTCTGGCGCCCGATCCACACACCATGAAACTTAATCGACCGTTTACATCGTTAGAATTCCGCTGTAACGTTTCGCACAGATCGTTTTGCGAACCACTGTTTCGCTGTGCGAACGATTCAAAAGCAAACAACACAGGAGCAGTGATGAGCACAGAAGTCCTGGTCGAACGCCCCGCCCCGGGCGTTGCCGTGATTCGGATCAATCGCCCCGAAGCCCGCAATGCGCTGAACCAGTCGGTGCGCGTCGCGCTGGCGGATAACTTCACAGTACTGGGCAACGATCCCGAGGTGCGCTGCATCGTGCTGACCGGCTCCGAGCGGATTTTCGCAGCCGGTGCCGATCTCCGCGATCTCGCCGAACGCAGCACGGTCGAGATGATGCTGCGTAACACCCATCGCCTGTGGCAAACCATCGCCGCCTGCCCGAAACCGGTCATCGCGGCGGTCAACGGGCTCGCGCTCGGCGGCGGCTGCGAGCTCGCGATGCACGCCGACATCATCGTCGCGGGCGAAGGCGCCTCCTTCGGCCAGCCCGAGGTGCGCGTGGGCATCATGCCCGGGGCCGGCGGCACGCAGCGGCTGACGCGCGCGATCGGCAAGTTCCGCGCGATGAAGATGGTACTCACCGGCCAGCCGGTCGCCGCGCGTGAAGCGCTCGAGATGGGCCTCGCGAGCGAGGTCGTCGCCGATGCCGAAGTGCTTTCGCGCGCGCTCGCGCTCGCCGCCGAGATCGCCGCCCTGCCGCCGCTCGCGGTGATGCAGATCAAGGAGGTCGTGCTCGCCGGCCAGGACGTCTCGCTCGACGCCGCACTCGCGCTCGAACGCAAGGCCTTCCAGCTCCTCTTCGCGAGCGAGGACCAGAAGGAAGGCATGCGCGCCTTCCTCGACAAACGCAAACCCGAATACCAAGGACGCTGAACCATGCTCGATTCCACCCGCAACGACCTCCTGCTCGGCGTCGTCGGCACCGGCCTGATGGGCCGCGGCATTGCCCAGATCGCCGCCCAAGGCGGCGTGCGCGTGCTGTTGCACGACGCCCGCCCGGAAGCCGCGGCCGAAGCGCGCGAGGCGATCGCGCAGACGCTGTCGAACCTCGCCGGCAAGGGCAGGATCTCCGCCGACGACGCGGCCGCCGCCACGGCACGCCTCGGTATTGCCGACTCGCTCGACGCACTCGCCGACTGCCACGTCGTCGTCGAGGCGATCCTCGAACGGCTCGACGCCAAGCGCGAGCTCTTCGCCCGCCTCGAAGGCATCGTCGGCGATGCGTGCGTGCTTGCGACCAACACTTCTTCGCTGTCGGTGACCGCCATCGCCGCCGGCTGCCGCGTGCCCGGGCGCGTCGGCGGCTTCCACTTCTTCAGCCCGGTGCCGCTGATGAAGATCGTCGAGGTCATCGACGGCGCGATGACCGAAGCGTGGGTCGGCGACGCGCTCACCGCACTCGCGCGGCGCATGGGCCACCAGCCGGTGCGCGCGCAGGACACGCCGGGCTTCATCGTCAATCACGCCGGCCGCGCCTTCGGCACCGAGGCGCTACGCATCCTTGGCGAAGGCATCGCCGGCGTCGCCGACATCGACCGCATCCTGCGCGAAGCCGCCGGATTCCGCATGGGGCCGTTCGAACTGCTCGACCTCACGGGGCTCGACGTCTCGCATCCGGTGATGGAATCGATCTACGACCAGTACTACCAGGAGCCGCGCTACCGCCCGTCGCCGATCACGCGCCAGCGCCTCGCCGCGGGCCTGCTGGGCCGCAAGAGCGGACGCGGCTTCTACGTCTATCGCGACGGCAAGGCCGAGGTGCCGGCCGAGGACGCGCCGCCGCCGTGCACCGACACCCCGGTGTGGCTGAGCCGCCGCAACGCCGCCGCGGCCGAACGCGTCGCGGCGCTGCTCGACAGGCTCGGTGCGCCGCTCGAGACCGGCGCGCGCCCGAGCGTCGACGCGCTGTGCCTCGTGCTGCCGCTCGGCGAGGACGCGACCGCGGCCGCGCTCGCCGAAGGGCTGGACCCCGCGCGCACGCTCGCGCTCGACCCCCTCGCCCTCGACGGCCGCCGCACGCTGATGCGCACGCCGCTCACGCGCCGCGACATCGCGGACGCCGCGCGCGGCCTCCTCGCCGCCGACGGCACACCGGTCACGGTGATCCACGACAGCCCCGGCTTCGTCGCGCAGCGCGTGCTCGCGACGATCGTCAACATCGGCTGCGACATCGCGCAGCAGCGCATCGCCACCCCCGAGGACATCGACCGCGCCGTGACGCTGGGCCTCGGCTATCCGAAGGGTCCGCTTGCGCTGGGCGACGCCCTGGGCGCCGCGACCGTACTCGCGATCCTCGACGCGATGCACGCGATCTACCGTGATCCGCGCTACCGCCCGAGCCCCTGGCTCGTGCGCCGCGCGCGGCTGAACGTCTCCTTGCTGACCCCCGAAGACTGACCCATTAGATATAAGGAATCCCCATGCTCGACGCCTACATCTACGACGGCTTGCGCTCGCCGTTCGGCCGCCATGCCGGCAAGCTCGCCCCGGTGCGCCCCGACGACCTCGTCGCGACCGTGATGCGTGAACTCCTCGCCCGTTCGCCCTTCCGCCCCGAACAGATCGAGGACGTGATCCTCGGCTGCACCTCGCAGGCCGGCGAAGACAGCCGCAACGTCGCACGCAACGCGCTGCTCGCCGCGGGCCTGCCGCCGACGGTGCCCGGCCAGACCGTCAACCGCCTGTGCGCGAGCGGCCTCGCCGCGGTGCTCGACAGCGCCCGCGCAATCACGACCGGCGAAGGCGAGCTCTATCTCGCCGGCGGCGTCGAGAGCATGAGCCGCGCCCCCTTCGTCGTCGCGAAGGCGGAAGCCGCATACAGCCGCGACTTCAAGGTCTACGATTCGACGATCGGCGCCCGCTTCCCGAACCCCAAGGTCGTCGAGCAGTACGGCGGCGACTCGATGCCCGAGACCGGCGACAACGTCGCGGCCGAGTTCGGCATCACGCGCGACCAGGCCGACCGCTTCGCCGCCGCGTCACAGGCGAAATACGCTGCGGCGAAGGAAGCCGGCTTCTTCGCCGGCGAGATCCTGCCGATCAGCGTGCCAACGGGGCGCAAGACCCCGCCGCTCAACGTCGCAGAAGACGAGCACCCCCGCCCCGACACGACCTACGACACCCTTGCGAAACTGAAACCCCTCTTCGAAGGCGGCGTCGTCACCGCCGGCAACGCCTCCGGCCTCAATGACGGTGCGGCGGCGCTGCTGATCGGCAACGCCGCGGTCGGCGAACGCGCCGGCGCGAAACCGATCGCGCGCATCCTCGCGGGCGCCGCGGCCGGCGTCGAGCCGCGCATCATGGGGGTAGGCCCGGCCTACGCGATCCCGAAGGCGCTCGAACGCGCCGGCCTCACGCTCGCTGACATGGACATCATCGAGATCAACGAGGCTTTCGCGTCGCAGGTGCTGGGCTGCCTGAAGCTGATGAACGTCGCCTTCGACGATCCGCGCGTCAATCCCAACGGCGGCGCGATCGCGATCGGCCACCCGCTGGGCGCCTCCGGCGCACGCCTCGCGCTAACCGTCGCCCGCGAACTGCAGCGCCGTCAGGCCCGCTACGCCGCCATCAGCCTGTGCATCGGCGTCGGCCAGGGCCTCGCGATCATCATCGAGCGCGTCTGAGAACGGGACAGGAGACGAAGGTGACCGAAGGCGCCCTGTCCCACCTGCGCGTGCTCGACCTGTCGCGCGTGCTCGCCGGCCCCTGGGCCGGGCAGACGCTCGCCGACCTGGGCGCCGACGTCATCAAGGTCGAACGCCCGGGCAGCGGCGACGACACCCGCGGCTGGGGCCCGCCCTACCTCAAGGACCGCGACGGCGAGGACACGCGCGAGGCGGCCTACTATCTCGCCGCCAACCGCGGCAAGAAGTCGGTCACGATCGACATCACCCACCCCGACGGCCAGGAGCTGGTGCGCGCGCTGGCTGCCGAAGCGGACATCGTCATCGAGAACTACAAGGTCGGCGCGCTGGCGCGCTACCGCCTCGGATACGAGGACATCCGCGCAATCAACCCACGGGTCATCTACTGCTCGATCACCGGCTTCGGTCAGGACGGTCCGCTCGCGCCGCTTCCCGGCTACGACTTCATCATCCAGGCGCTCGGCGGGCTGATGAGCATCACGGGCGAGCGCGACGACCTGCCCGGCGGCGGGCCGCAGAAGGTCGGCATCGCCTTCGCCGACCTGATGACCGGCATGTATTCGACCGTTGCGATGCTCGCCGCGCTCGCGCACCGCGACGTCAGCGGCGTCGGCCAACATATCGACATGGCGCTGCTTGACGTGCAGGTCGCGAGCATCGCCAACATGAACATGAACTACCTGACGAGCGGCCGCGTGCCGGTGCGCCACGGCAACGCCCACGCGAACATCGTGCCCTACCAGGTGTTCGACGCGCGCGACCGGGCCTTCGTGCTCGCCGTCGGCAACGACGGACAGTTCGCGAAGCTGTGCAACGTCGCCGGCCGCCCCGAACTCGCGCTCGACGAGCGCTTCGCGACCAATGCCGGCCGCGTGCGCAACCGCGAGACGCTGATCCCGCTGCTCGAAGCGATCTTCCGCGAACGCGACGCGCAGGACTGGATCACGCCGCTCGAACGCGCCGGCGTGCCCTGCGGTGCGATCAACGATCTCGCGCAGGCCCTCGACCATCCGCAGGTCAAGCACCGCGGCATGCGCATCGACCTGCCCCACCCGCAGGCCGGCAGCGTGCCGCTCGTGGGGAGCCCGATGAAATTCTCCCAAACGCCGGTCACCTACCGGCAGGCGCCGCCGCTTCTCGGCGAGCACACGCGCGAGATCCTCGTGCGACGGCTGGGCCGCAACTCGGCCGAGATCGACGCACTGGCCCAACGAGGAGTGATCTGATGACGACTGCTGCCCACACCGACGCACGCCTGATCGTCGAACGGCGCGACGACGTCCTCCTGCTGACCCTCAGCAACCCCGCGATGCGGAACGCCCTGCATCCCGACATCTACGCGACCGGCACGGAGGCCCTCCTGACCGCCGCGGACGACCCGACGCTCGGCGCGATCGTGCTCACCGGCGCCGGCGAGCACTTTTGCGCCGGCGGCAACCTGAACCGCCTCGCCGCCAACCGCAGCCAGCCCCCCGCGCTGCAGCGCGACAGCATCGAGCGCTTCCATCGCTGGGTGCTTGTGCTGCGCCGCTGCCCGCTGCCGGTCATCGCAGCGGTAGAGGGGAACGCGGCCGGCGCCGGCTTCTCGCTCGCGCTCGCCTGCGACTTCATCGTCGCCGCCGAAAGCGCGAAGTTCACGATGGCCTATGTGAAAGTCGGCCTCAGCCCGGACGGCGGCGGATCGGCCTTCACCGGGCGCCTGCTGCCGCGCCAGCTCGCCGCCGAACTGCTGCTCACCGGCGCGCCGGTCGACAGCCGGCGCCTGCACGCGCTCGGCGTCGTCAATCGCATCGCCGCAGACGGTACCGCGCTCGACGAAGCCCTCGCCCTGGCGCAGTCGCTCGCACGCGGACCGCGGGCCGCGCACGGCCGCATCAAGGGCCTGCTCGACGCGGCCGGGCAGCAACCGCTCGAGCGCCAGCTCGACCTCGAAGCCGACAACTTCGTCGACAGCCTCTTCGGCCCCGAAGCGGCCGAAGGCATCGACGCCTTCCGCGCCAAGCGCACCCCCGATTTCCCCCGGAGCCCGACGTGACCAGCCCCTTCCACACCCGCGTCACCGAGCTCTTCGGCATCCGACTGCCCGTCGTCGCGAGCGGCCTGCAATGGCTGTCGACCGCCGACTACGTCGTCGCGGCGGCCCACGCCGGCATCATCGGCTTCATCACCGCGGCGAGCTTCCCTGAACTCGACGACCTGCGCGCCGAGATCAGGCGCTGCCGCGAATTGACCGACGGCAAGCCCTTCGGCGTCAACATCTCGATGCTGCCCAAGCTCGCGAAGGGCGACCGCGTCGACGCCGTCGTCGACCTGGTGTGCGAGGAAGGCGTGCGCTTTGTCGAAACCGCCGGGCGCAATCCGGAATCCTATCTGCCCCGCCTCCACGCGGCCGGCATCAAGGTGCTGCACAAGGTGCCGACCGTGCGCCACGCCCGCTCCGCGCAGGCGGCTGGGGTCGATGCGATCACCGTCGTCGGCGCCGAA
The DNA here is from genome assembly GCA_035444405.1 of Rhodocyclaceae bacterium. Lineage (GTDB taxonomy): Bacteria > Pseudomonadota > Gammaproteobacteria > Burkholderiales > Rhodocyclaceae > DAOMOP01. The sequence goes on from DAOMOP010000018.1 coordinate 28,042, forward strand.
TGCGGCGGTCACCCCGGCACCGAGCTGATCGGCACGATGGTCCAGGCCGCGCTCGCCGCACGCGACATCACGATCCCGCTGATCGCCGCGGGCGGCATCGCGACCGGCGCCCAGCTCGTCGCCGCACTGGCGCTCGGCGCCGACGGCGTCGCAATCGGCACGCGTTTCCTCGTCGCCGAGGAAATCTGGGCCCACCCCGACTACAAGGCCCGTCTCGTCGCAGCGCAGGAGACCGACACGACACTCGTCATGGCCTCGCTGCGCAACAGCGTCCGCGCCCTGCGTAACGAGACGACCGAAACCGTGCAGCAGATCGAGCGCGAACTCGGCGGCAACCTCGACGCGCTGATGCCCCACATCGCCGGCCGGGCCGGACGCCGCGCCTATGAATCCGGCGACGCCCGCTTTGGCGTGCTATCGGTGGGCCAGTCCGTGGCCTTCGCCGATCGCATCGAGCCCCTGGCCACGATCGTCAAGCGCCTTGAGGCCGAGGCATGCACGGCCATGACACGGATCGCTTCCCTGGTCCCAGTCTCGAGCACCACCAGATTCGGCTGATAATCCGCTAACAGGGTGGAGCGGCCCCTCGGATGTCAGGTCTGGAGGATAGGTGATCGACGGGTTGTGGCCGCCTGCCGCCGACCGCGGTCTGGCTCGAAAGCAGTCAGTCAACGCGCCGTTTCATCGTTGCCATGATTGTTTCTTAATCGCGCACAGGCGGCCACAGGCGGGCCGTGTGAACCAGCGTCAGTATCCACGCCGTTTCGCCGTCGATCTGGTACACCAGGCGATAGCTTTCATGCGGGATCAACTCGCGGGTGCCAGGAACGATTCCCGGCTTGCCCAACATGGGGTGCTGGGTCAACCGGGCGGCCGCATCGCTGAAAATCTCATCCATCCGGGCCGCCGCGCGCGGATTGTCGGCTGCGATGTAGTCCCACACATCGGCACGGTCTTGCTGCGCTTCGGGCGTCCAGACAACTCTCACGACTGCCTCGCCACACTGGCACGCCGTGCGGCGAATTCGGCCTCAACTTCATCGTTCGATCGCCCCAATCCAGCGCGCATTGAAGCCCGGCCGGCCTCGACCTTGCGGCGCAGGAACTCGTCGTACTCGCGCGACTTGCGCTGGCTCTGAATGAACTCGCGCATCAACTCGCGCAGGACTTGCGACGCCGGGCGATGGGCCGCTTCGGCTTCGGCCATGAACTCGGCGCGCAACTCGGGCTCCAGCTTCATCGTGAAAACGGCTTGTTTTGACATGATCGGGGCCTCCTGCCACTTAATACTAACAAAGTATATACGTCGTCTTTACTAAGCGCTACTCACAGAACACTGCAAGGCGGGCCTGCGCTATGCCAAGACCTGTCGGAAAACATTTGATTGTCGACAGATCTTCAACAGCCCTCTGCACCAAGCTCCGAGTGGCCGCAAAATTGTGCGCAAAACTGTGTCGCCAGACGCTACCATGCGGAAACCGCGTCTTGATGGTTTTCCGCTTATGTTAGTAGGTTACATGCGCGTGTCGTCAGATTCCGACCGGCAGAGCACGGACTTGCAGCGCGACGCGCTGCTCGCCGCCGGCGTCGATCCGCGTCACCTGTTCGAGGATTACGCCTCCGGCGCGAAGGACGACCGCGCCGGCTTGGTGCAGGCGCTCGAATTCGTCAGGCCCGGCGACGTACTGGTCGTGTGGAAGCTCGACCGGCTCGGCCGATCGCTGTCGCACCTACTCACCATCGTGACCTCGCTCAAGGACAAGCGGGTGGCGTTCCGCTCGCTGACGGAGAATCTGGACACCACCACGCCATCGGGCGAGTTTCTATTCCAGGTGTTCGGCGCGCTCGCGCAGTACGAGCGCGCCTTGATCCAGGAGCGTGTCGTTGCCGGCCTGGCTGCTGCCCGCAAACGTGGCCGGATCGGTGGGCGGCCGCAGGCAATCACCGGCGAGAAGCTGGATGCCATTATCGCCGCGCTCGAAGGTGGCATGTCCAAGGCAGCCGTGTGCCGCAACTTCGGCGTGAAGCGGACCACCTTGATCGAAACTCTGACGCGGGCCGGCTGGCCCGCGTCAGTGCCCCCAGGAGCGTAGCGGTATGGCGGACGGCGGCGGCAGTAAGGAAGATCAGTGGGTATTGGCGCCAGCCGAACGCGAACTGGTGATGACCAAAAACCGGGCGAACCGGTTGGGCTTTGCCATCCTGCTGACCTTCTTCCGCGATCGCGGCCGTTTTCCGCGCGACGAAACCGAAGTCGAGGTACAGGGCATAGCCGCGCTCGCCAAACAACTCGACGCACCCGCGCCCATCGATGGCGAAGCCTTCCTCACGGGCCGCACTGCCGAGCGGCTGCGCGGCGAAATCCGCGTGCGTTTCGGCTTCCGCGAAGCGACGGTAGCCGATGCCGAGATGCTGACGGAGTGGCTGCGTGATCATGTTGCCGGAGAAGTTGGCGGTGACATTGAGCCGATGATCGAGCGGCTGGAAGGACGTTGCCGCGAACTCGCCATCGAGCCGCCGAAACCAGACCGGATGGAGCGCATCGCGCGCAGTGCGTTGCGCTCCCACGAAGACCGCTTCCATAGCTGCGTGTATGGGCGGCTGCCGCCCGCGACTCGCGAACGCCTGGATGCCTTGCTGCGCCCAGAAGAATCGGGCCACGGGGAGAGCGCCGTTGAAGATGCTCAAGGCGAAGCCGCAGGCAACGCGCCGGCCGTCTTGCTGAAACTGCGCGGCAGTCCCGGCCGCCCAAGCCTTGCCAGCATGCAGGATGAGTTGGCGAAGCTCGAACTGATCCGGGGGATCGAGCTGTCTGCCGATCTGTTCGACCGGACTTCGCCGCGTGACCTGGAGCGCTGCCGCCAGCGTGTGTCGGTCGAGGTTCCCCGCGACCTGCGCCGACATCCCGATGCAGCGCGCCTCACCTGGCTGGCCGCTTTCGTCCACCTGCGCGCCCGCAGCCTGACCGACGACCTGGTGGACTTGCTGATCGAGACCATCCACCAGATCGGCGCGCGTGCCGAACGCAAGGTCGAACGCGAACTGCTGGAGGACCTCAAGCGCGTGTCCGGCAAGCAGAACCTGCTGTTCAATCTGGCCGACGCCACCTTGGCCCAGCCGGACGGCGTGGTGCGCGACGTGGTGTTTCCAGTGGTCGGCGAGCAGACGCTGCGCGATCTGGTCAAGGAGTGGAAGGCCACCGGCCCGACCTACCGCATCACGCTGCGCACTGTGATCCGCAATTCGTACCAGGGCCACTACCGGCGCATAGTACCGACCTTGCTGGCCGCGCTGGTATTCCGCTCCAACAACGACCGCCACCGCCCGGTGATGGACGCGCTCGCACTGGTGAAGCGCTTTGCCGACACCAAGGTGCATACCTTCCCAGCCGACATCGAGGTGCCGCTCGATGGCGTGGTACGTGGCCTGTGGCGAGAAGCCGTCATGGAGACGGACGCCGCCGGCCGGGATCGGGTCAACCGCGTCACCTATGAAATCGCCGTGCTGGAAGCCCTGCGCGAGCGGCTGCGCTGCAAGGAAATCTGGGTGGTCGGCGCGAACCGCTACCGCAACCCCGACGACGATCTGCCGGCTGACTTCGAGCAAAACCGCGAGGACTACTACCGGGCGCTGAACCTGCCTCTCGATGTGGAGCGCTTCATCGCCGACTTGCAGGCCGAAATGCGCGCGGCGCTGTCCACCTTCGACGCTGGCTTGAAGAAGAATCCATCCGTCCGGCTGAGCAGCAAGGGCGGTGGCTGGATCACGCTGACGCCGCTCGATGCGCAACTCGATCCCCCCAATCTGACCGCGCTAAAGGCCGAACTCAATGTCCTCTGGCCGATGACCAGCCTGCTCGATATGGTCAAGGAAACCGATCTGCGGTTGAGCTTTACCGATGCCCTGAAAAGCCCGACCTCCTACGAGTCGATGGATCGCTCGGTGTTGCAGCCGCGCCTGCTCCTGTGTCTGCACGGCCTGGGCACCAATGCAGGCTTGCAGCGCATGGCCGGGCTGGATTCCGGCACCACGGCGCGCGACCTGGCCTATGTGCGCCGCCGTTACATCAGCGTGGACGCGATGCGCCGCGCGATTGCCATCGTCGCAGACGGCACGCTGCAAGCCCGCAACCCGGCGATCTGGGGTAGCGCCACCACCGCTTGCGCGTCGGACTCGAAACACTTCGGCGCGTGGGATCAGAACCTCACCACGCAATGGCACGTCCGCTACGGCGGGCGCGGCGTGATGATCTACTGGCATGTCGAGCGCAGCTCGCTGTGCATCCATTCGCAGCTCAAGTCGCCGTCGTCGTCGGAGGTGGCGTCGATGATCGAGGGCGTGATCCACCATTGCACCGAGATGGAGGTGGATCGGCAGTATGTCGATTCGCACGGCCAGAGCACGGTGGCGTTCGCCTTCTGCCGCCTGCTGGGCTTCCAGTTGCTGCCACGGCTGAAGGCCATCCACTCACAGAAGCTGTACCGGCCAGAGACCGGCAAGGCCGACGCCTACGCGAACCTGCAACAGATTCTGACCAAGCCCATCGACTGGGACTCGGTGCGGCAACAGTACGACCAGATGGTCAAGTACGCTACCGCGCTGCGCCTGGGGACAGCGGACACCGAAGCCATCCTGCGCCGCTTCACCAAGAAGAACGTGCAGCACCCGACCTATAAGGCATTCGCTGAGTTGGGCAAGGCGATCAAGACTATCTTCCTGTGCCGCTACCTGCACGACGAGGCGTTGCGCCGGGAAATCAACGAGGGGCTGAACGTAGTCGAGCAGTGGAACGGCGCGACCGACTTCGTGTTCTTCGCCCGCCGGGGCGAGATGGCGAGCAACCGCCGCGAGGATCACGAGGTCAGCATGCTCGCGCTGCACTTGATCCAGAACTGTATGGTCTACATCAACACGCTGATGATCCAGAAGGTCTTGGCCCTGCCGCATTGGCAGGGCAGGTTCACACCACGCGACTACGCCGCCCTGACGCCGCTGATCTGGGAACACGTCAACCCGTATGGTCGGTTCGATCTCGATATGAACACCCGGCTCGACCTACCGTGATCGAAATGGCGGCTGGTGACACGACTGCTTGCTCTACCCCTACCGGATGCGGCATCGTCACCTTCAGCCCGCGCGCCTGCACCTGCGGATCGGCGA
>DAOMOP010000019.1:0-26828 GCA_035444405.1 Rhodocyclaceae bacterium
AACACGCTTTCCAGGCGTGCGACTTAAACCACTCATCCACCTCTCCGTGGAAGCGGCGCATTTTAGCAGAAAGCCGCCGCGGCGAAACCCCTGTCGGGGCAACATCACGGCGATCGCTTACGCAAACGTCGTAAACCCCTGACAAAAAATCGTTTACGATCAATGCTCTATGCCATTAGCTTGTAAACAGCCCCAAAATGGCGTCTACTCTCGCTATTTGTCGGGAGGTCGAGATGACGCTGCAAGAGGCATTCGGAGGTATCGAGGATCGCCGCCGCGGACCGGCGCGGCGCTACGATGTGCAGGAGATGATCGTGATGGCGATCTGCGCGGTGCTGTGCGGCGCCGACAGCTGGGTCGATGTGGCCGACTGGTGCGAGGACGAGGAGCCGTGGCTGCGCACGTTTCTGACGCTACCCCACGGCACGCCTTCGCATGACACCTTCGGCAAGGTGTTCCGCGTGCTCGACGCGGCGGTGTTCGAACGCTGCTTCCGCCAGTGGATCGCCAGCGTGGTCGGGGTGGTCGAGGGCGTGGTGGCCTTTGATGGCAAGACCTTGCGTGGCTCGACCGATGGGCCCAATACGGCGCTGCATATGGTCAGCGCCTACGCGACCGCGCTGGGCGTCTCGCTCGGACAGGAGGGTGCGGCCGGCAAGGGCAACGAGCTCGCGGCCATCCGCGCGCTGCTCGAGACCTTGGTGCTCAAGGGGTGCATCGTGACGATGGATGCGCTCGGCTGCCAGACGGATGTGGCCGAAAAAATCATTGCCCAAGGCGGCGAGTACGTGCTGGCAGTCAAGGACAACCAGAAGAATCTCTCCGAGGCGATCGTCGAGTTTTTCGACACCGCTCAGGCGTTCGACTTTCGCCATGTCCAGGTGCAGCAGCACACGACGGTCGAGAAGGATCATGGGCGCCTGGAGACGCGCCGCGCGAGTCTGGTGACCGAGCTGTCGTGGATGGACCAGGCGTTGCGCGCGAACTGGAAGAAGCTCGGCGGGGTTGGCCTGGTCGAGTCTGAGCATGAGATCGGCGGCAAGGTGTGTCGCGAGCGCCGCTACTTCATCGTCAGCGCCGGGGTCAAAAGCGCCGAAGAATTCGCTCACGCGGTGCGTGCGCATTGGGGCGTGGAAGCGATGCACTGGGTGTTGGATGTGACCTTCCGCGAAGACGGCTGCCGGGTGCACAAGGGGCACGGGGCGCGCAACTTCTCGGTCGTGCGCAAGTTCGCGCTCACGGCGCTACGCAACGATACGCGCCATGCCGAGCGCAGCCTGCGCCGTCGCCGCAAACTCGCCGACCGCCGCCCCGAATACCGCGTCGAGCTTCTCGGACTCAAGCCGCGGCAATGAATCCAGGCCGGCCATTATGATATTTATGTGTGCGATCGCCGTGGGGCAACATGTCAAGCGGACGGCGGTCTCGTTTCGCTGAGCGGCTCGCGCTCGTCCGACGGCAGCCGAGGGTAGCGCACGAAATCGACGAGGTCCTGGATCTCCTGCGGCGGCGGGCGCGTGAGCAGGCTGACAACTAAAATGATGGCGAAGCCGAGCACCACGCCGAACACGCCTGCCGAAATCGGGGCGATGCCGAACCAGGCCTGCTCCATCGATCCGCCGAAGAACGGATGGGTACGCACGACGTAGTACAGCGTCACCGCCAGGCCGGCCAGCATGCCCGCGATCGCGCCGGCACGGTTGGCGCGCTTCCAGAAGATGCCGAGCACCAGCGCCGGAAAGAACGACGCGGCGGCGATCGAGAAGGCCATGCCGACCATGAACAGGATGTTGTCCGGCCGCAGCGAGGCGACCCATGCGGCGACCACGGCAACCACCAGCAGCTGCGACTTCGAGATCACCAGGCGGCGGTGGGTCGAGGCCTGCGGGTTGATCACCTTGTAGTAGAGGTCGTGCGACAGCGCGTTCGAGATCGTCAGCAGCAGGCCGTCGGCGGTCGACAGCGCGGCGGCAAGGCCGCCGGCCGCGACGAGGCCGGCGACGACGTACGGCAGGCCGGCGATCTCGGGCGTCGCGAGCACGATCACGTCGGTGTTCAGGCTCAACTCGGCGAGCTGCAGCACGCCGTCGCCGTTGATGTCCTCGATGTCGACCATGCCGACCTTGCCCCACGAGGCCACCCATTTGGGCAGATCGAGGATGCTCGAGCCGATCAGATTGGTGTAGACCTCCCATTTCGCGAACACCGCATAGGCCGGCGCCGTCACGTAGAGCAGGAAGATGAAGCACAGCGACCAGAACACCGATTTGCGCGCCTCGACGACGCCCGGCGTCGTGTAGTAGCGCATCAGGATGTGCGGCAGCGCGGCGGTGCCGACCATCAGGATGAACACCAGGGCGAGGAAGTTGTTGCGCGACATGCGCGACTCCTCGGGCGTTGCACCGGGGTGGGCCTCGGCATGGCGTGGCGGCGGCTGCGCGCGCTTGAGCGCCTCCTGGCGCGCGCGCTCCCACTCCGCATGGGCCTGCTCGGGTGTGCGCGGCAGATCGCGCAGCGCGCGCTCGGTGAGCGCAATCTCGCGCGCAGGCGCATCGTGGAGGCGCAGGTCGTTCAGGCGATCGATCAGCGAGCGCCGCTCGACCTCGAGCGACAGCGGCAAGTGCTCGATCTTGGCGGCGAACGCTTCGGCCCGGTAATGAAACTGCTTGCGCGCCTGCGCCTCGACCGGGTCGTCGAAGAGTTGGTCCTCCTTCTCGGACAGTTGGCCGAGCACGCTGCCATAGACGACCTGCGGAACCGGCACGCCGGTGACCTTGTACGACAGGATCACCACCGGCACCAGATAGGCGATGATCAGGATCACGTACTGCGCGACCTGCGTCCACGTCACCGCGCGCATGCCGCCGAGGAACGAGCACACGAGGATGCCCGCGAGACCGATGAACAGACCGATCTCGAACTCGACGCTGACGAAGCGGCTGGTGATCAGCCCCACACCGTAGATCTGCGCGACCAGATACACGAAGCTCGCCAGCACCGCCGCGCCCAGCCCGACCAGGCGCGCGACGTTGCCCTCGTAGCGCGCACCGAGAAAATCCGGGATCGTGTATTGGCCGAACTTGCGCAGGTAAGGTGCGAGCAGCAGCGCGACGAGCACGAAGCCGCCGGTCCAGCCGGTCACGAACGCCAGCCCTTCGAAGCCGGCAAAATACAGCGTGCCGGCCAGGCCGATGAACGACGCCGCGCTCATCCAGTCGGCAGCCGTGGCCATGCCGTTGAACACCGCCGGCACGCGCCGGCCGGCGACGTAGTACTCGGACACGTCCGAGGTGCGGCTCATCACGCCGATGCCGGCGTAGATCGCGATCGTCGCGAACAGGAAGACGTGCCCGATCGCTGCCTGCGACATGCCGAAGTACTCGCCCACCGAAAGCAGCGCGATGAATACCAGAAAGCTGCCGGTGTACCAGCCGTAGTAACGCCGCAGCCGCCGCGAGAAGCCGCGCTGCCCGCTCATCGGCAGCGCCGTCCGCGCAGCCGACCCGAACGCGCCGGTGCCCTGCTTCGACGATCGATCGGGAGGCGCGCCACCGTCATCAATACTTGATCCGTGCGTAGTAGGACTTCTCGGCCGCCTCGCGCGCCTCGCGCAGCGTGCGGATGCCTTTTTCGGCCAGCAGCGGGATCATCTTGATGAACACCTCGGCAGTCACGATCGCGTCACCGAGCGCCGTGTGGCGCCCGACGATGGTCAGGTTGAGGCGCTCGGCGATCGCGTCGAGGCGGTGCGACTCCTGATTCGGATGCAGCACCGCCGACAGCAACAGCGTGTCGAGCACCGGCTGGTCGAACACCAGGCCGGTCTGCTTCTCCTTCAATTGCAGGAAGCGCATGTCGAAAGCGGCATTGTGTGCGATCAGCACCGTGTCGGCCGCGAACGCGTGAAAGGCCGGCAGTACCTTGTCGATGGTCGGCTGGCCGACCAGCATCTCGGGCTGGATGCCGTGGATCGGAATCGACTCGGGGGTGAGCCGGCGGCGCGGATCGACGAGCTGCTCGAAGGACTCCTGTCGCAGCAGCTTGCCGTTGACGACGCGGGTCGCGCCGATCTGGATGATCTCGTCGCCTTGCGACGGGTTGAGCCCGGTCGTCTCGGTATCGAACACCGTGTAGGTGAGCTCGGTGAGCAGGCGGTCGTCGAGCGCGCGGGATTTCTCCGACCACTTGAAGAGGTCGAAATCGTAGTACTCGGGCCGCCCCTCGACTTTCTTGAACAGACTCGGGTCGAGCTGCTCCTGCGGATTGGCCGCTGGCAGCACGATGCGGAAGAAGGCCCGGTGGCGCACCTTTTCGCGCTCGAGCCACATCTCGCCGCCGTGACGCTCGATGACGTCGCGTACCGACAGCGGACTGCTCTCGCCGGCAAAGCTCATCGCTTCGAGTTCCCAGCTCATCACCGTCTCGGTGCTCATCGCCTGGCCCGACCAGATCAGATCCAGATGCACGAGCCGCCCAGCGCCACTGAGCCGGAAGCGCACCTCGCGCACCTCGAACTCGTCGGACAGGCGGCTTGCCAGGTACAGCAGCGCCTGCAGCAGCGAGAAGCTGTCGACCTTGACCCACAGCGTCTCGTCGATCTCCTCGAGCTTGGTCGGCACCTTCAGGCGCGCTTCGATGCGCCGCTGTGCGGCGGCCACGAGGTCGGTGCCGAGCATCTCCTCGAGCGGCCAGCGCGCCTTCAGGGCGTCGGCGAACTCGGTCGCGGTCGCGTCGAGCCGCTCGCTCATTGCCTGCACCTCGTCGCGAATCACGCCGCGAAAACGCTTGCGAAGCTCCTCGTCGAGATCCGGGAATTCGAGCATCTCGGCCGCGGCGCGCACGTTGGCGAGGGCGGCGCGATTGCCTTCGGTGAGCGTGTGCAGCATCTGGTCACGCCGCGACTCGTTCTCGAAGTTGCGCGTGATGTTGTCGAGCATCAGGATGAAGCCGGTCATCGTGCGCTCGACCTCGTCGCCGGCGACACCACCGCCACCGGTATCGCCCGCCGAACCCGCCAGCACCGGTGACATCTGCACGCGCAGCAGTTGTCCGGCCCCGCCGGTGGTGACGAAATTGGCCACCGCCTGTCCGCCACCACGGCGCAGGCGATGCTGGATGGTCTCCAGCGCGTGGGCGATCAGGTTGCGATCGAACACGGCGTAGATCGACCGCCCGAGCCCGATCAGCTCGCCGCCGCCAGCGACCTGCGGCGCGTCGGACATTGCCCGGAACTGCTGGCGCGCGCGGCTGTTGTAGAGCAGGATGCGGCCGTCGAGATTGCACACGACGACGCTTTGCGTGAGCTCGGCCATCAGTGCGGCCAGCCGATTCTTTTCCTCCTCGACCGAGCGCTTGGCGCGCGCGATCTGCGCCTCGACGTCCTGCAGCAGCTCGTCACGCTGCTGCGCGAGCGCATTGGCAGTGCGCGCGAGCGCGCGCACCTCGGGCGGCCCCTTCTCCTCGATACGAAAGCCGCGGTTGGCCCCGAGCATCAGATGCTGCTGCTCGGCCATGCGCAGCAGGCCTTTCACGTACTGCCGAAACAGATTGCGCACGACCGCCACGCCGATGGCGAATCCCATCACGGTCATCAGCGTGCCGAGCGGCAGGCGCGGCCCGATGAGCTGGGCGAGCAACTGCTGCTCGTTCGGCCCGGCACTGAGCCAGACCAGGATCGCGGTCAGCACGAACGGCCCGGTCATCAGCAGTCCGAGCACGACGACCGCAATCGCGAAACGGGTGCGCGCGTTCATGCCTCACCCTTCCGCAAGCATGCTGCGAACGCGCTCCACCAGCTCCCGGGTTGAAAACGGCTTGGTCATGTAGGCATCGGCCCCCAGCGCGAGCCCCTTGGCGACTTCGGTGTCGCGTCCCTTGGCGGTCAGCATCAGGATGCGCACGGACTGCAGCGCGGGGTCGGCCTTGACCTCCTGGCAGACCTCGAATCCGCTCTTCTTCGGCATCATCACGTCGAGCAAGACCAGATCGGGCTTTTCGGCGCGGATCTTCTCGACCGCTTCCTGACCGTCCTGCGCGATCGACACGTCGAAGCCCTCGCGCTTCATCAGAAACTCGAGCGAAATGACGATGTTTTGCTCATCGTCGGCTATCAGAATCTTGCTTGCCATCTCATCCCCTCTCAGTCAGCCGCCATTTTATTGCATTGCGGCGGCCGCAGCCGACTCCGCCGGCCGATAGTCGAGCGGCAGCGCGAACGCGAACGTCGCCCCCTCGCCCGCGGTCGACTCGACCCACATGCGACCGCCGAAGTGCTCGATGATCTGGCGGCTGATCGGCAGGCCCAGGCCCGTGCCCTGAGGGCGGTCACGCTGATCGCCCCCTTGGCGGAACTTCTCGAACACATACGGCATGAACTCCGGAGCGATGCCGGGGCCGTTGTCACGCACCCTCACGACGATCTCATCGTCGTCGCGCGACAATGTCACTCGCACGCGCCCCTCGCCTTTCGGCACGAACTTGGCCGCATTCGACAGCAGGTTCAGCATCACCTGCAGCAGGCGATCGTGATCGGCGAGCAGGCGCGGCGGCTCGTCGGGCAGCACGACCTCGAGGCGCGCGCCACGATCGCGAAAGAGCTGGCGGGTGGCCTCGACCGCGTGCTCGACGAGCTCGCGCATGTCGACGTCGGTATTGTGCCATTCGGCATGGCCGGACTCGATCTTTGCCAGATCGAGCACCTGATTGACGAGGCGCGTGAGCCGTTCGGTCTCCGAGACGACGATGCCCAGAAAGCGCATGCGGTCCTCGAGCGCCATCTTGGGGTCTTCGAGCAGCATTTCCGACAGCGCACGGATAGACGTGAGCGGCGTGCGCAGCTCGTGCGTCACCGACGACATGATGTCGTCCTTGAGCCGGTCGAGCTCCTGCAGCCGTTCGTTGGCTGCGCGCAGCTCCTCGGTGGCGGCCTCGAGCTCGCGCGACTTCTGTTCGAGCTGATGCGAGTAGGCACGGACCTGCGAGGCCTCGTCGAGGATGTCCATGACCTCCTCGAGCCCGAGCGGCTCTTCCTGCACCACCGACGAGACCATCACGTGCGCCGAGGCGCTGCCGATCGCGCCGGCGAGCTGGGTCTCGGCAAAGTGCACGAGATCGGCATCGGCCTTGAGCTGCTCGATACCGGACAGACCCCGCGCACGCGCGTAATTCGCAAACAGCAGTCGCGTCTTCGCCGTACCGAGAAAGCGCGCCACCAGCGGCAGCAGATCCCGCACCTCGGCGCTGCCGCGCCAGAACGTCGACGGGGCGGCGCGTTCCTGCTTGAACACGTCCACGAACAAGGTCGCCTGGCTCGCCTCCTGGCCGGTCGGCACACGCATCAGCGACACGAGGACATAGAAGCCGATGTTCGCGGCGAGGCTCCAGAACAGCGCGTGGCTGATGTTGTCCAGCCCGGTCAGGCCGAAAAGCTCCTCGGGCCGGAGCAGCGCGATCCCGAACAAACCGTCTTCGACCACGGCCGGGTCGATCCAGCCCGACTTGGCCACCGAGGGCACCATCAGCGTGTAAGCCCACACGCCGAAACCCGCCAGCAGCCCGGCGAGCGCCCCTTCGCGCGTGCCGCCCCGCCAATACATGCCGCCGATCATCGTCGGAGCGAACTGTGCGACCGCGGCAAAACTGATCAGCCCGATGCTGACCAGGGCATGGGCCTCGCCGGCGAGCCGGAAATAGACGTAGCCGAGCAGGATCACGATCACGATCGCGCCTCGCCGAATGCCCAGCAACAACCCGGTCAGGTCCGGCTGCACCGAGCCGCTGAAGCGCCGCGTGCGCAACAGCAGCGGCATCACCAGGTCGTTGCAGATCATCGTCGACACCGCGATCGTCTCGACGATCACCATGCCGGTGGCGGCCGACAGCCCGCCGACGAAGGCCAGCAGCGCGAGCGCATGCTGCTCGTGCGACAGCGGCAGGCTCAGCACGTAGGTGTCGGGATCGACCGTGCCGCGCCCGAAGTGCATCAAGCCGCCGAACGCGATCGGCAGCACGAAGATATTGATCAGAAAGAGGTAGAGCGGAAAAAGCCACACCGCGCGGCGCAGATGCTGCTCGTTGACGTTCTCGACGACGGCGACCTGGAACTGGCGCGGCAGCACGATCACCGCCAGCAGCGCCAGCAGCGTCAGCGCGAACCACCCGCCGTAGCCGGCCTCGCCGCCGCCCGACAGGGTCAGCAGCCCGGCGAGCTCGGCATTCTCGAGCACCCGCCCGAAGATGTCGCCGAAGCCGTCGTAGACCCCATAGGTGACGAACAGACCCAGGGCCAGAAACGCGGCCAGCTTGACCACCGATTCGAACGCGATCGCGGCGACCATGCCCTCGTGGCGTTCGGTCGCGTCGAGATGGCGGGCGCCGAACAGGATCGTGAAGATGCCCAGCATCACCGCCACGTAGAGCGTGCTGTCCTGCAGCCAGTTGGTGACCGTGACCGGATGGAACTGCTGGTCGTGCACGCCGGTGAGGACCGCATAACCGCTCGAGATCGCTTTGAGCTGCAGCGCGATGTAGGGGATGATGCCGACCACCGTGATGATCGTGACGAGCCCGCCGAGCAGGTGGCTCTTGCCGTAGCGGCTGGCGATGAAGTCGGCGATCGAGGTGATGCGGTAGGTCTTGGCAATGCGGATCATCTTGAGGATGACCACCCACGCCAGGGTCATCGCCAGCGTCGGCCCCAGATAGATCGGCAGAAACCACACACCGCCCGAGGCGGCCCGCCCGACGCTGCCGAAGTAGGTCCACGCGGTGCAATACACCGCCATCGACAGCGCGTAGGTCCACGGGTTGGCGATGATCGATCGGCCCGCGTCGGCACGGCGGTCACCGAAGTACGCGACCGCGAACAGCAGCAGCAGGTACGCGAACGAGATGACGACGACCAACGGGGCGGAGAGCATCGGCCGACCTCAGCGTGCGCCGCGCTCGACGATCCATGCGATCGCGGCGATCACGCCGGCCCACACGGCGAACAGGAACACGTGCAGCGTCGGCAGGCCGAACAGCGGATCGGGTCGGTCGAAGAGCGACAGGACCGGGTAGTTGAAAAGCAGCACGGCGCACAAGAACACCGCGACGAGGCGCTGACCGGCAAGACCTTTTCGCATCATGCTCTCCTCATGATGTCGATCGCCGTTCGATTATAAACGGCGCGGATGCGCTCGGCCGCCGGACGCGCCGAGCGCGCGCAAAAAAAAAGCGCGCATGACGCGCGCTCTTGCCCCCTCTCTGGCCGGCACGGAGCCGGCTGCCTTTCTTGTAATGGCCGGGGGCGGTCTCTCGCGGACCGCGCCCCGGAAGGGTTTCTCAGCTCGCCGACTGCTTGAGCTGATCCAGGATCGCCGGATTCTCGAGGGTCGACGTATCCTGGGTGATCTCCTCACCCTTCGCAAGCTGGCGCAACAGCCGGCGCATGATCTTGCCCGAACGCGTCTTGGGCAGATTCTCGCCGAAGCGGATGTCCTTGGGCTTGGCGATCGGGCCGATCTCCTGGCCGACCCACGCCTGCAGCGCCTTCACCACGGCCTTGGCCTCGTCGCCGCTCGGCCGTGGCCCCTTGAGCACGACGAAGGCGACGATCGCCTCGCCGGTGACGTCGTCCGGACGCCCGACCACCGCGGCCTCGGCCACGCGCTCGTGCGCCACCAGCGCCGACTCGATCTCCATCGTGCCCATGCGGTGGCCGGAGACGTTGAGCACGTCGTCGATGCGCCCGGTGATCGTGAAATAGCCGGTTTCCCGGTCGCGCACCGCACCATCGCCGGCGAGGTAGAGCTTGCCCTTGAAGTCGTCCGGATAGTAGGTCTTCTTGAAACGCTCGGGGTCACCCCAGACGGTGCGGATCATCGCCGGCCACGGCCGCTTGACCACCAGGATGCCGCCCTGACCGTTCGGCACCTCGGTGCCGGTCTCGTCGACGACCGCCGCCTGGATGCCCGGGAACGGCAGCGTGCACGAACCCGGCACCATCGGCGTGGCCCCCGGCAGCGGCGTGATCATGTGCGCGCCGGTCTCGGTCTGCCAGAAGGTGTCGACGATCGGGCAGCGGTTGCCGCCGACGTTCTCGTAGTACCACTCCCACGCCGACGGGTTGATCGGCTCGCCGACCGTGCCGAGGATGCGCAGGCTCGACAGATCGTACTTGGTCGGATGCACCGCCGGGTTGTTGTCGGAGGCCTTGATCAGCGAGCGGATCGCGGTCGGTGCGGTGTAGAAGATCGTGACCTTGTGGTCCTGGATCATCTTCCAGAAGCGGCCGGCGTCCGGGAAGGTCGGTACGCCTTCGAACACGATCTCGGTGGCTCCGCAGGCGAGCGGGCCGTAGGTGATGTAGGTGTGACCGGTGACCCAGCCGATATCGGCCGTGCACCAGAAGATGTCGTTCGGCTTGATGTCGAAGGTGTATTTCATCGACATGACCGCCTGCAGCAGGTAGCCGCCGGACGAGTGCTGCACGCCCTTCGGTTTGCCGGTCGAACCGGAGGTGTAGAGGACGAACAGCGGATGTTCGGCCTCGACCCACTCGGGTTCGCACGTCTCCGACTGGTTCGCGACCACCTCGTGGTACCAGCTGTCGCGCCCTGCGACCATCTTGCAGTCGCCGCCGGTGCGCTTGACGACGACGACGTTCCTGATCGACTCGCAGCCGCCCAGCGACAGCGCCTCGTCGGCGATCGGCTTGAGCGGCAGCGCCTTGCCGCCGCGGAACTGGCCGTCGGAGGTGATCACGGCAACCGCTGCTGCGTCCTCGATGCGGTCGCGCAGGGCCTGGGCCGAGAAGCCGCCGAAGACGATGGAGTGGGTGGCGCCGATACGGGCGCAGGCCTGCATGGCGACGACGCCTTCGATCGACATCGGCAGGTAGATGATGACGCGATCGCCCTTCTTGACGCCCATGCCGCGCAGGGCATTGGCGAACTTGCTGACGCGGGCGAGCAGGTCCTTGTAGGTGACCCTGGTGACTTCACCGCTGTCCGCTTCGAAGATCAGGGCGACCTTGTCGCCGAGGCCGTTATTGACGTTGCGGTCGAGGCAGTTGTACGAAACGTTGAGCTTGCCGTCGGCGAACCACTTGAAGAAAGGCGCATTGGATTCATCGAGCACCTGCGTGAAGGGCTCCTTCCAGTCCAGCAACTCCTTCGCCCGGCGCCCCCAGTAGCCTTCGTAGTCGTCCTCGGCTTCCTTGCACAGCGCCCGGTATCCCTCCATGCCGGACACCGCTGCGTTCTTGACCATCTCTTCCGAGGGCTTGTAAATGCGGACTTGTTGTTCGTTGGACATGCTCACCTCTCCTCAACTGTTCAAATGGTTGAAGCTGACCCAGGACGGGTCCGGCTGGTTGGTTCCAGCCTTGAAATCGGTCGCTGCTTCCAGATACCCGAATACGCCGAAGTGGGCGCATTAAAGGATATTTATCTTACACAGGACTTACACTCCCCAGCCAGCGACGAGGCCCGCAGGGCAGTGATAGAATTCAGCGCCTTAACGGCCCCCAGGGGCCGCTCGCGCCATTCTGCCCCCATGTCATCCGGAGACCAAGCGCCATGACGATCATTCGCCAAGAAGACCTCATCCAGTCGATCGCGGATGCGTTCCAGTACATCAGCTACTACCACCCGCTCGACTACATTCAGGCGCTCGGCGAGGCCTACGAGCGCGAAGAAAGCCCGGCTGCCAAGGATGCCATCGCCCAGATCCTGACCAACTCGCGCATGGCCGCCGAAGGCCATCGCCCCATCTGCCAGGACACAGGGATTGCCGTGATCTTCCTCAAGGTCGGCATGAACGTGCGGTGGGACGCGACGATGAGCGTCCAGGAGATGATCAACGAAGGCGTGCGCCGCGCCTACAACAACCCCGACAACAAGCTGCGCGCCTCGGTGCTGCTCGACCCGGCCGGCGCGCGCAAGAACAGCAAGGACAACACCCCCGCGGTGGTGCACTACGAGATCGTCGAAGGCGACCAGGTCGAGGTGATCTGCGCCGCCAAGGGCGGCGGCTCCGAGAACAAGTCGAAGATGGTCATGCTCAACCCGTCGGATTCGATCGTCGACTGGGTGCTCAAGACCGTACCGACCATGGGCGCCGGCTGGTGTCCGCCGGGCATCCTCGGCATCGGCATCGGCGGCACGCCCGAGAAGGCGATGCTGCTCGCCAAGGAATCGCTGATGGCGCCGGTAGACATCCACGAACTGCGCGAGAAGGCCGCCGGTGGTGCGCCCCTCACGCGAGTCGAGGAGCTGCGTCTCGAGCTGATGGACAAGGTCAATGCACTGGGCATCGGTGCGCAAGGCCTTGGCGGCCTCACCACGGTGCTCGACGTCAAGATACTGGACTACCCGACGCATGCGGCGAGCCTGCCGGTGGCAATGATCCCGAACTGTGCGGCGACGCGCCACGTGCATTTCGAGCTCGACGGCAGCGGGCCGGCCACGCTCACGCCGCCGCGCCTCGAGGACTGGCCGCAAGTGACGTGGACGGCCGACACCAACGTGGCCAAGCGCGTCGATCTCGACACCCTCACCCGCGAGGAGGTCGCATCGTGGAAGCAGGGCGACATCCTGCTGCTCAACGGCAAGATGCTGACCGGCCGCGATGCCGCGCACAAGCGCATCGCCGACATGCTCGAACGCGGCGAAAAGCTGCCGGTGGACTTCACCAACCGGGTGATCTACTACGTTGGACCGGTCGACCCGGTGCGCGACGAGGTGGTCGGCCCGGCCGGTCCAACCACTGCCACGCGCATGGACAAATTCACCCGCATGATGCTCGAGCAGACCGGACTGATCTCGATGATCGGCAAATCCGAGCGCGGACCGGTTGCAATCGAGGCGATCCGCGACAACAAATCGGCCTATCTGATGGCAGTCGGCGGCGCGGCCTATCTGGTGTCGAAGGCGATCAAATCGGCGCGCGTGGTCGGATTCGAAGACCTCGGCATGGAGGCGATCTACGAGTTCGCGGTCGAGGACATGCCGGTCACGGTGGCGGTCGACTCGAGCGGGACCAGTGTGCACAACACCGGGCCGAAGGAATGGCAGGCCCGCATCGGCAAGATCCCCGTCGCCACTGCTTGAACGTTTCGGAACGCTGCAAAAAGGCCCGGCCGCTTGCGCGGCCGGGCCTTTCCTGTTGCCCTGCACGCCTCAGAGCGTGCCGCCGAGCGTCTCCATGAATTTGAACACGAGCAGCGTCAGCGGCAGGATGATCGCGAAATAAATGATGCTGCGGTGCTTGAACGGCGCGCCGCGGCGGGCCTCCAGCATGCGCAGCACCCAGTCGGCGCCGAAATACAGCGCGACCGCTGCGAGCGTGAAAAGTACGATTTCCATCAGCTATTCTCCTGCCCGGTCCCCTCGGAGGCCAGCGTGCGGCCCTTCGCGGACGTCACCGAGCGATACACGATGACGAGGAACATGAAGCCCCCGATGATTGCGACGAGTCCGCCGAGGCCCGCGAACGCCATGCCGAGAATCTCGGGCAGGCTCTCCAGCCCCTGCGCGCTGCCCGCGGTCTTGCGCTGCACGCCGTGCCCGCCCGACCACGCCAGCCCGAGCACGTGCATCAACTGGCCGACGCCGAACACATAGGGCTGGATCGTCGCCATGCGCAGCGGCACCTCACCGAAACCCAGGCGCGGCAGCAGGTGGAAGGTGAGCCCCATGAACGCGAGCGAGATGCCGACGATGCTGCCGTGATAGTGCGCGGGCACGATCGTGTTGCTGCCCGTGATCATGAAGCCCAGAATGCCGCCGACGCCGAACAGGATGACCGAGAACACCAGCGCGGCGCGCTGCGGATGGGCGAGTCTCGGCATGCTGCCGCGGCCCGACGCGAACAGGCCGTACCAGATCGCCAGCATCACCGGCGCCCCCGCCAGCCCGTTGCCGAAGCCCATCATCCACGTGAACGCGCGCCGGTTCTCGAATGAATGCACGTCGTGCAGCATGTAGATGACCGGCGTCAGGACGATCGCCACGATGCCGAGCACGAAGAGGCCGACCAGCAGACGCGGGCTGATCGACACGCGCACGCCCGATGCGGCCGCCAGCCACAGCCACACCACCAGCGCGAGCTGCGTGTGCATGAACTGCAGCACGTGGCCGCCACCCCAGAACAGCACCTCGTAGTATTCCTTGTCGACGACGAAATCGGGGATGTTGAGCCAGGTCCAGCCGACCGCCAGCATCGACACCAGGGCCGCGACCATCGCGGTCTTCATGCCGAACCACAGCGCACCGGTGCCGCCGCCGAAACGCTCGCCGGCGATGGCCGTCGCCAGCGAATGCACCACGAGCACGACGAAGCCGATACCGAAGATCACCAGGCCGCTCAGGAACAAGGGATGATCGAGCACCGGCACGTAGTTGGCCATGATCGGGTGATCGGCGCCGAGAAACGGTGCCGCCGTCATCACCAGCGTGCCGATCGTGGCCAGTCCCAGGGCCGTCCACGCGGTCGGCAAGTGGCGCTGACGCGGATGCAGGCTCCACAGGATGCCGGCAAAGGCGAGAAACCACACCAGCACGGAAAGATCCACGTGCACGACCAGCGCGATGTGGAAGAAATCGACCCACGGGAACACGTCGCTGATGTACGGCACGCGCGACAGCACGATCAGCACCGCCAGCAGGCCCGACAGCACCAGCGAACCGACGGCCAGGAACAGCCAGCCACGCGCGAGCCGCCGCGGCTCGCCGTCGGGTACCGGGAGAGTGTAGGAATAGTTCGTCACGAGGGCTTCTCTATCTGTATCGCATGGCGCGCGGAGCATTGCGCCGCTATCTTATCAAAACGAAACCGCCACGCTCCGGGATGAAGTCCACCAGCAACTGGCGGCCGGCCTCGATTGTCACCTGCGCTTGCCGCTCGTGATCGAAGCCTTCGGTCCTGACGTCGTCGCGCATGCGAAGATCCAGCGTGTATTCGCCGGCCGGCACCTGCAGGACCTCGTAAACATAACCGGCTCCGTCACGCGACAGCCCCGACGGTTTGACGGTCTTGTGGAAGATCGGCTCGCCGTTCAGATCGAATTCGATGTCCAGGTTCGAACGCTCGCGTGGGCACTCCATCGGCACCATTGCGCCGGGCGGCAGTCGGGCCGCCTGCACCGGGTCGAGCGGCCGGCACTCGCCCACCAGTTTTCCGGGGTGCGCGAAACTGACGCGGATCAGCGCCTGCCCGGGTTCCAGATGGGTGTAGGCCGGCGAGGTCGAAAAATAGCCGATGAACAACATCAGCAGGGCATAGCCGACGCCCTGCCCAAGATAGCCAAGCATAGGATTCACGTCAGACTCCTGCGGTCGATTGTTCGGGGGCGGTACTCGTCGTCGGCTTCGGCCGGGTGGCCGCCGGCACGTCCGGCTCCAGGGTCCTCAGCCGCTCGCCGAAGGCCGCGATCTCGCTGCGCAGCGTCGCCAGGTCGGTCGACGAGGCCCAGTGCACATGCACCCGATCACGATTGACACGGCTGCGCAGCATCGGCGGACGATCCCCGCGGATGCGCTGCTCCATCCAGGTGTTGCCGAGCCGGTGCAGGCAGTCGCCCTCGCAGCAGCCGGTCACCACGACGCCATCGGCGCGCTGGTCACGCAGCGCATAGTCGATCATCGACGGCGACAGCATCCCGGTACAAGGCAGGCTCACGGCGGCGATGCCTTCGGCCTTGAGCGCATCGACGTGTGCGGCATGATCACAGCCGAAGACGATGATCTTCGAGTTGGCGGTGGACGCATCCAGCGTCGCGTCGGTTTCGTCACGCAGGCGATGGAACGAGAACTGCGGCAGCTGGATGCCGGTGGTGAGCTTCTCGGACTTGCGGAACGGCGTCGCCGACGGGCACGAGCCGCCGCAGATGCCGCAGCTCACGCACACCGACGGATCGATCACGACCTCCTGCTTGTGGGCCCTGCCGTCGGTGCGCGGCCGCATCGTCAGCGCGCCATACGGACAGTCGTTCGCACACCACGTGCAACCGCTGCAGTGCTCGAGATCGATCTCGGCGACCGGCTCGGGTTTCTTCGGCGGCAACCACGGCAGCGCCATCAGCAACAGCGTGCCGAGGGTGAGCAGCACCCACACCGGTCCGGCCGACCATGCATCGATGACCGGATAGATGAACAGGTAGAACCAGTCGAGCGACAGCTGCGTCGGCACGGCGGCGAGATCGGCGGCCTCGTGACTGACCGCCGGCTTGACCAGCGACAGCCCCAGCATCGACAGCAGCGAGCCCACCATCAGCGCGCGCGGCGGATTCACGCGCGGCCCGGAAATACGCATGACGTGGAACCAGATCGCGAACACCAGGATCAGCGGCAGGCCGATCAGGTGCAGAAAGCCCATCAGCGTGAAGAAGCGGTCGCTCAGCGACTCCTGCGAGATGAAGTTGCGCGCGATCGGATCGGCGAAGAACGGCAGCCAGTCCATGTACTCGGCGCTGACGATGGCGATGTACTGGGCCAGCATGTCCCACACCATCCAGTAGCCGGTGATGCCGAGCATGAACACCATCCACAGCAGCGGCACGCCGGTGAACCACGAATACCAGCGCACGCCGCGGAAGCGGTCGCGCACGAACTCGCGCACCAGATGCAGCACCATCGTGATCACCGCCGCGTCGGATGCGTAGCGGTGCAGGCTGCGCATGATCCCGCCGAGCCACCACTGGTCGTGGGTCAGGCGTTCGACCGACTGGAAAGCGCCGTAGACGCTGGTGTCGAAGAATGCGAACAGGTACAGACCGCTGATCAGCGCGATCCAGAAGAAGTAGATCGTCAGCGCGCCGAGATGAAAGAATGGATTACAGCCCTTGCCGAAGACCCCAGTGAAGCGGTCCTCGATTCTCGTCAGTGCACGCTGCGATGCCTCGCGGAGTGTTGTGGCCAATGGGGAACCTCTCTCTGTTGATTTTTGCCGATTGTCCCCCTGCGAATTTCAGGAAACCATGATTCAGATCAACCGACCCTGATCCTGCGCCGCCACCGCAAGTATTCGCGCAGCAGAAAGGCCAGCGTCGAACCGATGATCAGCGCACCGATCGCGATTCCAATGAAAAGTGAATAATCAAAGAAATACCGGTCCTGCGTGGGATCATAGGTCGTGCAGAACAGCCGCACGCGATTGCTCAGCGCCTCGAGCGCACTTTCCTCGACCCGACCACCGAGCACGAGCTGCTTGAGCGGCTCGACCAGCAGCGGCGTATTGAACACCTCGCCGTAGACCTGGCGATAAATGACGCCTTCCTGGTCGATGACGCTGGACTGCACCAGGTGATCGAAACCGCGCGGCGAGGGGTAATAGACGAAGCCGAGCTCGGCCGTCAGCGCATCGATGGTCGCCTTGTCGGCGCTCAGAAACTCCCAGTTCGGCACGTCCACGCCTTGCTGGCGCGCATAGGCGCGCATCGCCTCGGGTGTGTCGTTGGGCGTATCGAAACCGATCGTCAGCACCGTGAAGCTGTCGGGGCCGAGTGCATTGCGCGCAATCTGCACGACGCGGGCAAGATTCTTGGTCGAGGTCGAGCAGATGTAATAGCAGCTGGTAAACACAAGCTGGATCA
The DNA here is from genome assembly GCA_035444405.1 of Rhodocyclaceae bacterium. Lineage (GTDB taxonomy): Bacteria > Pseudomonadota > Gammaproteobacteria > Burkholderiales > Rhodocyclaceae > DAOMOP01. The sequence goes on from DAOMOP010000019.1 coordinate 17,576, forward strand.
CCATCGGACGCCCCGCGAAGTCGCTCAGCGCGACCGCCTCGCCGCGGCTGTTGGTGAAGCGATGGTCACCAAGCGTGCGACCGATCGCCTCCTGGCTGTATCGCAGCGTGGCCTGGTAGTCGAACTCGCGGAAATCAGCGGGAAAGTCCCCGTCCGCTGGCCGCTCGCCCTGCGTGTCGGCGTGCGCGAGCGAGACGGTCAGGAGCAGCAGCACGAGGGCGATGGATCGGATCAACATGGCGAGCCTCAGGGATTGGACAGGGGTACGGCTGCGCTCGACGCGAGCGCACGAATCACGACCGCTCGCGCACGCGGGTGGCGCTCGCCGCGTGCCGGCACATGTGGCGGCAGGGGCAGCAGAGCGGGTCGTCGATACATTGGGAAAGAATCCTGCCGGGCCCGCGGCTGCCGCCTCCGCCTTTCGGCGGCGCGACAGCCGCGCGACCATCAGGCGAGCAACTGGACGTCGGCGATCGCGGCGGCCAGCAGCAGAGTGAGCTGGACCAGCGAAGCGTGGAAGTTCGCGCGCGCCATCGTGACCGACGGGTCGCGCAGCAGCTGAACATTCTTGTACAGGAACAGCGCACCGCCGGCGGCGGCGCCGAGCAGGTAGAGCCAGCCCATGCCGTACCAGAACGGCAACAGCGACGCGGCGACGAGCATCAGCGTATTGACGAAGATCACCTGCGCAGCGCGGCGATCGCCGACGACGACCGGGAGCATCGGCACGCCGGCCGCCTCGTAATCCTTGTGCAGGACGATCGCCAGGCTCCAGAAGTGCGAAGGCGTCCAGAAGAACAGCACCACGGCGAAGATCACCGGCAGCGCGCCGAGCGCCGGATCGACGGCAGCCGCACCCGCCAGCACGGCGAAACTGCCGGCCAGGCCGCCGAACACGATGTTCAGCCACGTGCGCCGCTTGAGCCAGGACGTGTAGACAATCGAATAGACGAACGCGCCGAGGAAGACGTACAGCGCCGCCATCCCGTTGAGCGTGATCGCGGCCACTCCGACCGATGCGGCCAGCATCACACAGAGAATGACCAGGAAATAGGGTCCATGGCGCAGCGCCCCGGTCACGAACGGCCGGTTGTGCGTGCGGCTCATGCGCGCGTCGAGATCGCGCTCCATGTATTGGTTGTAGCCCCCGGCACTGGCCGAAGACATCAGCACCGCGATGGCCAGCACGGCGACCTGCCATGCGTCGAGACTTGGCCCGGGCGTGACGGCCACGCCCGCGAGGGCGGTGAAGGCGATCGTGACGCCGATGCGGAGCTTGAAAACGTTCGAAAGCTGCCTGACGAGAGTGCTCATGTCAGAGTGCCCATACTAGCCTCTTGTTGGTAATCAGCCGGCCCCGGTTGGTGAACGCCCACTGGGCTTCTTAGTGAGTTCAATGTGACCGATACGCCAAGATAGGTACGCAAACAAAGGGGTGGGGCCAGGCCCCACCCCTTCACTCACGAATGGCTTAGTTCATCGGCCAGACCGAGGACAGGTACATCCAGTTCAGGAAATAGTACACGACGAAGGTGGCCAGGAACACGAGGGCCAGCACGAACGTGCCCGGAGCGACGAAGCCGGCGCTACCGATGTTCGCGTGACTCGGTCCCGAAGGCGCCATCGGCAGTTGCGGCGCGCGCGCGGTGGTGTACTCGCTCTTCTCCTCGACACGCTTGCCGAACAGCAGCGAACCGACGATGACGACGATGAACGAGATGCCACCGATCACCGAGATCAGGCCGAAGATGCCCGTCAGGCCCATCATCATGTAGGCCGCACCGCCGTACTCGAAGCTGAACGGCGCACCGGTGAAGGCCATGTCCCAGTGACGACGCGACACACCCATCGTCCCGGCACCCATCATGAACAAGCCCATCAGCGCCGTCCCGATACCGAACAGGTAGGGCTGCCACTGCGCCAGCTTCGGCAGGATCAGCTCACGACGGAACAGCACCGGCACCAGGAAGTAGGTCAGCGCCATGAACGCCAGCGTCGTACCGACCGCGACGGTCTCGTGGAAGTGACCCGGCACGTAGATGGTGTTGTGGATGATCAGGTTGATCTGCTCGGTGCCCATGACGACGCCGGAGATGCCGCCCAGGAAGCCGAAGCCGATCAGCGAGATGAACATGCCCGAGAACACCGGGTTGCCCCACGGCGCCTTGCGCAGCCACTCGAACAGGCCGTTGTTGAGCCCCTTCTCGCGCTGGGCGACCTCGATAGCGCCCGGAATCGTCAGGCCATGGATCATCGAGGCGAGCACCGCCAGGTACATCGCATACGAGGTGTTGAAGATCTTCCATTCGGTACCGACACCCGGGTCGACCAGGATGTGGTGCGCGGAGGCCAGCTGCAGGAACAGGATGTACAGCAGGAACGCAGTACGGCTGACACGCTCGGACATCGGACGCGCACCGAACACGATCGCCGCGATCGCATACCACACCGCGACGTGCGCCGACACGTTGATCTGCTGCGACGAGTGACCCAGCGCCCACCAGATGATGCGATACATCAGCGGATCGATGTGGCTGATGTAACCGATCGACCACAGGTAGGTCGGGATCAGGATGATGGCACCCGAGGCGATCGTGAAGATCGCGATGATGCACGCGGTCAGCGCACCGAAGGTGACCAGCGGGATCGAGCCCTGGTACGTGCGCTCGTTCTTCGCCACCACCAGCGTACCCAGGAAGATGAAGCAGCCGATCAGCGCGCCGACGGCGAACAGGATCAGACCCAGGTAGAAGTGCGGCGCCGCAGGCATCGGCACGTACGAGGTCATCATGACGCTCGAACCGCCCTGCAGGATCGCCACCGCGGTCACGGCAGCGCCACCGAGCATCAGCGCATACGCGAGCCAGGCCAGTCTTGGTGTGGCCAATCGGCTTCGCAACAGCGTTGACGAGCAGAAGTACAGGATTGCGATCTCGAAGAAGATGATCCATACGAGCAGCAGGATGATGCCGTGCGCCGTCAGGACCTGATAGAACGTGTCGGCCTGGAGCAGGTGGACGGCCGGCCAGCGCGTCAGCACGACGAGCAGGCCGAGCAGGCCACCGACGGCCAGGAACACGACCGCGGTGACGGCGTTGACCTTGATCAGGGTCTCCGCCGTCTTGTGGAACACGAGCCCGCTACGTGGGCAGGTGCGAATCAGTTCACTCATTTAGTCAGCCCCCTAGCGATCCACGACGTAGATTTTGCCGAGCATCGTGTGATGCAGCAGCCCGCAGTACTCGTTGCACACGATCGAGAACTCGCCCGACGAATCCGGCGTGATGGTCAGGACCATCTCGTAGCCCGGAACGATTTGTGCGTTGACGTTGAGCGGTTGCAGCGAAAAACCGTGCTGCCAGTCGAGCGAGGAGATGTGCAGGCGATAGGTCTCGCCCTTCACCAGCTCGAGCGCCGGATACCAGCTCCACAGGCGCGCGGCCAGATAGACGTCGCTGCCGGCGGGCGGACGCACCACAGGAATATCCTGGGCGGTTTCCTTGCGCACCGTGTGCGCCTCGACCATCGCCTCGACCTTGGCCGAGTACGCGGCAGGCGTCGTACGGTAGGCTTCGCCGCCGTAGTTCTGCTTACCGAACACGTGCCAGTACGGCATCATGACGAACATGAACAGACACCAGACCAGCGCGATCGCGATCCAGGTGCCCTCTACCCTGTCCACCGGTTGGTCAGACCAGACCCGTTGGGAGGGTGGCATTAATGCGCTCATATGAATCCCCCTTAGTCTTTAGTTCGCGATGGGAATCGTGACGACTTCCATCACTCCCCACAAAATGTAAAACACCGTTGGCATGACAACGCCAAGGAACAGCAAGAGAAACGGGTTGTCGAGCACCTGCTGCAACACCGGTACCCGCTCCAGCTGCTCTTCACTGCCGGCCTCTGACTTCTTCTGGACTGGTTCAGCCATGATCCCCCTCGATTCGACAATATTGTCGGTTGATGTTGTTGCGTTTCGAAGCCACGGACGCTCGCGCGACCGTATGACTCCACGGCGTAAGCGCAACCCCTCCACGCAGGAAGGGATGGGTACCCGCAAGTAGACCTTCTTGCCTCAGAAACCTGTTTGATACATGTCAAACTGCAAAAAATTTGCCCCTCCGGCATGCTTGACCGGCATCAATCAACTTCCTGCACGTTCACGGCATCATCGCCTCCGATTCGGCACCAACTACGGCAATGCGCCGACTGGCCCACGCTGCCACGGCGACGCAGGCTGTCGCACGAACCGCCAGCAGTGGCAGTAAACTCCGCCACGCAACACTGCCGTTCCCGACACTGCCGCTCCATTTCATCCAGAGTACCCATCCATGACCGTCCCACGTATTCGCCCGCCCGCCCTGATCCTCGCCGTCGGATGTGCCGCACTGCTTGCCGGCGGCTGCGCCAAGAAGGAGCCGATCGAGTTCAAGTTCCAGCGCGTGAGCGCCGCCGGCGAGCCCTACCAGGGCAACGGCGAGTATGCGGGCCAGCCGTGGGCCTGCATTCTGGATGTGCGCACCGGACTGATGTGGGAAGTCAAGACGCCCGAGCCGGGTCTGCATTATGCCGGCAACACCTATAGCTGGCACTACCCGCCCGAGGCCGAGATGTACACACGTGGCGACAACGGCAAGCCCAACGGCGGCACCTGCACCGGCAGCGGCTGCGATACATGGGCATTCATGAATGCGGTCAACGAACAAGGTCTGTGCGGCTTCCACGACTGGCGCGTGCCGTCGCGCGAGGAGCTCGGCAGCATCATCGACCCGCGCATCAAGCCGCCCGGCCCGACACTCAGCGTCGAATATTTCCCGAACACGGTGTCGGCCGAGCACTGGTCGTCGAGCGCCTACAGGTTTCATTCACCCGGAGCATGGGCCTGGGGATTCGAGAACGGCCTCGACCGGGTCGACCTGAAGGAAAGCGCCAAGCACATCCGCCTCGTGCGCGGCGAGGTCGGCGAGCAACCGGCACCGCCGCGCGGACCGAAGTACTGAGAACGTAGCGAACATGGATGTGCGCAGCTCGCCCCGCTGGTTTGCGGGCCTGCTCGTGGTGGCGCTGGTCATGGCGCTTGCGTTGTCGCTCGTAAGCGTGCACCTGCGGCTCGTGAACTCGGGCCTCGGATGCGCCGACTGGCCCGACTGCTACGGCCGCATCGGAGCCGCGGTCGACACGACCCGGGTCGCCCCGGGTGAGACGGCCGATGCGCCGGCCAGCCTCGCGACGCGGGCCCACCGTGCCATCGCCAGCGCGCTTGGTCTGGTCATCCTCGTCATCGTCGCGGCCGCACTGACACGGCACACGCCGCCGACCGGCCGGCTCGCCCCCACGCTGCTGCTGATGGTGATGGTCGGTCTGGCCGTACTCGGCAAGTGGTCGGCAGGCCTGCATCGGCCCGGTGTCGTGATGGCCAATTTCACCGGAGGCATCGCGCTGGCCGCGCTATTGTGGTGGCTGCTGCTCGCCTCGGGTCGCGGCCAATCACAACCGCGCGCTCGGCGAGCGGCAGTGCACCGGTGGGCGAGCGCGGCACTGCTGTTGGTGGCGGCCCAGATCGTGCTGGGCGGGCTCGTCAGCGCCTACTTCGCCGGTCTCGCCTGCGGGCCGTCACCGACCTGCGCTGGCAACTGGATGCCGTCAGTGCCATGGCACACGCTGACCGGCTTGTTCGACGTGCTCGAGATCGACACAGGCGGGCGCGTCGTCGGCGGTCACGCGCTGACCGGGTTGCATATGGCGCATCGCTTGCTGGGCGTGCTTGCAGCCGTCGTCGTCGCGCTGCTCGCGTGGCGCCTGCGGCAGGAAGGTCGAGCGGCGATGGCCGTGGCGCTGCTGGCGCTCGTCGTCATCGAAGCCGTGCTCGGTCTCGCGTCCGTGCACCTGAAGCTCGACCGCGGCGTCGTGCTCGCCCACTACGCTCTTGCGCTCGCGCTGCTGCTCGCACTGCTCACCCTCGTCGCCCCGGCCGGCGCCCGTCGTGCCGCCCATCGAAGCTGAAGGATCATTCACGATGAATCCGTCAATGTCACAAAACGCCTCCATTTCGACACCGCACACGATCGGTTCGACCGAAAGCGTCCGGCGCGACCGCGTCCAGATCGCCACCTGGCTGCTGGGCTGCTGCGCAATGATCATGGGCATCGTCATCGTCGGCGGCCTGACCCGCCTGACCGGTTCGGGCCTGTCCATGGTCGAGTGGAAACCCATCATCGGCCTGCTGCCGCCGCTGACCGAGGCGCAGTGGCTCGCCGAGTTCGAGCTCTACCGTCAGTCACCGGAGTACCGCTACGTCAACATTGGCATGACGGTCGACGGCTTCAAGTCGATCTTCTGGCTCGAGTACATCCATCGCATGATCGGCCGCTTCATCGGCCTCGCCTTCTTGCTGCCATTTCTGTACTTCTGGATCCGCGGCAAGCTGGAACGCGGAATGGTGCCGAAGCTGATTGCGATGTTCGTGCTCGGTGGCATGCAGGGAGCGCTGGGCTGGTTCATGGTCGCCAGCGGGCTGGCCGAGGATCCGCACGTCAGCCAGTACCGGCTGACCGCCCACCTCGGCCTGGCCATCGTGATCTACACGTACATCCTGTGGGTGGCGCTCGACCTGCTGACGCGCAACCGCCCCGCCGGCTCGCCGGTTGCCGCTTCGCTGCGCCGCTTCGCGACCGGGCTGACGGCGCTGGCGTTCGTCACCATCCTTTCAGGCGGCTTCGTCGCCGGACTGAAGGCGGGCTACGCCTACAACACCTTCCCGTTGATGGGCGGGCACCTCGTCCCCGATCATCTCTTCACGCTTCAGCCGCTGTGGAGCAATTTCTTCGATAACGTGGTGACGGTGCAATTCACACACCGCGTGCTGGCGATCACCCTGTTCGCGCTGGTCGTCGCACTGTGGGTGAAGGGACGGCGCCACGAGCTCGCATCGGGCACCCGCGTCACGCTCAATGCGATGCTGGCCTTCGCCATCGTGCAGGTGACGCTGGGCATCTCGACCCTCGTGATGCACGTGCCGATCGCCTTCGCCTCGGCGCACCAGGCCGGCGCGGTGGTGCTGCTGACCGCCCTGATCGTGCTGACCCACCAGCTGCGCAGCGCTGGTCGCGCCGCTCCGGGCGCCTGACCCGAAGCAGACCGGCAGGCAAACGCACGTCGGGCCCATTGCCGGTCGGCACGGGCCCGATTCCTGTTCACCGTCATGCGGGGGTCGGCAAGGGCGCACGATCGCCGTGCGCCCTGCAGGCAGGGCAAAGCAATCGAGGTATCGGCTGCGTCTTGTGCGAGGCGGCCTGCGGGCCCCGCTCCGGGCCTCACGGCTTCAGGCCTGCGTAGTAGGCCGCAAGATCGTTGATGTCGTCGTTGCTGAGGCCCTTCGCGGCGTCGCTCATCAGCGGGTCGGTGCGGATGCCGTCGCGGAACTTGCGCAGCTGCTTGATCAGGTAGTCGGCTTTCTGACCGGCAAGACTTGGCCACTCGGCATTGGGGCTGCCCTCGCGCGCGCCGTGGCACTCCAGGCAGGCCGTCGCCTTGCGCTCGCCGGCGGCGCGATCCCCGGGGCCCGTTTCGGCGACCTGCTGGCGCGGCAGGCTCGCATAGAAGGCCGCCACGTCGTGCATCGCCTGCTCCGTGAGCGGGCGCGCCATCGGCGTCATGAACGAATCCTTGCGGCTGCCTTCGCGGAAGGCCTGCAACTGGCGCACGATATACACGTCGTTCTGGCCGGCCAGGTTCGGCCAGCGATCCCGCTTGCCGATACCGTCCATGCCATGGCAGCTGGCGCACGCGCCGGCCGCGCGGACTTTTCCGGCAGCGACATCGCCGGCGGCCGCATGCAGAGGGACGGCCAGCAACGCGCCGGCCACGATCGATACGAGGAGTGACTTCATCAGGACTCTATTCCGGTGGTGGTGACAGTCTGACTCGAACAGACGGCCCAACGCATACGAGGCAGCTTGAGGCCGTATTCGTCCGTATTGAACGACGCAGCACGAATTGATAGAAGTTGTCAAGGGCGGGCCGCGGTATCGGCCTGTGTCCAAGCCGACAGGTTACAGGCGCTCGTTGCCCAGGGGCATGATTCCCATCAAGTCAGGTCCGCGCGCATAACCATCGGCCAGTCGGTGATGAGCGGCGGCAGTCCCGACCGCGCCGACCCGCGTCGTGAAGGCGTCGTCATGGGCGACCGAAGTGCCGCAGGTTTCGCACGGGCCGCAAAAAGACACCGGCTCGCGGCCGGTGTCGGGTGAATACTTGATCGATACGGCAAGCTGGACGCTACTTCTTCTCCTCCATCTTCTTCTCTTCCATCTTCTCGCCCGACATTTCCTCGAGCTTCTTGCACTCGGCCTTCATCTTCTCGTCGGCCGTCATCGGATCCATCTTCTTGCAGGCCTCCAGTTTCTCGGCCTTTTCCTCGTCCGACATCGCCCCGCCGTGAGACATCGCGCCCGCCCCGCCCGAGACCGTCGCAAGCACGGCGGCGGCCACCATGGATAGCAATCTCTTCATGTTCGCGTCCTCGTCCTTTGTGGGAAGATCCAACGGTGACGTTGGAGAATTTCAATATAGTGCACCGATGGAAGCCCGACAAATGAGCACCGTTGCCCGCCTCGCCTGCTGCATTGCCTTCGGCGCGGTGCTCGGCTCGGTGCCCAAGGCACCTGCGGCTCCGTTCACCCCGGCGGACGACGACGTCGTCATCGAGCGGCTGCCGTTCCGGGCGCGCGATGCCGAGGCGCAAGAGCTGGCCGCGTTGCGGGCGGCGGTCGGGCGCGCACCGCAGGACCGACAGGCCGCGGCCGAGCTGGCGCGCAAGTACTTCGAATACGCGCTGGCCCAGGGCGATCCGCGCTACGTGGGCTATGCCGATGCGGTCGTCGGACGTTTCGCCGAGCCACTCCCGGCACCCCTGCTGCTCGTGCGCGGCATGCTGCTGCAGTACCGCCACGAATTCGACGCGGCATTGGACGACTTCGCCGCGGCGCTCGTGCGCGACCCGGATCTCGCCGGAGCGCATGCGTGGCGCGGCGCGATCCATCTGGTACGTGCCGATTACGCGCGTGCGGCCGAGGAGTGCGAGGCGCTCGCAAGGCTTGGCCGCGACGTCCTCGCCGGCGGCTGCAGCGGCCTCCTGCTCGCCTATACCGGCCAACTGGACAAGGCCGACGCGACGCTCGCACAGGCGCTGGCCGCGGCGAAGAAGACGGTCGAGGACGGGCGCGAGGCGCACTCGGTGCACGGCTACTTCCTG
>DAOMOP010000019.1:26838-32828 GCA_035444405.1 Rhodocyclaceae bacterium
CCGCGGCGAGCGCCCCAGGCAACCGCCAATGGCTGCTGACCCGCCTGGGCGAGGTCGCCGCCTGGCGCGGACGGCCGCAGGACGCCGAGCGCCACTACCGCGAGGCGCTGGCGATCGGGCAGGACGACACCTATCTGCTCGCCGCGTGGACCGACTTCCTGCTCGATCGCGACCGTCCGGCCGAGGTCGTCGAAGCGCTCGCCGGCTGGGAGGCGTCCGACGTGCTGCTGCTGCGCCTCGCCGAGGCCGAGACCCGCCTCGGCCTGTCGGCAGCCGCGGCCCACCGGCAGGCGCTCGCGGACCGCTACGCCGCCGCGCGGCTGCGTGGCGACACCACCCACCGCGCCGAGGAGGCGCGCTTTCACCTGCGGATCGAGCGCGAGCCGGCCACCGCGCTCGCGCTCGCCGCCGAGAACTTCCGCGTCCAGCGCGAACCGCGCGACGCGCGCATCCTGCTCGAAGCGGCGGCGGCCGCGCGCGATCCCGCACCCGCCCGCGCAGCGCTCGACTGGCTCGAGACCAGCGCATTCGAGGATGCCCACCTGCGCGACCTCGCCCATCAACTCGGCCAGCCCGCAAACCGGCAGGACGGCACGCGATGACGCTGCGGCTCGCCCTCCTCCTCGCGCTGCTCGTCGCCCAGTGCCCGGCGTGGGCGCACAAGGCGAGCGACAGCTACCTGGTCGTCGACGCCGACGGCGCGGCGCTCTCCGCGCAGTGGGACATCGCGCTGCGCGACATCGACTTCGCCCTCGGACTCGACGGCGACGGCAACGGCGCGATCAACTGGGGCGAGCTGCGCACGCGCCGCGCCGCCGTCGAAGCGTGGGCGCTGAGCCGCCTCGAACTCGCGCGCGGCGGTCGCTGCGCGTTGCGGCCGATCGGCCTGCAGGTCGATACGCACAGCGACGGCGGCTACGCCGTGCTGCAGCTTGACGGCAGCTGTCCGCAGGCCGCGGGCGAACTGGAGGTGCGCTATCGGCTGCTCTTCGAGCTCGACGGCCTGCACCGCGGCCTGCTGCGCCTCACCATCGACGGCACCGCCCACAGCGCCGTGCTCGGCCCGGACAGCGGCACGCAGCGCTTCGGCGCCGAGGCTCCTTCACGCCTCACCCAGTTCCGCCAATACCTGGTCGAAGGCATCTGGCACATCTGGATCGGCTTCGACCACATCCTTTTCCTGGTCGCGCTGCTGCTGCCGGCGGTGCTGGTGCGCGCCGACGGCGCTTGGCGCGGCGCCAACCGGCTCGGCGACGCACTGCGCGAGGTGCTGTGGGTCGTCACCGCATTCACGGTCGCGCACTCGTTCACGCTGTCGGCCGCCGTGCTGGGCTGGATCGCACTACCCTCCCGCCTGGTCGAATCGGCCATTGCACTGTCGGTCGCGCTCGCCGCGGCGAACAACCTGTGGCCGGCCGTCGAGCGCCGCCGCTGGGTGGTCGCCTTCTGCTTCGGGCTGATCCACGGCTTCGGCTTCGCGAGCGTGCTGGTCGAGCTCGGGCTCGCCCCCGGCGCACTGCTGCTGTCGCTGTTCGCGTTCAATGTCGGCGTCGAGCTTGGCCAGCTGGCGATCGTCGCCGCGACCGTCCCGGCAGCCTTCGCACTGCGCAACACCGGCGTCTATCGGCACGGCGTCTTCGCGCTGGGCTCGCTGCTGACGCTGTGCGTCGCCCTGATCTGGCTCGCCGAGCGCGCGCTGAACCTCGAACTGGTAAGTGGCCTCGGCTGAGCGGCCACGCGATGCACGCCCGAACAACGTCAGAAGGGTATGCCAAGCAAGTCGGCGACGCCTGCCAGCCATGAAGACGGCTGGGTCACATAACGGTTACACCCAGCCCGAAAAGCACGAGAGGCCGGCCTGCGCGGCCGAACCAAGCCAGTGATTTGCTGGTGCCGACAGTCTGACTCGAACAGACGACCTACCGCTTACAAGGCGGTTGCTCTACCAACTGAGCTATGCCGGCGAGGGCGGCATTATAGCCCAATACGCGCCGCAGCCGGCGGGCGCGTGTCGGGCGTCCTTGGCGAGCGTGGTCGTCACGCCGTCGTCATGCCTCGACCGCCACCTCCGGCTCGGCCTGCATGTCGTTGAGCAGCGCGTGCAGGGAGACGACCGAACCGATCACGATCAGCGACGGCGAGCGCAGACGGGCGCGCTTGACCGCGCCGGGAAGCCCGGCGACGGTGTCGATCAGCGTGACCTGGCGCGGAGTCGTACCCGCGTGGATCGCGGCGGCGGGCGTGTCGCCCGGCAGGCCGTGGGCGATCAGCTCGCGCGAGATGATCTCCAGGGCGCCCAGGCCCATGTAGATGACCACGGTCTGGCCGGGGCGCGCCAGCGCCGGCCAGTCGAGATTGACGGTGTCATCCTTGAGGTGACCGGTCGTGAAGATCAGCGAGCGCGCATGCTCGCGATGGGTCAGCGGAATGCGCGTACAGGCCGAGATGCCCGACGCCGCGGTGATGCCGGGCACCACCTCGCATTCGATGCCGGCTGCGAGCAACTCTTCCATCTCTTCCCCGCCACGGCCGAAGATGAACGGGTCACCCCCCTTGAGCCGTACGACGTTGAGTCCCTCGCAGGCCAGCGCGACGAGCAGCTGGTTGATCTCTTCCTGCGGCAGCGCATGATTGCCCGCCTGCTTGCCGGCATAGATCCGCCGCGCGCGCGGATTGACGAGCGCCATGACGGCCTCGCCGACCAGGTTGTCGAACACCACCGCCTCGGCTTCGGCAAGCAGCCGGGCGGCCTTGAGAGTCAGCAATTCGGGGTCGCCGGGACCGGCGCCGACCAGGTACACTCTGCCGGGCTGGCGTTTCGTGTGCGGTTTGGCCGCGTAGACCCCTTCGCTATCAAGGCCGACTTGCTCGCTCATCGGTGGCTCTCCAGTCACGCTGCAAGGACCCGTCCTCACGGCGGTATTGTTATGGCGCGGAAGGCGCGCGTGTGGCGCCACTTTATCCCTACTGGGAGTCAGGTAAATTAACCCAAATCAAGGATGGGTCCGTTGCCGCCGGCCGATACTGGTCCGGCAGTTCGGGTTCGATGGCATCGTGCTGCACGGGTGGTCCGTGCCATCACATGAGAAAATGACGAGGTTTGTTGAAGTGTTGATGCGAGCTTTGCGCCTGCCGGTCGCAACCTGTGCCGCGGCCCTGCTGGCCGGTGGGGTGCACGCCGAGTCGACGGCGCCCGACCCGCAGCGCCAGCGCGAGCTGGTCCACATGGTGCGGCAGGACTGCGGCTCCTGTCACGGCCTGACCCTGCAGGGCGGCCTCGGGCCGGCGCTGACAGTGGAGGCGCTGCGCGACAAGCCCGCCGAGGGCCTGGTCGCGACCATCGTCGGCGGGCGCCCCGGCACGCCGATGCCACCGTTTCGCGGCATTCTGAGCGAAGCCGAGGCCGCCTGGGTGGTCGAGCAGCTGATGGCCGGCTTTCCCGAGGATGCCGCCGCCCAGGCGGCCGCGCGCGCGCGCCGCGAGGCGCAACAATGAACTTGAACTAAGGGAGCGATGATGTTTGCAGGATTGATGAGGCGCGTCGGCTGGACGCTGCCGGCCTTGCTGCTGTCGGCCAGCGCAGCCGCAGCGCCGGCGATGCAGCGCGGTACCGGTGACCTCGGTGTCGTGATCGAGCGTGCCACCGGTCAGGTGCAGATCGTCGAGACCACCGGGAAGAGCTCGCTCGCCCAGGTGTCCGGCCTCGGCGACCTTTCGCACGCGTCGGTCGTGTACTCGCGCGACAGCCGCCATGCCTACGTGTTCGGCCGCGACGGCGCACTGACCAAGGTGGATCTGCTCACCGCGAGCATCGTCGGCCGCGTCGTGCAGGCCGGCAACGCCATCGGCGGCGCCATCTCCCAGGACGGACGCATTCTCGTCGCACAGAATTACGAGCCCGGCGGCATCCGCGCATTCGATGCCGAAACGCTCGAGCCGATCGCCGAAGTGCCCGCCGTCTACGGTGACCAGGGCCAGCGCGCGAAGGTCGTCGGCCTGCGCGACCTGCCCGGCAACCGCTTCATCTACTCGCTGTTCGAGGCCGGCGAGATCTGGCTGACCGACTTCTCCGACCCTGCCAATCCGACCACCGAGCGCTTCAAGGCCGGCAAACAGCCCTACGATGCGCTGATCACGCCCGACGGGCGCTACTACATCGCCGGCCTGTTCGGCGAGGACGGGCTGTCGATGCTCGACCTGTGGCAGACCGAGCAAGGCGTCAAGACGATCCTGCCGGGCTACGGTCGCGGCGAAGAACCCCTGCCGGTCTACAAGATGCCGCATTTGCGCGGCTGGGCGATCGCCGGCGGGCGCGCCTATCTGCCCGCCATCGGCCGCCACGAGGTGCTGGTCGTCGAGCTCGGCAGCTGGAAGGAGGTCGGCCGCATCCCGGTCAAGAGCCAGCCGGTGTTCGTGATGTCGCGCCCGGACGGGCGCGAGATCTGGGTCAATTTCGCATTCCCCGACAACGGCTGGATGCAGATCATCGACACGCTCAGCAACGAGGTCGTGCACAGCTTCCAGCCCGGGCGAGCCATTCTGCACATGGAGTTCACGCCCAAGGGTGAGGCCGTGTGGATCTCGGCGCGCGACGACAACAAGGTCGTGGTCTACGACACGCGGACGCGCGAGCAGCTGGCCGAACTGCCGGCCACCAGCCCGAGCGGCATCTTCTTCACCCACCGTGCCTTCCGAACCGGTTTCTGACATGCACCGCGACCGCGCCGATTGCCTCGCGGCGGGCGACGAGGCGGGCGCCGACCCGCTCGCCTTCCGCCTGCTCAACGACTACCAGCGCGATTTTCCGCTGTGCCCGCGGCCTTTCGAAGCGATCGCGGCGGCTGTCGGCAGCGACGAGGACACCGTGCTGGAGTGCTACCGGCGCTTAGCACACGAGGGCGTGATCAGCCGCATCGGCGCGGTGTTCGCGCCGCGACGCATCGGCGCGAGCGCACTGGCTGCGCTGAGTGCTCCGGCCGATCGTATCGAAGCCGTTGCCGACCGGGTCAGCGCCACCCCCGAGGTCAACCACAACTACCTGCGCGAGCACGGCTTCAACCTGTGGTTCGTGATCACGGCCGAGTCGGGCGAGCGGCTCGACGCAGTCGTCGCCGCCATCGAACGCGATACCGGCTGCGACGTGATCGTGCTGCCGCTCGAGGAGGAGTTCCACATCGACCTGGGATTCTGCCTCGCCGGCCGCGCGCGCGATGGCGCGAGCACGGGCGGCGCACCGCTTCCGCCGCTGGCGTCCTCGGCCTGTTCATTGCCGCAGTTCGAGCGCCGGCTGATGAGCGCATTGCAGACCGGACTGCCGCTGGAGCCGCAGCCGTTCGACGCGCTCGGGCGCAAGGCCGAGCTGTCCGAGGCGATGACGCTGGAGCTGATTCGCGGCTGGCAGGAAGAAGGCCTGATCAAGCGCTTCGGCGCGGTCGTGCGCCATCACGAGCTGGGTTTCCGCGCCAACGCGATGTGCGTGTGGGACGTGCCCGACGAGCTGGTCAGCGCGCTCGGCAAGCGCCTCGGCGCCGAAGCGGCGGTGACCTTGTGCTACCGTCGTCGCCGCGCCGCACCGCGCTGGCCCTACAACCTGTTCTGCATGATCCACGGCAAGTCGCGCGAGGCCGTGGCCGCCGCACGCGACGCCCTCGCCGCACGGCTCGATCTCGACCGCTGGCCCCACGACATCCTGTTCAGCACGCGGCGCTTCAAGCAGCGCGGCGCGCGCTACCTGCCCGACGAAACGAGGAATCCCCCGCATGGATGACGCCAGCCGCCATCTCGGCACCCCGCTCGACGACACCGACCGGCGCATCATCAATGCCCTGCAGGGCGGCTTTCCGCTCGTGCGCAGACCGTTCGCGGCCGTCGCACAGCGGCTCGAGCTCGGCGAAAACGAGATCATCGACCGCCTCAAGCGCCTGCTCGAGGCGCGCGTGCTGACCCGCTTCGGGCCGATGTTCCAGATCGAGCGCATGGGCGGGGCCTTC
>DAOMOP010000020.1:0-18418 GCA_035444405.1 Rhodocyclaceae bacterium
CCGGCGTCATCGAGGCCTTCCGCGACATCTGCCGCAGCGCCGGGCGCGACTGGGACCAGTTGCGGCCGCAGCTCCTCGCCGCCGGGCGGCTGCATATCGAGACGTATTGACCACCCCAAGGAAACCCGGGACCGCCCGGCGTTCCCTTGAGACCGACACACCGGATGCGACGCCCCGGCCCTGCAGAATGGCCGGGGCGTCGCCTTGCCGTTTCCAATGATTCGAAACCCGATCCCGACATGACCCGACACGTATACCTCTGCGACGCGATTCGCACCCCCTTCGGCCGCTACGGCGGCAGCCTGTCCTCCGTGCGCGCCGACGATCTCGCCGCGCTGCCGATCAAGGCGCTCGTCGCGCGCAACACCGGCGTCGACTGGGCCGCCGTCGATGACGTGATCTACGGCTGCGCGAACCAGGCCGGCGAGGACAACCGCAACGTCGCGCGCATGGCGGCGCTGCTCGCCGGCCTGCCCGAGACCGTGCCCGGCGGCACCGTCAACCGCCTGTGCGGCTCGAGCCTCGACGCGATCGGCAGCGCCGCGCGCGCGATCACCGCCGGCGAGAGCGAGCTGATGATCGCCGGCGGCGTCGAGAGCATGAGCCGCGCGCCGTTCGTGCTCGCCAAGGCCGAGTCGGCATTCTCGCGGGCGGCGAAGATCGAGGACACGACCATCGGCTGGCGCTTCGTCAATCCGCTGATGAAGGCGCAGTACGGCATCGACTCGATGCCCGAGACCGCCGAGAACGTCGCGACCGACTTCGGCGTCGCCCGTGCCGACCAGGACGCCTTCGCGCTGCGCAGCCAGCAGCGCTGGGCGGCGGCGGCCGCACGCGGCTTCTTCGACGCCGAGCTCACGCCGGTCACGGTGCCGCGCAAGAAGGGCGAGCCGCTCGTCGTCGCGCAGGACGAACACCCGCGCCCGGACACGACGCCCGCGGCGCTCGCGAAGCTCAAGGGCGTCGTGCGCGCCGACGGCACCGTCACCGCCGGCAACGCCTCGGGCGTCAACGACGGCGCCGCGGCGGTGCTGCTCGCCTCCGAGGCGGCCGTCAAGCGCCACGGCCTCACCCCGCGCGCGCGCATCCTCGGCTCGGCCGCCGCCGGTGTGGCGCCCCGCATCATGGGCATCGGCCCGGCGCCGGCGACGCAGAAGCTGCTTGCGCGCCTGTCGATGCAGGTCACCGACTTCGACACGATCGAGCTCAACGAGGCCTTCGCCGCGCAGGCGCTCGCGGTGCTGCGCCAGCTCGGCCTGCCCGACGACGCGGCGCACGTGAACCCGAACGGCGGCGCGATCGCGATCGGCCACCCGCTCGGCGCCTCGGGCGCGCGGCTGGTCACGACCGCACTCGCGCAACTCGAGGCGAGCGGCGGGCGCTACGGGCTCGCGACGATGTGCATCGGCGTCGGCCAGGGCATCGCGCTGGCGATCGAGCGCGTGTAAGCGCTGCACCGGGCCGCCCCAAGCGGCGATCACCCTCCCTCGGGGAGGGTGGAGCAGTGGTTTCGCGGAGCACTGCTCCGCGCCTGCGGAACGGGTCGGCTGTACAAAGCCGACCCTCCGTCGCGCAGCGACCGGGTAGTCCAGCGAGCGCTGCGCCGGCCGAACCGGCTTGTGCCACCGTGCGCAGGGCCCGGATCGACGCGGGAGCCGCGCCCGACTTGCCGGGCACCCACTCAAGCGCAATGTCATGAATGCGACTGGACAAAGCTCGGCCGGTAACGTACAGTTTGCCGTACATGTACGGAGATCCCGATGGACGCCATATCCTATACCGCAGCGCGAGCGAACCTGGCCAGCACGATGGAGCGCGTATGTAACGACCACGAGCCCCTGATCATCACCCGCAGCGGACAGGCCTCGGTCGTGATGCTGTCGCTCGAGGATTTCCAGGCCCTCGAGGAAACCGCGTACCTGTTGCGTAGCCCCGAGAACGCGCGACGGCTGCTTGCCGCAGTCGCGCAGCTCGATGCTGGCGGAGGCCAGGAGCGGAAGCTCGACGAATGAGGCTGATCTTCGCCGAAGCCGCATGGGAAGACTACCTTTATTGGCAGCAGCAGGACCGACGCATGGTTTCGCGAATCAACCAGTTGATCCGCGAAACCATGCGCGAACCTTTCTCGGGCATCGGCAAACCCGAGCCGCTCAGACACGCCCTTGCCGGCTATTGGTCCAGGCGCATCACCGACGAGCACCGCATGGTGTACAAGGTCGATACGGACTCATTGCTGCTGGCGCAATTGCGCTACCACTACTGATCCGCATTCGACGACGAAGCGCACGGACGGTCGCTCGGACACACCCCGAACCATCCCTGCCGCACGCTTTGTAGTAGCCTTGCCCCTTTTTCGCCGCTCAGGCGTCGATCATCGGCATGGTGCACGAATCGTCGCGTAACCGTTTCAATGCTTCCAGGCTGGTTCGTGTCCTGACGGACCTGGCGGGAACGGACACCTGCGAGTCGAAGCAGCCGTTCGCCGATCGGCTCGGCCAGTGGCTGAGCCTCGCGGATGCGCTGTCGCTATATTCCGCGCTCAATGCCGGTACGGCCGGTACGTCGGCTGTTCCGACTCCGTCGCCATCGCCCGAATGCGAGACCATGCGCAAAACGTTCGAGCGTCTGCGCAGCGTGTTGACGGCGTCGATCCGCGCCGATGACGTGCTCGCGCCCGGCAACGCACGAGACGTTTCACCCGCGCCGGCGGCGAACGCGGCGGGCGAAGGCGCGGCCGACTTTGCGCCCTGGCATCGCCACTATGTCGCACATCAGCGCGACATGAGTGCGAAAATCGCCCCTCTGCGGGCGACGGTCCGGGCGGCGCTGGCAAGGCGTTCACCTGCGCTGCAACGGCTCGCGGCGCTCGATGCCATGATGGACCAGGCGCTGGCAGCGCGCGAGCGCGATCTGCTGGCGACGGTGCCGGCGCTGCTGCAAAGGCACTTCGAGCAGCTGCGCGACGCGCACCGTGCGGCACAAATCATGCTGCACAGTCCGGCCGAGCCGCCCTTGCCAAGCATGTCGGACATGCCGGCCGAGGCACATGCGGCAGACAACCCGGACCGACCGATGCAGCCCGGCGGATGGGTCGCAGAGTTCGGTCGGCAGATGCAGGCAGTGCTGCTTGCCGAGCTGGAGCTGCGATTGCAGCCGGTTGCGGGGCTGCTCGCGGCGCTGGAGAACGAGGAAACAAGCAAGCAATGAACAGAATGATTTGCGTGGCGGCCTTTTTCGTCGGCCTGGCCGCGGTGGGCTGGGTGGGCGCCGGCTATGCCGGTTCGAGCGAGCTCGCGCTCACGATGACGGCGCTGATCGGCGCCGTGTATATGGCGGGCGCCGTCGAGATGCTGCGCTTCGATCGTGCCACGGCCGCGCTGGCGCGGGCGCTTGCGGCGATCCCCGAAAACCTGTCGCACCCGGGCGAATGGCTCGCCCGGCTGCCCGCCGCGCTGCAGAACCCGGTGCGCCTGCGCATCGAAGGCGAGCGCGTCGGCCTGCCCGGCCCGGCGGTGACGCCTTATCTGGTCGGGCTGCTGGTGCTGCTCGGGATGATGGGCACCTTTCTCGGCATGCTGGTCACGCTCAACGGCGCGGTGATCGCGCTGGAAGGCACGACCGATCTGCACGCCATCCGCAGCGCGCTCGCCGCCCCGGTCAAGGGACTCGGGGTCGCGTTCGGCACCTCGGTAGCGGGGGTGGCCGCGTCTGCAATGCTGGGCCTCATTTCGGTGCTGTGCCGGCGCGCGCGGCTGTGCGCCTCGCAGCTGCTCGACACCCGGATCGCCACCACGCTGCGCGGCTTCTCGCTCGCCCACCAACGCCAGGAGACCTTCCAGGCCGTGCAGCTGCAGGCCCGGGCCCTGCCCGAGCTCGTGGACAAGCTCGAGGCGATGATGGCGCGAATGGAGCGTCAGGGCCGCGAGTCCGACGCGCGCCAGCTCGCCGGGCAGGAGCGCTTCTATCGTGAGGCCGGAACGACCTACGCGGAGCTGGCGGCGTCGGTGGACCGCTCGCTCAAGGAGAGCCTGACCGAAAGCGCCCGCCTGGCCGGCGAGACGATGCAGCCCGTCGTGGCCGCGACGATGGCCGGCATCGCGCAACAAACGACAGCCTTGCAGGAACGCGTCGCCGACGCGGTCGCCGCACAGCTCGGCGGCATCTCGGAGCGCTTCGACGTCCGCGTCGCGCAGGTCGCGGACACCTGGACAGCGGCGCTCGCGCAGCACGAACGCGCGAGCGACCGGCTCACCGCCGCGATGAACGAGTCCCTCTCGGCCTATGCCGACACCTTCGAGCAACGCTCCGCCGCCCTGCTGTCGTCGGTGGAAGCGGCCCACGCGGCACTGCGGACCGAGCTGGCGACGACGACGAAGGGTCTCGCGCAGGAGAGCGCCACACTGCTCGCGACGATCGGCGAAACCGCCGCGACCGTGCAGGCGGAGCTTGCGGCCGGCGACGAGGCACGGCGCGCGGCGCTGACCGCGGCACTCGCGTCGATGGCCGCATCGCTGCAGCAGGAATGGCGGCAGGCCGGCGCGCACACGCTCGCGCAGCAGCAGCAGATCTGCGAAACCGTCGCCGAGACCGCGCGCGAGATCACCACCGCGACCCGCGAGCAGGCGAGCGGCACGATCGCCGAAGTCGCCCGTCTCGTCGCGGCCGCCGAACAGGCGCCGCGCGCAGCCGCCGAGGTCATCGGAGAGCTGCGCCACGAGCTGTCCGCCAGCATCGCGCGCGACAACGCGCTGCTGGCCGAGCGCAGCCGCATCATGGAGACGCTGGGGGCGCTGCTCGACGCGATCAACCACGCGTCGACCGAACAGCGCGACGCGATCGACGCGCTGGTGACTTCGTCCGCGACGCTGCTCGAGCGCGCCGGCACGCGCTTCGACGCGCGCATCGACGCGGAGTCCGCCCGGATCACCGAGGCGGCCGGCCGGATCGCCGGCGGCGCCGTCGAGGTGGCGAGCCTCGCCGACGCCTTCGGGCTCGCGGTGCAGCGCTTCGGCGAATCGAACGACCGGCTGATGGCCGCGCTCGCGCGCATCGAAGGCGCGCTCGGCAAGTCGATGACGCGCAGCGACGAGCAGCTCGCCTATTACGTCGCGCAGGCGCGCGAGATCATCGACCTTTCGATCATGTCGCAACGGCAGATCGTCGAAGACCTGCAGCAGCTTTCCGGCCGGCAGGCGGTGCTGGCCGGCGAGGCCTGACGATGGACGAGATCGACGCCGGCATCGAGCACTCCGCGCCCGCCTGGGGCGTGTTCGGCGATCTGATGGCAGGCCTGCTCGGGGCCTTCGTGCTGATCCTGGTCGGCGTGCTCGGCGTGCAGCTGGAGCTGGCGACGAGCCTGGAGGCCGAGGTGGAGAGACGCCGCATCGCGGAACAGCGCCAGGAGGCGCTGGAAAAAGCGCTGGCCGTGCCGCTCGCCGCCGGGCGCGTCACGCTGAACGACGGGCGCATCGGCATCAGCGGCAGCGTGCTGTTCGCGCTCAACTCCGACGCGCTGCAGCCCGAGGGGCGGCAGCTGCTCGACAGCCTCGCGCCGCTGCTCGCCAGCTATCTCGCGCTCCATGACGAGATACTGATGGTGAGCGGCTTCACCGACGACCAGCCGGTGCATGGCGGCAACCGGCGATTCGCCGACAACTGGGAGCTCTCCGCGCAGCGGGCCCTGACCGTGACGCGTGCGCTGATCGACGAAGGCATCCCCGCCTCGTCGATCTTCGCCGCGGCCTTCGGGGCCGAGCAGCCGGTCGCATCCAATGCCGAGGCCGAAGGGCGATCGCGCAACCGGCGCGTCGAAATGGCGCCGGTTCCGAAGGCGGCCAAGACAGGCACGGTCAGCGATGGCTGACACCCCGCCGTCCATGGCTGAGAACCCGCGCCGGCACGTCGGCGCCGACATGGCGGACGATGCCGTGTCGGCGCAGGGCGCGGCCTGCGGTAACGGCGCACTCGCGACGCCAGCCGCACGCGCGCAGATCGAAGCCTTGCGCGCGCGCGGTGCGCAGCGCTTCGATCCGGTCGGCCTGCGTTTCATCGAGGCGCTGGCCGGACATGCGGCGAGTCAGGGCGGCGCGGCCCGGCGCGTGCTCGATCGCCGCCTCGCGCGTGCCCTGGCCGAATACGGCGAGCGCCTGGATCTGGCCGAGCGGGACGCCCGCGACGCACTCGACGGCGGCACGCTGCGCTTCCCCGAGTCGGCGGATTCGTTGCGGCAGCACTTCGAGACCGCGGATTTCGGCCGACTGCACCGGCTCCTCGCCCGGCTGGACACGCAAGGCGGAGGCAGCCCTCTGGGCGCGCTGCTCGCCCACATCGCACGACACGCAACGACAGAGGGCTCGGGTGGCGTCGCCGCAGACAATGGCGACCCGTTCGAGCCCGGCGGCGAGCTCAAGGCCTTGCGCTACTTCCGCAGCACCTGGTCGCGGCTCAGCGTCGACCGCCAGCTCGCCCGCGCCTTCGCGCAAGCGCCGCAGAGCGCCGGCCCGCTCAATTCGCATTTTCTCGTGCTGCAAGCGCTGCGGCAGATGCGCGACGTCTCGCCCGAATACCTCGAGCAGTTCATGTCGTATGCCGATGCGCTGCTGTGGCTGGAACAGGCGGACGGCGGCGGCAGACCACCAGCGCAGAAAGCTGCGGTGCGCGCCGAGCGTGGCACGAAGCGCAAATCGACCCGTCGCAAGACCCGCTGAAACACTACCACGCGTCGCACACGGTCAAGGCCGCAGCGCCTGCTCGTCGGTCTCGACCGGTGACGGGTGGAAAGTCGTCAGAAACGCACCGATCTCGTCGGCTGGCAACGGGCGGCTGACCAGATAGCCCTGCATCGTGTCGCAGTTCAGCGACCGCAGATAGCGCGCCTGGCCGGCCACTTCCACCCCTTCGGCGACGACCTCGAGGCCGAGGCTGTGGCCGAGCGCGACGATGGCGCGGACTATCGAAGCGTTGCCGGCATTGGTGGTCATGTCGCGCACGAAGGACATGTCGACCTTGAGCTTGTGCACCTCGAGCTGCTGCAGATAGGCGAGCGACGAGTAGCCGGTGCCGAAGTCGTCGATCGACAGGCGCACGCCCAGCTTTCGCAGCTCGGCCAGCAGCCGGACCGAGTGCTCGCGGTCGGCCATCACGAAGCTCTCGGTAATCTCGAGCTCGAGTTGCTCGGGCGCGATGCCGCTCTCGTCGAGCGCCTCGCGGACCGACGCGAGCAGCCGGCCGTGGCTGAGTTGCACGGCCGAGACATTCACGGCCATCCGCCGCGGCGCGAGCCCGACCTCGGACCACGTCCTCATCTGCCGGCACGCCTCGCGCAGCGCCCAGTCGCCGAGCTGCACGATCAGACCGCTTTCCTCGGCAAGCGGAATGAACTCGGCCGGCGAGACCATGCCGCGCTCCGGATGCGGCCAGCGCGCCAGCGCCTCGATTCCGACCACCTGCCCGCTGATCAGATCAACCAGCGGCTGGTAGTGCAGCGCCAGCTCGCCGCGCTCCAGCGCATGGCGCAAGTCCGCTTCGAGCGTCAGGCGGGCGCGGGCACGGGCGGCGAGATCCGGCGACGCGAAGCGCAGCATCCCACGGCCGCGCGTCTCGGCCTGACGCAGGGCGGCGTCGACGCTGGCCTGCAGCGACTCGGGCGTGGCGCCATCGGATGGATAGAGTGCGACACCGACGCTCGCGCCGATATATACGGTGCGACCTTCGAGCACGAACGGCTCGGCCAGCGTGTCGATGATGCGCTGCGCGGTCAGGTCGATGCGTGCCATCGATTCGTCGCGCTCGAGAATGATCGCGAACTCGTCGCCGCCGATGCGGGCGATCGCAGCGCTCTCGGGCAGCAGCTCCTGCAGCCGCCGGCCCACCTCGATCAGCACCAGGTCGCCGACGCTGCGGCCGAGGCTCTCGTTGACGGCCTTGAACTGGTCGAGCCCGAGGCACAACAGCGCGAAAGCCCCCCGATTGCGCTCGGCATGGTGGACCGCATGGGCCAGCAGCTCGGTGAACAGCACCCGGTTGGGCAGCGCCGTGAGCGGATCGCGATGGGCGAGGACGCGGTACTTCTCCTCGCTGATCTGCAGCATGGTCGTGCGCTGCGCGACCAGATCATCGAGAAAGCGATGCAGCCGGGCGAGCTCGAGGTGCGTGCGGATGCGCGCATGCACCTCGTCGATGTCGAACGGCTTGGTGACGTAGTCGGCCGCTCCGAGCTCGAAGCCGCGGATCTTGTGCTCGGTCTCGTCGACCACGGTGACGAAGATCACCGGGATCCGGTTGCCGACCGGCGTCGCCTTGATGCGGCGACATACCTCGTAGCCGTCCATGCCGGGCATCACCACGTCGAGCAGCACGAGATCGGGCGGATTGGAGCCGTGCACGATCTCGAGTGCTTTCGCGCCACAGCTGGCCACCTGGATGCGATAACGGTCCTTGAGGGCCTCGAGCAGCTGGTGGATGTTCTCGGGCATGTCGTCGACCACCAGCAGCGAGGCGGCCCGCCCACACTCCGCATTCGCGACGACGTCGAACATCACCGGATTGCGCCGCAGCCGATGCAGCTCGAGCTGGGTGCGCACCCGCGCGCGGACGAGATCCGGGTTGATCGGCTTGGTGATGTAATCGGCCACGCCGAGCCGCAGCCCGAGCGCCTCGTCGGCCGCGTCGGACAGGGCGGTCACGAAGATCACCGGTATCGCCGCCGTATGCGCGTCGATCTTCAGCTCGGACAGCACCGAGTAGCCGTCGATGCCCGGCATCTTGATGTCGAGCAGGATCAGATCCGGGCGGGGCGCACGCCGCGCCAGCTCGAGCGCCTTGTCGCCGTTGGTCGCGGCGATGATCGCGTAGTCGTCGCGCAGGATGTTCATCAGCACGTGCAGGTTCTCGTGCGCGTCGTCGACGAGCAGGATGCGCGGTCGATGGTCGGTCGGTCCGTTAGAAGTTTCGTTCATGGCGTATTGTCCAGCCGTTGGACTTGCAGCGTGTGCAGCTGTGCGAGGGCGGCGTCGAGGTCGAAGACGTCGATGCGCTCGGCGAGCGTCGCCACGTCGGCAGCGAGCGGCGTGCCGGCGACACCGCCGCGCAGTGTCTCGATCAGCGCCTCGGCGGCGCCCAGATCGTATCTCAATGCATGGTCGAGCTGATCGATCAGCGTACGGACCTGCTCCGGCCCCAGGGGATCGACCGCGACGGCGGGCACGCCGGTGATCGCGGCCTCGAGGCCGTCGATCTCGGCCACGACCTGCTGCAAGGCCTCGTGCAGGCGATCGAGCGCGGCCTCGTCCGGGTGTCGGCCCTGCCGGAAGCAGGCCTCGGCGGCACCGACCTGCTCGAACACGTCTTGCGCACCGAGGTTACCGGCAACCCCTTTCAGCGCATGGCAGTATTCGCCGGCCTGCTGCGGACCGGACTGCGCGGCAAGGCGGCGCAGCTCGCCGACCGCGTTGCGATAGTGCTCGGCGAAGCGGCGCAGCTGCCGGCGATAGGCTTCGGGCTTGCCGCCGATGCGCCGCACGCCCTCGCCCGCATCGACGCCGGTGAGCGCTGCAAGATCCGCCGGCAGCCCGCCGCGTTGCACGCTGCCGGCAGCGGCCAGGCGGGCCGCGTGACCCGTCTCGCCGGCAGGCCGCGCCACCCACTTGGCCAGCGCCGCCATCAGACGATCCGGCGCGATCGGCTTCGTGACGTGGTCGTTCATGCCGGCCGCGCGGCTTTGCTCGGCGTCCTTCGCCATCGCCAGCGCGGTCATCGCGATGATCGGCAGGCGCGCATAGCGCTCGCCGCCCGGCTGCTCGCCCAGCGCACGAATGCGCCGGGCCGCCGCGAGGCCGTCCATCTGCGGCATCTGCACGTCCATCAGCACCGCATCGTAGGCATGAAGCCGCACCTTCTCCACCGCTTCGAGGCCGTTGTGCGCTTCATCGACGACGATGCCCTCGCTGCGCAGCAGTTCGCCGGCAAACTCGCGGTTGATGTCGTTGTCTTCGACCAGCAGCAGGTGCGCGCCCGCCAGCTGGCCGCTGCTTGCGAGCGCGAAGGCACCGTCGCGGTCCTGCTTGGCCGCACCGAACAGACGCCCACGGCCAAGCACGGACAGCACAGTGTCGAGCAGCGTCGACGGCGACACCGGCTTCACCAGGAAGCCGTCCACCCCGGCCTGCTCGGACAGGCGGAACACGTCTTCGCGCCCGTATGCCGTGACCATCACGATCTTGGGCTTGTGGGCGATGGCCGGATCGCTGCGGATGCGCCGCACGACCTCGTCGCCGTTCATGCCCGGCATGCGCCAGTCGACCAGCACGAGATCGAACGGCGCGGCGGCCGGCGCGCGCACGGCCGCCAGCGCCGCGACACCGTTGGGCACCGACACGACCTCGAGGCGCAGAAAGCGCAGCATCTCGGCGAGGATTGCGCGCGAGACCTCGTTGTCGTCGACGACGAGCGCGCGAACGCCGGCGAGCAGCGGCCCGGCCTGCTCGACCAGCGCGCGCTGGCGCGCCTGGGTCTGGCGGGCGACCCTGAGCGGTACGCTGCAGCACATCGTCGTGCCGCGGCCCGGCTGCGACGCCTCGATCCAGATGCACCCGCCCATCAGCTCGACGAGGTTCTTGCTGATCGCGAGCCCGAGCCCGGTACCGCCGAAGCGCCGGGTGGTGGTCTGGTCGGCCTGCGAGAATTTTTCGAACAGCTTGTGCTGCACCTCGGGCGACATGCCGATGCCCGAGTCGCGCACGCACACGCGCAGCGTGATGTCGGTCTCGGTCGCGTCGAGCCCCTGGAAGGCGAGCTCGACCTCGCCGTGATCGGTGAACTTCACCGCATTGCCGCACAGGTTGAGCAGCACCTGGCCGAGACGCAGCGGATCGCCGACGAGCTGCGTCGGAATGCTCGGGTCGTAGCGGATCAGGAACTCGATGCCCTTGCGTTCGGCCTGAAAGCCGACCGCGTCGCCGAGCTGCTCGAGCACCGTGTCGAGGCTGAACTCGATCTGCTCTATTTCGAGCTTGCCGGCCTCGATCTTCGACAGGTCGAGGATGTCGTTGATGATCCCGAGCAGCGAATGCGCCGCCCCCTGCGCCTTGGCGAGCTGGTTGCGCACGGCCGGCGGCAGCTCGCTCTTCAGCGCGAGATAGAGCATGCCGAGGATCGCGTTCATCGGCGTGCGCACTTCGTGGCTCATGTTGGCGAGAAAGTCGCTCTTGACCCGCGACAGCCGCTCGGCGTCGTCCTTGGCGCGCTGCAGCTCCGCCGTCCGCGCCGCGACCAGGTGCTCGAGATTGGCGCGTTCGGTCTGCAGCGCCTCGGTCGTGCGCAGCAGCGCCCGCGTGCGCTGCGCGACCTGCCAGCGCAGCAGCAGGCTGAGCAGGAACAGCAGCAGCATCCCGGCCCCCAGGATCGCGAGCGACCATCCGACCCAGCGGGGCACCAGCAGCTCGGGCGGTGCGGCCATCGTGCTGCGCATCGCGTCGTAGTAGATCGAACCTGCATCGCGCCGCCACGCCTCCAGGTGCAGGTCGATGCGCGCAAGCAGATCGAGGTTGCCGCCGTTGGCCGACGCGAAGTACAGCGTGGACGGCTGGAACACGATCGGCGTCTCGGCGAGCCGGTACTTGTGGCCGTTGCGTGCGGCGAAGAAGCTGTTGGTCACGACCGCGTCGGCACGGCCCTCGAGCACGGCGCGATAGCCTTCGTCGAGGCTGCCGACCGGCACCGGCCGGTAGTCGATGCCGCTGCCGGCCAGGAGCTGCGCGAGGAAATCCTGCTGGATGCCGCCCTCGAGGACCGCAACGCGCATGCCAGCGAGATCCTCGAGCAACCGCACATGCCGATCCGGATGCGCATAGACCTGCGACCAGCTGTTGGCGACCGACACCTGATGGAAATCGTAGCGCCGCGCCCGTTCGATCGAGAAGGCGACGTCGGGCATCAGGTCGATCCGGCCCTCCTCGAGCAGCTGCAGGCACGCAGCCCACTCGCACGGCACGTACGCCAGCCGCCAGCGTTCGGCACGCGCGACGGCCTCGAGCAGCTCCACGAACAAGCCGGCCGGCCGGCCGCTTTCGGCCGTGTAGACCTTGGGCGCGTTCTCGTACAGGCCGACCGCGACGGTGCGCCGGGCCCGGTCGCCGCCAAGACCGTCGCAGCCGCCGACCAGCACCGAGACGGCGATGGCAAGCACGGCGGCTGCGACGAAGCGGAATCGGTTCATGGCGGCATCGGGGCGGACGTGCCACGCGGTCCGATCGTCAGTCGCGACCCGGCACAAGGACCCCATCATACACACTTGCGCGCCTGACATATCGGTGGCCGCCCGCGCAAGGTCGTGCCGCAGCCCCGCGCGATGGCCACCGCGCAGCGACGAGTGCGCTACCCCAGCAGGCTGCGCCCGCCGACCGCGCAGCGGCGGATCAACGGCGACGTACGGTAGCGCTCCTCGCCGTAGTGCGCGGCGAGGTTGGCGAGCACGGTCGCGACATGGCGGCTGCCCAGGCGCTCGGCCCACGCGAGCGGGCCTTCGGGGTAGTTCGTGCCGTAGCGCATCGCGGTGTCGATGTCGGACGGCGACGCGATGCCCTGCACGACCGCGTCGGCCGCCTCGTTCGCGAGCATCGCGATGGTGCGCACGGCGAGCAGACCGGCCACATCGTCGAGGCGGCTCACCGCGATGCCGGCCGCCTGCAGCGTGCCGACCACGTCGCGCCAGGCCGCCTCGCTGCACTGCTCGGCCCGCGCGAGCGCGAGCCGCGGCGTCGCCGCGTAGTCGCGCGCGAGGTCGAGCAGCACCAGGTCCGGCGTGCCTTCCTGGGCCGCGCGGTCGGTCGCGGTGCGCCCGTCCGACAGCGCGAGGCGCGCCGTACCGACGCGCATCTCGGCGGCCTTGTCGCCGCTGTCGCCGACGCGCTCGACCGACACGTTCGCCGCGCCCAGGCGCTCGACCAGCGGCGCGATGATGCCTGGCTCACCACTCACGGTCACCGCCGCGGCATCACCCGCAGCCGGCTCGACATCCGCCTGCGGGCGGGCCGCCCCGTCGCGGTAGTCGTAGAAACCCTGACCCGACTTGCGCCCCAGGCGACCGGCGAGCACCAGCTCGTGCTGGATCAGACTGGGCGTGAAGCGCTTGTCGCCGTAGTAGGCGTCGAACACCGAGCGCGTGACGGCGTAATTGACGTCGTGGCCGATCAGGTCCATCAGCTCGAACGGCCCCATCGGAAAGCCGCAGCCCTCGCGCAGCAGCGCGTCCAGCGTGGCCGGACTCGCCGCGCGCTCGGCCAGCACGCGCAGCGCTTCGGCGTAGTACGGACGTGCGACGCGATTGACGATGAAGCCCGGCGTCGAGCTCGCGTGCACCGGCACCTTGCCCCAGGCACGCGCGGTGTCGTAGAGCGTCGCGGCGACCTCTTCGTCGGTCGCCAGGCCGGAGACGATCTCGACCAGCGCCATGCGCGGGGCCGGGTTGAAGAAGTGCAGTCCCGCCACGCGCGACGGCCGCTCGAGCACCGAAGCGATCGCGGTGATCGACAGCGACGAAGTGTTGCTCGCGAGAATCGCATCGGCACCGAGCAGGCTCTCGAGCTCGCGGAAAAGCTGCTGCTTGACCTCGAGTTTCTCGACGATGGCCTCGACCACGAGGCCGGCGCCGGCGAGCTCGGCCAGCACGGTGGTCGGCACCACGCGCGCCAGCGCGGCCGCGCACTCGTCCTCGGAAAGCCGTCCCTTGCCGACCAGAAAGCGCAGGTCCTTTTCGATGGCGGCCTTGCCGCGCGCGAGCGCATCGGCGTTCATGTCGTACAGGCGCACCGTGTGGCCGGCGCGCGCGGCAACATGCGCGATGCCGGCACCCATGGCGCCGGCGCCGATCACGGCGATCTCGGTGGTCGTGGCAAGTGCGGTCATTTCGGATTCCCCAGGGGTTGGATTGGATGATCGTTATGTCGCTTGTCGCGCGGCCAGGGCATGCAGACCGGCGGCTGCGCCCGCAACCCGCCGCGTCGACGGTCGGGGTCCGTTCAAGGCCGGGCCCCGGCAGGCGATCGTCGCTCTGGCGCGCGAGAGCGGCCGTTCAGAACGGTGCGCCGTCGGGGAAGTCGGGTGTGCGGCGCTCGCGCACCGCGGCGAGCCCCTCGCGCACCTCGGGGCCGGTGAAGCCGAGCATCTCGAGCGCGACCGAGTTGTCGAAGATCGGGCCGGCCTGGCGCAGCCAGTTGTTGAGGCTGTGCTTGGTCCAGCGCAGCGCGCTTTGCGGGCCGGCGGCGAGCCGCCGGGCGATGTCCATCGCGGTCTCATCGAGGCGGTCGGCCTCGACCGCCATCGACACCAGGCCGATGCGCTCGGCCTCCGCGCCGCTCACCTCGTCGGACAGCAAGAGGTGCAGCTTCGCGCGCGCCATGCCGCACAACAGCGGCCAGATCATCGCCGCGTGGTCGCCGGCGGCCACGCCGAGGCGGGTGTGGCCATCGATCAGGCGGGCGTTCTTCGCCGCGATCGAGATGTCGGCCATCAGCGCGACCGCGAGCCCGCCGCCGACCGCCGGCCCGTTGATCGCCGAGACGATGATCTTCGAGCAGTTGATCATGTTGTAGACGATCTCGCGCGCCTCCTTCCAGACGCGCGCACGATGCTCGAAGCTGTCGATCATGTCGCCGACCAGCTCGAGCGTGCCGCCGGCCGAAAAACCCTTGGCCTGGCCGCGCACGACGACCACCGAGATGGACGGGTCGCGGTCGATGTCGCGCCAGATGTCGGCGAGCTCGCCGTGGCCGGCATGGTCGGCGGCCGGCAGCGCGCCGTCGCGGCCCATCACGAGCTCGACGATGCCGCGTTCGTGGCGTACGAGCGAGAGGCTGGTGTAGCGGGTGTAGTCGGTCATCGGCTAGGGTTCCTGTCGTGGCGCGGCGGGCAGCGGTGTCGCCGAGGGGTGCGGAATGCACTCGATCACATGCAGGCTGCCTGCAATACAGCACTATAATACGCACCACTTTGTGCGAGTCAAGCATTAAACTGCATCATGCCCTGCGTCTTGGCGCCGTCTACGTCATGAACAGGCAAATTACTTCATGCTCGCAGCCACCCTCGGCGGCTGCAATTCGAATCTCAGACCCGGAGCCTCCGTCATGCGACTCGCGAACAAGATCTCCATCATCACCGGCTCGGCCAACGGCATCGGGCTCGCCACCGCACACAAGTTCGCCGCCGAGGGCGCGATCGTGATCGTCTGCGACATCGACCGCGTGAAGGTCGAGGCTGCCGTGGCGGCGATCCACGCGGCCGGCGGGCGCGCCGACGGCCACGTCGTCGACGTCGCCGAGCGCGCGAGCGTCGAGGCGATGGTCGCGGCCGTCACCGCACGCCACGGCCGCATCGACGTGCTCGTGAACAACGCCGGCATCACGCGCGACGCCCGCCTCGTCAAGATGACCGAAGCCGAGTTCGACATGGTCATCGCGGTCAATCTGAAAGGGACCTTCAACTGCGCGCAGGCCGTCGCGCCGACGATGCTCGCGCAAGGTGCCGGCGCCATCATCAATGCCTCGAGCATCGCCGGCACGCATGGCAACTTCGGCCAGAGCAACTACGCGGCGTCCAAGGCCGGCGTGATCGGCCTCACGCGCACCTGGGCGCGCGAGCTCGGCCCGGCCGGCGTGCGCGTCAATGCGGTGGTGCCCGGCGCGGTCGCCACACCGATGCTCGAGGCCGTCCCGGAGGCGGTGCTGAAGCAGATCCGCGACGCGTGCTGGCTGCGGCGCGTCGGCCGGCCCGAGGAGCTCGCGAACGTCTATGCGTTCCTCGCCAGCGACGAGGCGAGCTACGTGAATGGTGCGACGCTCGAGGTGAGCGGCGGCGTGTCGATCTGACACGCGGGCGCGCAGGTGGTGCGCATCACGGTCGAAGAGGGCCGCGTCGTCATCACGCCGCTCGCGCGCGAAAACCTGAGCCTCGAAGAGCGTCTCGCGCGCTTCGACCCGCAACGGCACGGCGGCGAAGCGCTGGCGACCCCGGCCGTCGGCGCCGAGCGGTGGTGAGCCGGCGCAGCGCGGCAACGTGGGCGCCGGAGCGGCAGGACATCGTCTGGATCGACTGCAACCCGCAGGCCGGCCGCGAGAGGCGCGACCGGCACCCGTTTCTGGTGCTGTCACCGCGCGCCTTCAACGAACGCACCTCACTCGTCATCGGACTGCCGATGACCACCGCCGCATACAACGCCGACAACCCGTTCGCGATCGCCGTCGGCAAGGCCGGCGGGCGCCGCGCCGGCAAGACCAGCTATGTCCTTTGCCACCAGCCGAAATCCTTCGACTGGCGGGATGATCGCGCAGCGGAGCCAGCACGTGGGTCCGCGAGGCCGCGCCGCACCCTATGAAACGTCTGTCGGACGAGCTGTTCGCCGAGGCCTGCGCGGTGCTGAACCAGATCATGCGCCTCGCCTGACGCTCGCCGCAGCGGGCGTTCAGCCCGCCTTGCGCGGTTCGAGCTCGAGACGCCCGGCCACCAGCGCGAACAACTCGTTGCGGTGGTGGATGCCGAGGCGCTCGAAGGCGCGGTCGCGGTAGGTCTTGACGGTCGCCGGCGACACGCGCAGATCGGCGGCGATGCCATCGTGGGTCCAGCCCTTGAGGAGGCGCTCGCACACCTCGCGCTCGCGCCTGGTGAGCGTGAGCAAGGGCTCGTCATCGACCTGCGCGCTGCGGGCGAGCGCGAGGTGGCGCTGCACCGCGGCGAGCAGCGGGCGGCCGAGCCGGCGGATCGCGTCGATCTCGTCGTCGGAAAACGGGCGCTGCGCGTCGTGGCGGTAGAAATTGACGCACAAGAGCCCCGCGCCGGCGTGCGGCGCGACGAGCGAGAAGCGCTCGCGCAGCCCATGGCGGCGATAGATCGCGTCGCGGTGACGCGCCGGAAACTCGCGCGCATGCCAGTGCAGCAGCACGAGGTCCGCGTCGCTGAGCTGCTCACGTGCCGACACGAAGCTCTCGTCGCGCCGGTACAGCGACGCGCGGTAGGCGCGCCATGAATCGAGCGTGCCGTCGGACACGCCGAAGCTGCCCGATGCGTGCAGCCGCGGCGGCACGTCCTCGAACAGGCAATACACCGACCACCAGCACATCGGCATCCAGCGGTTGAGCTGCGCGAGCGCCTCGCTGCCGAAGGCCGCATCACCGATCGACGCGATCAGGCCGGCGAGCGCCTCGTCGGCCGCGGCCTCGCGCGCTGCCAGCCGCGCCATCGCCGGTTCCGGGATCGAAATCAACTGCATGGGAGGTTACATCCGCTCCAGAGCTGTCCCCATCGCGGGGGACAGACAAGTCCGCCGCCTCACCCTAGCCTAGCACCATGAAAGCGCTGCCGGCTCAAGCGGCGCGGGCCCGTTACCGCCGGTCGCATGGCCGACGGCGCTTCATCGAAGACCCGAACGATCATACACGAGGAGACGAACATGGCTGGAACACGTTCACGCTGGACGAGCGTCGGCATGCTGGCGCTGGGCCTGCTGCTGGCAGGCCCGGTGGCTGCGCAGATCAAGGTCGGCATCACGCTGTCGACGACCGGCCCGGCCGCGTCGCTGGGCATCCCGGAGAAGAACACGGTGACGCTGTTCCCGCAGCAGATCGCCGGCCATGCGGTCGAGTACATCGTCCTCGACGACGCCTCCGACCCGACCGTCGCGGCGGTCAATACGCGCCGCTTCATCGACGAGCATCGCGTCGACGCGATCATCGGCTCGACGATCTCGCCGAACTCGCTGGCGATGATCGACGCGGCGGCCGAGAGCGGCACGCCGATGCTGAGCATCGCCGGTGCGTCGCGCATCGTCGAGCCGATGGACGACAAGCGCAAGTGGGTGTTCAAGACGCCGCAGCACGACGGGCTGATGGCCGAGGGCATCATCGGGCACGTCGCCGACGCCGGCGGCAGGCGCCTGGCGGTGATCGCGCAGTCGGATGCCTACGGCGAGGGCTGGCTCGACGAGCTCGGCAAGCACGCGGCGACCCGCGGCGTCGAGCTGGCCACGATCGAACGTTACAACCGCACCGATACGTCCGTCACCGCACAGGCGCTCAAGCTGATGGCCACGCGGCCCGACGCGATCGTGATCGTCGGCGCGGGCACGCCGGCCGCGCTGCCGCAGAAGACGCTGCGCGAGCGCGGCTACAGCGGTCCGATCTACCAGACGCACGGGGTCGCGAACAACGACTTTCTGCGCGTGGGCGGGCGCGACGTCGAAGGCACGATCCTGCCGGCCGGACCGGTGCTGGTGGCCGCCCAGCTGCCCGACTCCGCAGTGAAGACGGTCGCAATCGACTACGTCGAGCGCTACGAGGCGGCCTTCGGCGCGGACAGCGTGACGACCTTCGGCGCCCATGCGTGGGACGCGATGCTGCTGCTCCAGAACGCGATTCCCGCGGCGCTCGAGCGC
>DAOMOP010000020.1:18456-32483 GCA_035444405.1 Rhodocyclaceae bacterium
ACGGCGTCATGACGATGAGCCCGCACGACCACAACGGCATGGACGCGCGCTCGCGCGTGATGGTGACGATCGAGGGCGGGCGCTGGAAGCTGCTGTCGGCCGGCGGAGCGCAGTGAGATGCGACGCCACCGCATCGCCGATGCCGCCGACCTCGCCCGCATCGCCGCCGCCCCCTATGCCGAGTTCATGGACCACGGCAGCGTGTACGCCGCACTCGCCGAGACGGCCGCGCGCCACCCCGGGCGCACCGCGCTGAGCTTCATCGAGCGCGCCGACCCCGACGCGCCGGCGCGCAGCTGGTCGCACGGCGCGCTGCTCGGCGAGATCCACCGCACGGCGAACCTCTTTCACCAGCTGGCCGGCGGCGAGCCGCCGCGCATCGCGATGCTGCTGCCGCCGATCCCGGAGGCCTACTTCACGCTGTGGGGCGGCGAGGCCGCCGGCGTGGTGTGTCCGATCAACTATCTGCTCGACAGCACGCACATCGCCGAGCTCGTCCGCGCCGCGCGGGCGAACATCCTCGTCGCGCTCGGCCCCCACCCGGAGCTCGACATCTGGTCGCGCGTGCCGGCGCTGCGCGAGGCCTGCCCGGGCTTGCGCCATGTGCTCGCGGTCGGCGGGGCCCCCGGCGCGGACGACTTCGGCGCCGCCATCGCGGCGATGCGCGCCGATGCGCTCGCCTTCGAGCGCACCGTCACCGCGCACACGCTCGCGGCGCTCTTTCACACCGGCGGCACCACCGGCGCGCCCAAGCTCGCGCAGCAGACCCACGGCAACCAGCTGCATGCGGCGTGGGGTGCGGCGCAGATGTACGCGATGCGCGAGCACGACGTGATCCTGAACGGCTTTCCGCTGTTCCACGTCGCCGGGGCCTTCGTGTATGGGCTGTCCACGCTGCTGTCGGGCGGCGAGGTCGTGCTGCCGACGCTGCTCGGCCTGCGCAACACGGCCTTCATGCAGGCTTATTGGCGCTTCGTCGAATGCCATCGCGTGAGCCTGCTCGCGGCCGTGCCGACGGTCATCGCGGCGCTGATGAACACCGATCCAGGGGCGGTGCGCCGCGACAGCGTGCGCGCGCTGCTCACCGGCGGCTCGCCGCTGCCGACCGAGCTGGCCGCCGCGTTCGAACAGCGCTTCGGCACGCAGGTGCGCAACATCCTCGGCATGACCGAGTGCGCCGGCGTGATCAGCATCGAGCCCTTGCTGGCCGCGCGCACGCCGGGCTCGTGCGGCCTGCCGCTGCCCTTCACCGAGGTGCGCGCGGTGCGCGCCGACGGCAGCCCCTGTGCCGTGGGCGAACCCGGCATCCTGCGCGTACGCGGCCCCAACGTCGGCCCCGGCTACACCGACGCGCGGCGCAATGCCGGCACCTTCACCGACGACGGCTGGCTGGTGAGCGGCGACATCGGCCACGTCGACGCGGCCGGGCGCGTCTTCGTGACCGGCCGCGCCAAGGATGTGATCATCCGCAGCAGCCACAACATCGAGCCGGGCGTGATCGAGGATGCGCTGCTGGCGCACCCGGCGGTGCTGATGGCGGCGGCGGTCGGCGAACCCGACGAGTATGCCGGCGAGCTGCCGGTGGCCTTCGTGTCGCTGAAGCCGGGCGCGCGCGTCGCCGCCGGCGAGCTCGCCGCCTTCGCCGTGCCGCGCATCCCCGAGCGCCCCGCGCTGCCGCGGCGCATCGACGTGCTCGACGCGATCCCGATGACCGCGATCGGCAAGGTGTACAAGCCCGCGCTGCGCGCGATGGCGGCTGAACGGGTGATCCGCGAGCGGCTCGCCACGGCGGGGCTCGCCGAGCGCGTTGCCGCACAGGCGGTCGACGGCACCGGCGGCCCGAGCATCGTGTTTCGCCTGCACGCGGCCGACGGCGCGGCGCGCGATGCGCTCGAAGCCGAGCTGCGCCGCATCATGGCGCCCTTCGCGCTGCCGTTCGAATTGCGGTCGTGAGGACGCGTGACGAAATCGCAGCGAGCAAGGCCGGGTGCCAGATGCGCGCGAACGGCGAGACTTATCAGTTGGATAGCCGAGCAATGAGCGCGTGAGCAAGGCCGCAGCGGCCAGCGCAGCAGATTCAGTCACACGTTCCGACGCGGCCGCGACGCACGTGGCCCGCCGCAGCCACCGGACGACCCCGATGACCCCAGCCATCCTGACCCCGCATCAAGAGATCCCCCGATGACCGCACCCATCCTCTTCGAGCGCCGCGGCGCGATCGCGACGATCACGCTGAACGCGCCGGACACGCGCAACGCGCTGACTCCGGAAATGCTGTGCCGCCTGTGCGACGCGATCAAGGCCTATGCGGCCGACCCCGCGCTGCGCGTGGCGATCGTCACCGGCAGCGGCGAGCGCGCGTTCTGCGCCGGCGGCGACCTCGGCCGCACGATCCCGCTGCTCGCCGGCGCGCGCGCGCCAGCCGACGACTGGGATCGACGCCTGCTGTCGGACCCCGAAGTGCTCGCCGCCTCCGGCCTGCGCGAGTATCCGCTGCACAAGCCGGTGATCGCCGCGGTGAACGGCGCCTGCATGGCCGCCGGCTTCGAGCTGCTGCTCGGCACCGACCTGCGCATCGCCGCCGAGCATGCCGTCTTCGCACTACCCGAAGTCAAGCGTGCGGTGATCCCGTTCGCCGGCGCGCTGGCGCGCCTGCCGCGCCAGATCCCGTACTGCCACGCGATGGAGGTCCTGCTCACCGGCGATGCGCTGAGCGCGGCCGACGCGCTGCGCCTCGGCCTCGTCAATCGCGTCGTGCCCGCCGCGCAGGTGATGGCCACGGCGATCGCGCTGGCCGAGCGCATTGCGGCGAACGGCCCGCTGGCGGTGCAGGCGCTCAAGCGCACCGTGATCGAAGCGAGCGGCCGGCCGCTCGTCGACGCTTACCGCCTCGAAGACGAGAGCCGGCGCGCCGTGCTCGCGACCGAGGACGCGCGCGAGGGGCCACGCGCGTTCATCGAGAAACGCGCGCCGCGCTATCGCGGCTGCTGAGCGCACCTCCCGGCGCCGGCCGCCAGGCGCCGATTGTGACGCGCCATGGCGGCAGGCCCGCTCGCCGCGCACTGCGGCATCGGGCCTTTTCGTGATGCCACGGCCGGATCAGGCCTTTTCGCGCCGCCGCTCCGGCGGAGCGCCGAGGTAGCGCGCGAACAGCGCGGCCAGCGGCCGGGCGGCAACGCTCAACGGGATTCCACGCAGCGTCAGAATGCCCAGCGCCATCGGCGGCGGCAGCGGTTCGACGGCAAAGCGCTGCAGGCCGGCGCCGAACAGCGGATCGCCGATCAGCACCGTCGGGCCGAAGCCGACGTGGTCGGTGCGGCGCATCAGTTCGAGCATCAGCGTCGGCGACGCACAGCGCACCGTGTTGTCGGGCAGTGCAATGCCCTGCGCCGCGAGCCAGCGCATCAGGTGGTTGCCCTGGCTCGCCTCGGTGAGGTTCAGCACCCAGCGCGCGCCCCGCTGCTCCGCCCAGCTGCGTGCGCGCGCGAGCGGATGGCCGACGCGGCCGGCGGGCGCCGCGGCAACCTCGGCGAGCGCCTCGAAATCGACCTCGTAGGGCAGATCGCGCGGGTTCGCCAGCGCCACCGCGAAGTCGAGCCGGCCCTCGATGAGGCCGGGCAACACGTTGGTCAGCAAGCCTTCCTCGAGGCTCAGCGCCGCGTCGGGCTGGATGCGGCGGAACTCGCCGAGCACGCGCGGCAGCACGGTCGCCGCGACCAGCGGCGTCAGCGCGATCGCGATGCGCGCCCCCGCGCCGCCGCGCAGCAGGCGCACTTCCTCGCGCGCCTTGTCGAGCGTCGCCAGCGCGAGGCGCGCACGCGCGAGCAGTGCCTGGCCGGCGGGCGTGAAGTCGACGCCCTTGTAGCTGCGCGTGAGCAGCTCCGCGCCGACATCTTCCTCGAGCTCGCGCAGCGCCTTGGTCACCGCACTCTGGCTGAGATGCATCGCGCGCGCCGCGGCGCGGATCGAGCCCGCGTCGGCGACCTGCACGAGCGCCTTGAGCTGGTGGTCCTTCATCGCAAAGCAGGCTCCGGTTTGAAACCCCGCCCGTCAGCGCGGCGAACCGGACCGCGGCCCGAAGGCCGGTTCTGGATCGTTGCCCGGGCCGGTGAACACCATCGGTTTTCACCTCGGAAAATTTAATGCCTTTGCGTCATCACCTCAAGCTCCTAGTATCGACGTCAATGCAACCCACCCTGTCACCGCCCATGAATGCGCCCGCATCCCCTGCACCCGACGTCGAAGCGATGAAGACGTGGCGACACGCGATTCATCAGCATCCGGAGCTCGGCTTCGAGGAGCACGCGACCAGCCGGCTCGTCGCCGAGCAGTTGCGCGACTGGGGCTACGAGGTGCACACCGGCATCGCCGTCACCGGCGTGGTCGGGATCTTGCGCTGGGGCGACGGTGCCGGCCGCCGGCTCGGTCTGCGCGCCGACATGGACGCGCTGCCGATCGACGAGCGCACCGGTCTGCCGTGGGCGAGCCGGCTCGCCGGGCGCATGCACGCGTGCGGCCACGACGGCCACACCGCGATCCTGCTCGGCGCCGCCGAAGCCCTTGCACGCCGCTGGCGCGCCGGGGCGCTGCCGGGCAGCGGCACGCTGACGCTGATCTTTCAGCCGGCCGAGGAGCTCGGAAACGGCGGCGGCGCGCGGCGCATGATCGAGGAAGGCCTGCTCGAGCGCTTTCCGTGCGACGCGCTGTTCGCGCTGCACAACTATCCGGGCAAGCCGACCGGGCATTTCTACTTCCGTCCCGGCCCGTTCATGGCCTCGAGCGACAAGGTGCTGATCCGCTTCCACGGCAAGGGCGGGCACGGCGCGCTGCCGCATCTGGCCACCGACCCGACGCTGCCGGCGGCCGCGACGGTGCTGGCGCTGCAAAGCATCGTCGGACGCAACACCGATGCGAACCGCGCGGCGGTGATCAGCGTCGGGCGCATGCAGGCCGGCAGCACCTACAACGTGATCCCCGAGGTCGCCGAGCTCGAGCTGAGCGTGCGCGCGCTCGACGCCGCGGTGCGCGACCTGCTCGAGCAGCGCATCGGCGAGCTCGTCAGCCACCAGGCCACGGCCTTCGGCTGCCGGGCCGAGGTCGATTACGCACGCGGTTATCCGGTGCTGGTCAATCACGTCGACGAGACGCGCTTCGCCGCGTCGGTCGCGACGCGCGTGTTCGGTGCCGAACGGGTCAGCGACGACGCCGAACCGCTGACCGGCAGCGAGGATTTCGCGTTCATGTTGCAGCAGGTGCCCGGCTGCTATCTGATGATCGGCAATGGCGACAACGGCTACGACGCAGGACGGCATCTCGGGCCGTGCAGCGTGCACAACCCGCATTACGATTTCAACGACGAATGTCTGTCGGTCGGCGCGAGTTTCTGGGTCGCGCTGGCCGAGCAGTACTTCGATCGATAACGACGACGAGGAGGAGACTTCATGAACACAAGGACGAAACTGATGGCGCTGCTGGGTGCCGCGCTGATCGGCAGCGGCGTGGCGGCGAGCAACGCCGCGGCGGCGACGACGCTGACGATGTCGAGCTGGGTGCCGCCGACCCATTTCGTGATGACCGAGATCCTCGAGCCGTGGGCGGCCGAGGTCGCCAAGGTCACCGAAGGACGCGTCGCGGTGCGCATCCTGCCGAAACCGGTCGGCGCGCCGGCCCAGCACTGGGAGCTTGCGCGCCGCGGCGTCGCCGACGTGACCTGGGGCAACTTCACCTACGAGCCGGAGCGCTTCAAGTCGATCTGGTTCGCCGAGATGCCGTTCAGCGGCGCGAACAGCGCAGCCTCCTCGGTGGCGCTGTGGGAGACCTACGAGCAGTACCTGAGCGGTCATCCGGCCTATGCCGGCGTCGTGATGCTGGGGGTCGGCATGCTCGGCGGCGGCGCGCTGCATCATACGAGCAAGCCGCTCGTCGAGGCGGAGGACCTGCGCAACCAGAAGGTGCGCATGGGCGGGCCGATCCAGAAGCGCCTGCTCGAGGACTTCGGTGCGGTGCCGATCGCCGCGCCCGGGCCGCGCGCCTACGAGCTGCTCGAGGGCCGCGTCGTCGATGCGTCGCTGCACTCGCTCGAGTCGGTGATCGGTTTTCGCCTCGAGGACCAGCTCAAGCACCACACCAAGATCCCCGACGGGCTGTACGACGCGACCTTCTTCATCGTCATCAACGAGCGCAAGTGGAACGGCCTGTCGGCGGCCGACCGCGAGGCGATCCTGAGCGTGTCCGGCGCAGCGCTGTCGCGGCGCTGGGGCGAGCGCTTCGACGCGCACAATGCCGCGGCCGAAGCGGCGCTGCGCGAGCGCGGCAACGACTTCGCGACGCCGTCGGCGGCGCTGCTCGAACGCGTGCGCGCGGTGCGCGAGCAAATGCTCGCCGAGTGGGCCGCCGATACGGCCGGCATCGGCGTCGCGGATCCGATGGCGATGGTGCGCTTCTACGAGCAGCGCTACCAGGCCTTGGCCGGCAAGTGAGCCAGCGCGCTGCGGCCCCACTCCCCGCGGCGCAGGAGACCGTCATGCATCGCATGCTGCAACGCACCCGGAGAGCCGTGGAGGCGGTGCTGATCGTCGCGCTGCTCGCGATCGTCGTGCTGACCTTTTGCGACGTGATCGGCCGGCGCCTGTTCGGCACGCCGATTTACGGCGCGCACGATGCGACCGAACACCTGATGGCGATCATCGTGTTCTGCGGCCTGCCGCTGCTCACCGCGGCAGGGCGACACCTGACCGTCGACCTGTTCGACCGCTTCGTCCTGTCACCGAAGATGCGCTGGTGGCGCCACCTCGTCACCGCCGCGATCACGGCGACCTTGCTGCTGATCGCCTACCAGTTCCTGCAGGCATCCTTCGAGGCCGTCGCAATCCAGGAGGTCAGCCAGGAGCTCTCGGTGCCACGCGCGTGGATGTACGCATTCATGGCAGTGACCGCCCTGCTGTCGGCGATCGCGGCGCTGCTGCCGGGCGGCGGGCACGAACGCGGCGCGGAGGAAACATCATGACCACCGGCATCCTCGCACTGCTCGCGGTGCTCGCGCTCGCCTTCCTGCGCATGCCGCTCGCGTTCGCACTGCTGATCGTGTCGATCAGCGGCATCGGCGTCACCATCGGCTGGGACGTCGCGCGCACGCTGATCTCGCTGACCATCTCGGAGGCGGTGTTCTCATACGAGCTCGCGGTCGTGCCGATGTTCGTGCTGATGGGCAACGTTCTCGCGCGCACCGGCATCTCCGACGATCTGTTCCGCGCCGCGAACGCCTTTCTCGGCCCGGTGCGGGGCGGCCTCGCGCTGTCGACGATGGTGACCTGCGCCGGCTTCAGCGCGGTGTCCGGTTCCAGCCTCGCGACCGCGGCGACGATGGCCAAGGTCGCCTATCCGAGCATGAAGCGCTACGGCTATTCCGATTCGCTCGCCGCGGCGACGATCGCCGCCGGCGGCACGCTCGGCATCCTGATCCCGCCGTCGATCATCCTGATCATCTACGGCATTCTCACGCAGACCAACATCGGACATCTGTTCATCGCCGGCGTGCTGCCCGGCCTGCTCGGCCTCGTGCTGTATCTCGCCGCGGTGTGGCTGGTGGCCCGCGCGAGCCCGGCTGACGCGCCGCGCGGCGAGCCGGTCAGCCTTGCCGCCAAGCTGCACTCGCTGCGCGGCGTGTGGCCGTTCTGCCTGCTGTTCGCGCTGGTGATCGGCGGCATCTACGCGAAGCTGTTCACCGCCACCGAAGCGGCCGGCATGGGCGCCGGCTTCGCGCTGCTCATCGCGCTGGCGCAGCGGCGCATCGCGTTCAGCGACTTTCACCGCATCTTCGTCGACACCGCGGCGACCTCGGTGATGCTCTACACGGTGCTGTTCGGCGCGATGCTGTTCGCCAAGCTGATCTCGTTTTCGGGCCTCGCCGAAGGCCTGCTCGCGCTGATCGAGGACGCCGGACTCGGCTCCTACCAGCTGCTGTTCGTGATCCTGCTGGTGTTCCTGCTGCTCGGCTGCGTGATGGATTCGCTCGCGATCATCCTGATCTGCGTGCCGTTGTTCGTGCCGACGCTGGTCGCGCACGGCTTCGACCTGGTGTGGTTCGGCATCATCGTCGTCGTCGTGACCGAGATCGCGCTGATCACGCCGCCGATCGGCATGAACGTGTTCGTGCTGAAGGCCAATCTGCCGCAGGTACGCCTGGGCGCGATCTTCCGCGGGCTGATCCCGTTCATCGGCGTCGACATCGTGCGGCTCGCCCTGCTGGTGGCGTTTCCGGCCATTTCGCTGGCGCTGGTGAACATGATGAAATAGGGACGCGACGCCAGATTGTCGGCGTTCCGAACCGGCGGCACCGATTCATCGGTGTCGAGATCGCGAGTGCCCGAACTGCCGTGGGCGGGCAGGTCGGGCGGAAGTCGCCGTCCGACGACGGCCGGCATAACGCCCGAACTCCGGACAACCACCGGCGTCGCCGCACGGCGCGCCGAAGGTGCAAGCGCGCGTGACGCTGGGCGGTGCGCTCGGCTCACGAGCGCGCCGCACCCGCGACGGCGGCGACGCGCTCGAGATAGGCACGAATCCGCTTCGCGTTGGTGCCGACATCGCTGCGCCCGACGCGCGACTTCGAGCGCACGTCGATGCGGCTGCCGGCCGCGTCAGCACGCACCCGCACGGCGATGTCGTCGCGAGAGCCGAACCAGAACGTCGTATCGGTCGCCTCGATGCGGCCGGCCGCCGCGTCGTGCGCGACGATATCCCATCCCATCGCCGCGGCGGCCTCCAAGGCCCACGCGAAAGCCTCGCCCGGCGGGGCCGCGACGCGTAACGGCGCGACGTCGGGATAGGCACGGCGCTGCGCGTCGGCAACCGCGGCACCGCCGTGCGCGACCGGGTTCGGTGCGTCGGCGCGCAGCGGCACCACCGCGACGAACGCCGGAGGCTCGTCCAGGTCCGTGCTGATGTCGTGGATCGGCGGCACCGCGCGGGCGAGGTACAACCAGTACGCCGGCACCGCGACAATGGCGCAGCCCAGGAGGAATGCCAGCGCCAGCGCGCAGCCCTGGCTTGCGCGAACCGTCGCGACGAGCGCGCCGCCGACTGCGAGCGCAACCGCCGCAAGGCCCAAATACACCGCCCAGCGCAGCAAGGTGAAACCGGTCGGAAACGGCCACAGCCCGAAACGTGCGCCGGGGCCGGACACGAGCAACAACGCTGCGCCAAGCGCAGCAACAGCGACAGCCACGCGGGACCAGTTCATTGCGTCGCACTCCGTATGGCCACTGGTCCGGGATCGGACAGCCGGACCACCCTATGGTTTCGGCGCGGAAACCGACCTGCCCCCCGCGCACCGCGTGCCGGCCCGGTGCCGATTCAGTACCATCGCGACTGCACGGACCACTTCACCCACGGAGACAGCGATGCATTAGCTGCGCTTCTACGAAGTCGCCGACGGCTACGTCGAGCGCCGAGAAGCGTTCCGCAACGAACACCTCGCGGTCCCGCTCGGCGCCCCAATCCGAACGCACGGGCAACACTCGTCGGCGTCGCTCACAATTGCGACTCCGGAAAACGCTCGAGCACGGCACCGGCACTGCACACCGTCGCGGCAAGCGCGGCGGCCGATGGTGCAACGCTCGCCATGTAAAAGCGCGCCAGTTCGACGAGGCTCGCGCAATACGCCGTATCGCCGTCGCCCGCCACGAGCCGCCGCTGCGCCGCCTGCGCGACGCGCGCGAGCTGCCACGCGCCGCACACCGTGCCGAACAGATGCAGGAACGGCACCGCCGCGGCGAGCACCTCGCCCGGCTTATCACGGCCGTTCGCGAGCAGCCAGTCGGCGGCCGCCTCGAGCGCCGCGAGCGCCTCGCCGAGCGCC
Source organism: Rhodocyclaceae bacterium (assembly GCA_035444405.1). Taxonomy (GTDB): domain Bacteria; phylum Pseudomonadota; class Gammaproteobacteria; order Burkholderiales; family Rhodocyclaceae; genus DAOMOP01. The sequence goes on from DAOMOP010000020.1 coordinate 28,316, forward strand.
GCACCGATGTCGGTGAGCTCGCGCTCCGCGGCGAGCGCCTCGGCACTCGCGCGCACATCGGCGGCGAGCTCGCGCAGCGTCTCGCCGCCTTCGCGCAGAATCTTGCGGCCGACCAGGTCGTTCGCCTGGATGCCGGTCGTGCCCTCGTAGATCGTGATGATGCGTGCGTCGCGGAAGAACTGCGCGATGCCGGTCTCCTCGACGAAGCCCATGCCGCCGAAGACCTGGATTGCATCGTCGCAGACGTCGTTGCCGAGCTCGGTGCACCAGCCCTTGGCGACCGGCATCACGAGGTCGACGTAGCGGCGGTACTTGGCGGCCACGGCGGCGTCCGGGTGGTGGTGCGCGAGGTCGAACCAGCCCGCCGCGGTGTAGAGCAGCGCGCGCATCGCCATCACGCGCGCACGCATCGACAGCACCATGCGCTTGACGTCGGGGTGGTGGAGGATCGGCTCGCCGGCCGCGCCAGTCACCGCGTTGCGCCCCTGCACGCGCTCGCGCGCGTGCGCGAGCGCGAACTGGTAGGCGCGCTCGGCGAGCCCCGCGCCCTGCACGCCGACGCCGAAGCGCGCCTCGTTCATCATGATGAACATGGTCTCGAGGCCGCGGTTCGGCGCGCCGACCAGATAGCCCACCGCGCCGCCGTCGTCGCCGTAGCTCATCGTGCACGTCGGGCTGCCGCGGATGCCGAGCTTGTGCTCGATCGCGATGCAGCGCACGTCGTTCTTCGCGCCGAGATTGCCTTCGTCATCGACGAGATACTTCGGCACGATGAACAGCGACAGCCCCTTCACGCCGGCCGGCGCGTCGGGCAGGCGCGCGAGCACCAGGTGCACGATGTTCGGCGTCAGCTCGTGCTCGCCGTAGGAGATGAAGATCTTCTGGCCGAACAGGCGGTAGCTGCCGTCGGCCTGCGGCTCGGCGCGGCAGCGCGTCGCGGCGAGATCGGAGCCGGCCTGCGGCTCGGTCAAATTCATCGTCGCGCCCCACTCGCCGCTCACCACGCGCGTGAGCCACAAGGCCTTCTGCGCGTCACTCGCCGCGATGCGCAGCGCCTCGGCCTGGCTGACGTTGAGCTGCGGCAGCATCGTGAAGGCCATGTTGGTCGAAAACCACATCTCCCACACCGGCGTCGACACGAGCTTGGGCAGCCCCTGGCCGCCGAAGGGCTGCGGCAGCGACAGGCCGAGCCAGCCCGCGCCGCGGAACCGCGCGTAGGCCTGCGCCCAGCCGTCCGGCGTGACGACGCGGCCGTCGGCCTCGAGCCGGCAGCCCTGCATGTCGCCGACGCGGTTGAGTGGCGCGAGCACGCCGGCGGCGAACTTGCCGGCCTCGTCGAGGATCGCCGCGACGACGTCCGGCGCGGCCTCCTCGCAGCCGGGCAGCGCCGCGACTGCGTCGAGGCCGGCCACTTCGGCGAGGATGAACTGCATGTCGCGCAGCGGCGCGTCGTAGTCGGTCATCGGATCGTGTCTCCGAAAAAGGCTTACCGCGGCGCGAGCCGCAGCGCGCCGTCGAGCCGGATCGTCTCGCCATTGAGCATCACGTTCTCGACGATGCCGCGCGCGAGCTGCGCGAACTCGTCGGGCTGGCCGAGGCGCGGCGGAAACGGCACGGCGGCGCCCAGCGAGGCCTGCACGTCGGGCGGCAGCGTGTGCATCATCGGCGTCAGGAACAGGCCCGGTGCGATCGTCACGACGCGGATGCCGAAGCGTGCGAGCTCGCGCGCGATCGGCAGCGTCATCGCGACGATGCCGCCCTTCGACGCGGCGTAGGCGGCCTGGCCGATCTGGCCCTCGTAGGCAGCCACCGAAGCGGTGTTGATGATCACGCCGCGCTCGCCGTCGGCGTTCGGCACGCCCTGGGCCATCGCCTCGGCGGCGACGCGGATCATGTTGAAGGTGCCGATCAGGTTGATCTCGACGGTGCGCGCGAACGCGGCGAGCGGCTGCGGGCCGTCCTTGCCGAGCACCTTGTCGGCGGTGCCGACGCCGGCGCAGTTGACGAGACCGTGCAGCGCGCCGAAGCGCGCCAAGGCGAGCGCGACGCAGGCCTGCGCGTCGGCCTCGGCGGCGACGTCGGTGCGCTTGAACGCGGCGCGCGCGCCGAGCTCGTCGGCGAGCTGCGCGGCGGCGGCCTCGTTGAGGTCGGCGATCACGACGTTGGCGCCGGCGGCGTGGAACGCGCGCGCAGTCGCCGCGCCAAGGCCGGAGGCGCCGCCGGTGATGAGGAAGGTGTGGTCGGTGATGTTCATGCTCTGCTCATCCGGTCGTGGGCATCACGCCCTGTGGGTTCGTTACGCAGCTCGAAGCAATGCGCCGCTACGCCGCGTTCTCGACGACGATCGCAACCCCCTGCCCGCCGCCGGCGCACGCCGAGGCGACGCCGTATTGCAGCCCGTCGGCGGCGAGCGTGCGCGCGACGGTCATCGTCAGGCGCACGCCGGAGGCGCCGAGCGGGTGGCCGATCGCGATCGCGCCGCCATGTACGTTGGTCTTGTCGCGGTCGAGCCCGAGCTCCTGCTCGCAGGCGAGGTATTGTGCGCCGAAGGCCTCGTTGATCTCGATGCGGGCGAGGTCGCTCACGGTCAGCCCCGCCTTGCGCGCCGCGGCGCGGATCGCCGGGGCGGGGCCGATGCCCATGATCTCGGGCGGCACCGCCACGGATGCGCCGGCGACGATGCGCGCGAGCGGGCGCAGGCCGTGCGCGCGCACCCAGTCGCCGCGCGCGACGAGCACCGCGGCCGCGCCATCGACGATCGCCGAACTGTTGCCGCCGGTCTGCACGCCGCCGAAGGCGGGCTTGAGCTTTTGCAGCACCGCGTACGGCGTCGGGCGCACGTGGCCGTCGCGTGCGCACACCTCGGCGCGGTCGGCGAGCCGGATGCCGCGCGGCTGGTAGCCGTCGAGCGCCCACTGGACGTTGGTGACGGGCGCGACCTCGCCGTCGAAGTAACCCGCCTCCCACGCGGCCACGGCGCGCGCAAAACTCTGCTCGGCAAAGCGGTCGACGGCCTCGCGCGCGATGCCGTAGCGCTTCGCGAGGTTCTCGGCGGTATCGCCCATGCTCGCGGCCGGGGCGGTGTCCTTGGTCGCCTCCCACAGGAAGTCGCGGAAATCGACCTGACCCATGCGGAAACCGGCGCGATGCGTGTAGGCCGCCACCGGGTTGCGCGACATCGACTCGGTGCCGACCGCGAGCGCGACGCGCGCCTTGCCGAGCGTGATCTGGTCGGCGGCGGCGAGGATGGCCTCGAAGCCGGTGCCGCACAGCCGCTGCACCAGCAGCGCCGGCACCTCGGCGCGCACGCCCGCGTACAGCCCGATGTGGCGCGGCAGGTAGTAGGCGTCGAAGCTCGCCTGCGCCATGTTGCCGGCGACGATCGCGTCGACCGCGGCGGCCGGGATCGCGCTCGCGTCGAACAGCGCGCGCGCCGCCTGGATGCCCAGATCGGTCGGCGAGACGTCGCGCAGCACGCCGTTGTAGTCGGCGAACGGCGTGCGCCGGCCGGCGACGAGCCAGATGTCGTCGTAGGTGCTGGCGTGGGCGGCCGCCTCGCTGGCGGCGTAGGGATTGACGGTGTCGGTCATGACTGCGGCTCTGTGTGGATGGGGTCGTCGGTGGTTGCGAGGGCGGCCGGGGCTGCACGCGTGACGGCGGCCGTCGCGAGACGGGATTGCACGCGCTGGCGAGTGCAGCCACCCCGGTGGCGCGGTGGCGTCGGCGCGGCGCTCACGACTGCGGCCCGCGCGTCTTGCGGTTCAGGAAGTGGCCGATGCGCTCGGCGATCTCGGGGTTGGTCTGCGTGACCGCGGCGGTCAGCGACTCGACGAACAGCCCGTCGTCGGCGGACATGTTGTCGATGCGCGAGATCGCGCTGACCATCGCCCAGTTGGCCATCGGCGCGTTCTCTGCGATGCGCCCGGCGAGCTGGCACGCCTTCGCGAGCGCCTCGCCGGGACCGACCAGGTAGTGCGACAGGCCCAGGCGCTGGCCCTCGTCGGCGTCGAGGATGCGCCCGGTCAGCATCATCTCGCACATGCGCCCGGCGCCGATGATGCGCGCGACGCGCACCGAACCGCCGCCGCCGACGAAGATGCCGTGGCGCCCCTCGGGGAGCTGGTAGAGCGTGTCCGGCTCGGCGACGCGCACGTGCGCGGCCGCGGCG
>DAOMOP010000021.1:0-32413 GCA_035444405.1 Rhodocyclaceae bacterium
CCTACACGGCGGAAACCGCGCGGCGCGTCGAGGTGCTGCGCGCGCCGCGGCCGCTGCCGCCGGCGGTGCTCGAGGACCAGCACGGCCGCGAGTTCGCGCTCGACGAATACCGCGGCCGCCTGCTGGCGGTGGAATTCATCTACACGCGCTGCGACACCATCTGCCTGTCGCTCGGCATGGCCTTCAAGCAGATCCGCGAGCGCGTGCCGCCCGAAGCGCTGGGGCGCGATTTCGCGCTGCTCAGCATCAGCTTCGACCCCGATCGCGACGACCCGCGCGCGCTCGCCGAATACGCCGGCACGTTCGGCGCCGACGGCACGCACTGGCGCATCGCGCGGGTGCGCGACGCGACCGAGCTCGCCGCGCTGCTCGAAGCCTTCGGCGTCATCGTCATCGACGACGGCCGCGGCGGCTTCGAGCACAACGCCGCGATCCACCTGGTCGACCGCGACGGCCGGCTCGCCGAGATCCGCGATCTCGACGAAGTCGCACCGTTCGTGGACAGGATAGGAGCCCTGTTATGAACCTCGCCCTGACCAAGCTCGACCTGTCGCTGCCCCACGCGGCCGACGGCCGCGCCCGTGCCGCCGCCGGCGCCGCGCTCGCCGCCACATGGCTCGCGCTCGCGACCCCGGCCGCGCGCACCTGGCTGGAGACGTCGATGAGCGTGCACATGCTGGTGCAGATTCCGTTGCTCGCGCTGATCGGCCTCCTCGCCACGCGGCTGCTGCCCGAACGCACGCAGGCCGCACTGCTCGCCGCGGCCGGCGGCGCGGTCCCGTGCGTGATCGTCGCCACCTTCGCGTCGAGCTACTGGATGCTGCCGCGCGCGATCGATGCGGTGCTCGTCGACCGAATCGCCGAAGCCGCCAAGTTCGTCAGCCTGCCGCTCTTGGTCGGCGCGCCGCTCGCGCTCGCGTGGCGCGAGCTCGCGCTGATCGGGCGCGGCTTCGTGTGGACCAACTTCATCAGCATGCTCGCGGTGCTCGGCTGGCTGTACATCGTCGCGCCGGTGCGCGTGTGCAACAGCTACGCGCTGTTCGAGCAGGAGCGCGCCGGCTGGCTGATGGTGCAGCTCGCCGTCGGACTGCTGGTGTGGTGGCTGGGCCGGCTCTTCGTCGGCGCACCGGCACCGGCCGCGCCGAGAGCGCACGCACGATAGCGCGGCGCAGCCACCGGATCGCCGACGACATCGACATCGGTGCCAGCACCGGCATCGACGACCACAACCACATTGACGACCACAACGACAACGAAGCGGGGACAAGACCATGGACCACGTAAACCCACCGAAGCTGATGGCCGAGGTCGAGGCCGTCAGCGCGAAGAAGGCCGGCCTGAGTGTTGCGAGCATGCTGCTCAAGGGCTTTCTGTCCGGCGCGCTGCTCGCCTACGCGACCGCATTCGCGTTCAAGGCCGCCGCCGGCCTCGAGCCGGGGCTCGCCGCACTGGTGGCCGGCACGGTGTTTCCGGTCGGCTTCGCAATGATCGTGCTGCTCGGCCTCGAGCTCGCGACCGGCAACTTCGCGCTGCTGCCGGTCGGCATCGCGCGCGGGCGCATCGGCACGGCGGCGATGCTGCGCAACTGGGGCTGGGTATATCTCGGCAACTTTCTCGGTTGCGTCTTCACCGGCGCGCTGCTGGCGATCGCGCTGACCGAGGCCTTCACGCACGGCTCGGGCGCGCTCGGCGCCAAGCTCGTCGCGGTGGCCGAATCGAAGACGCTCGCCTATGAAGCCGCCGGCGCGAGCGGCTGGGCGACCGCCTTCGTGAAGGGCGTGCTGTGCAACTGGATGGTCGCGCTCGGCACCGTGCTGGCACTCACCTCGACCTCGAACACCGGCAAGATCGCCGCGGTGTGGCTGCCGGTGTCGACCTTCTTCGCGCTCGCCCTCGAGCACTCGATCGTCAACATGTTCGTGATGCCGACCGCGATGCTGCTCGGCGCCGACATCGGCATCGGCCAGTGGCTGCTGTGGAACCAGATCCCGGTCACGCTCGGCAACATCGTCGGCGGCGCGCTGCTCACCGGCTTGCTGCTGCACTTCGCGCATGGTGCCGCGCCGCAGGGCACCGCTCGCGAGGCGGCATCGACGCCGGCGTCCGCCGACGCGCCCGTGCCCGACTGCGACGGTGCGCGGCGGCCGCCCGTGCCCCGCGCGCCGTCGCCTCCCGCCCCCCGACCCCAAAGCCCAACCGTCCGAAGCGACGCACCCCCAGGAGGACCCGCACCATGACCTACGTCGTCACCGAAAGCTGCATCAAGTGCAAACACACCGATTGCGTGGTGGTATGCCCGGTCGATGCGTTCCGCGAAGGCCCGAACTTCCTCGCCATCGATCCGGAAGAATGCATCGACTGCGCGCTGTGCGTGCCCGAATGCCCGGTCGACGCGATCTTCGCCGACGACGCCGTGCCAGCCGGCCAGGAGCCGTTCATCGAACTCAACGCCGAGCTGGCCGCGCAGTGGCCACCCATCGTCGACCAGAAGGACGCGCTGCCCGAAGCCGATCAGTGGGGCAAGATCAAGGAGAAGCTGAAGTATTTGCTGCGGGAGTGGTAGTCGACGACGCGCATCGAGCATGGTGCAAGAGCCCGGACTGCACTGAGCAGTACCGCAAAGACTGCCTCACCCAGTCCCAGGCCGAGCTGCCATTCTGCGATCCGCCGCTCTGTACAGCCTGCGTTCGAAGCACGGTGGCGAACTCCAGCGGCCAAAGGGGCGGTCCGTGGTACCGTGCTGCACCGCAAGCTTGCCATCCGCCCACGATCCATGCAGTCGCGTTAAAGTCGCCATGCCATGCCACTGCCACGCGACTCGCTCATGCTTGCCCCCACCGACTACCCCCGCCGCATCCTGCTTGCAGTCACCGGGCTCAGCCCGCAGGTCGTCACCGAAACGCTGTACGCGCTCGCGGTCGCGAACGATGCGCCGTTCGTTCCGACCGAAATCCATCTGATCACCACCTCTGAAGGCGCCGAGCGCGCCCGGCTCGCCCTGCTCTCCGACAGGCCCGGCTGGTTTCATCGGCTGCGCCACGACTATGGGCTACCGGAGATCGCCTTCGATGCGAACGCCATCCACATCCTGCGCGATGCGACCGGCCGGCCGCTGGCCGACATCCGCAGCCCGGCCGACAATCTCGCATGTGCCGACTTCATCGCCGAGGCGGTACGCAACCTGTCCGCCGATCCAGACGCCGCGCTGCACGTCTCGCTGGCCGGCGGGCGCAAGACGATGGGTTTTTTCCTCGGCTATGCGCTATCGCTGTTCGGCCGTCCGCAGGACCGGCTGTCGCACGTGCTGGTGTCCGAACCATTCGAAAGCAGCTGGGATTTCTTCTATCCCACCCCCTACGAAAGCATCATCGAAACGATTGGAAAGAAGCTCGTCGACGCACGCGACGCGCGCCTGAGCCTGGCCGAAATCCCCTTCGTCAGCCTGCGCCACGGTCTGCCCACCGCACTGCTCGACGGCAGCACCGGCTTCGAGGCGGCGGTCAGCGCCGCACGCGCCACGCTCGGCCCGGCGCGCCTCGAGCTCGACCTCGCAGCCCGCCAAGTGCGCGCCGCCGGCCGCAGCTTCCATCTACCGCCGGCCGAGCTGGCGCTGCTCGCCGTATTCGCGCGCCGCGAGCGCGAGGGCGAACCTCCCCTGCCCGCACCACACAAGGACATCCCCGATCCGGCCTGGGCCGAACGCTACCTGCGCGAACTGCGCATCATCGTCGGCCCGTTCGGCGACATCGAAGCGACCGAGCGGGCGCTGCGCGGCGGCATGGATGGCGGCTTCTTTTCGTCGCGCCTGTCGAAGCTGCGCAGAGCCCTCAAACGGCAGCTCGGTCCGGCAGCCGCCCCGTACCTGATCGACGACGGCGGGCGGCGGCCGCACCGCTACCGGCTTGCGTTGCCTGCGGACGCCGTCGCGATGAGCGGCTGACGGACACACTGGACACCCAAGATATACCGGAGCACTGGACAAGCTTTCGTCATATGCTATTTTTCCGGTCAGCCATGAGACTCGACATCCCTCGCGTCATCGCCACCCGCCCCGACGAGACAGGACAACCATGATCAAGCACACCTACCACCTTCGACTCGCCAGCCCAGCGTTTCTCGGCGATGCCGAGCAGAAGGGCGTCTGGCGCACACCGCCGCTGAAGGCACTGATCCGCGAATGGTGGCGCATCGCAGTTGCCCGCGCAGTGGATTACGACTTCCGCGCCCTCAAGGCCCGCGAAACGGCGCTGTTCGGCACCGCTGCCGACGACAACAGCGCCGGCAGCCAGCGCAGCAAGATACGGCTGGCGCTAGCGCACTGGAACGAAGGGCAACTCACCGATTGGAGCAAGGTTAATCCGGGCACGAACGGTAAACCAGGAGAAGACCCCAAGGTGAAGCACAAGGAAGTCGACTTTGCCGGAGGCATGGTGGGCAGCCAGTTATACCTTGGGTACGGACCCTTGGTGCTTGAAAAAGGCAAGCCGTATACGAAACTCAAGTACGGTGCAGCCCTGCAAGCCAACGATAGCAACACACTCCGCCTTGCCCTGCCAGAAGCCGACCTGCCTGACCTGCGGCGTGCCCTCGCGCTCGCCCACTGGCTCGGTACCGTCGGCGGACGCAGCCGCAACGGCTGGGGCTCTCTGTCATGGACAGCCGCAGACAGCACGCCGCCCCTCGCCCCGCTCACGCGCATCAACCTCGAACGTACCGGCTGCACGCGCGCCCTCGCCGACTGCCTGAAACTGGAATGGCCGCATGCCATCGGCAGCGACGGCAAGAATCCCTTGGTATGGTGCAGTCAACAGCACTTCGACGGCTGGCGCGAAGCGATGGTGTTTCTTGCAAGAACGAAAATCGCCTTCCGCACCGCGTTCGATTTCGATACCGGCAAGCACGCATCGCGAGTCGAGCCACGGCACGTCCTCGCCTACCCCGTCACGAATCATTCGGTCGCGGCCTGGGGCAACAACAGCCGCCTCGCCAACACTCTGCGCTTCAAGCTGCACCTCGAGGACGACCGGCGTGTGCGTGCGCTGATCTACCACACCCCATGCAAGCCGACACTGCCGCATGCCGGCATCGACCTGCTCGACACCTGGCAGCGGGTGCACCGCTTCCTCGACAACCAGGCCACGCTCGCGCGCCTTGCCTGATCGCCGACCGGACAACGCCATGAACAACACCACACTGAATATCTGGCTCGCCAAGCTCGCCGCGTGGACCCATGACCCCGCCGAAAAGGCCCTGGTTTTGCTGCGCGACCCCGCCGGCCACGAGGGCGGCACCGTGCGTGAACTGCAAGCGACGCTGTTTCCCGACGGACTGCCGCAAAAGCTTGCCGCACATGTGAAGCGCGCCGACCGCTGGGCCAGCGCCGCCGACCGCCCGCAATTTCCGCGCAGCGACAAAGACGGGCGTTACGCCGCATGGACCCAGGTGAATTTCGCCGAGCAACCGCTGCTGACCCATCCGCTGTCCGGTACCGAATATCCACTCGGCAAACTCGCCATCGACCCTGCCCACATCAAGGCATGCTCTACCGAGCACTTCCGACAGCTCATCGAGCGCGACGCCAACGGCCAACCCGACGCGCGCCGCACCGCGCTGGCCTTCTGGCGCTTCGGCCCGGAGATCGACGCCGAGGGCCTGCGCGCACTGTGGCAGTTACTGCCTGCGGACACCCGCATTCCCGACCACACCATCTGGACCCATCTCGATCTTTCCGCCGCCTTCGCCTCGGCCTTCACCGCCGACCCGGATGCCAATCCGGCGCTGCTGTCGATCACTTTCGGCCCGGTGCAGGATTTCATCGCACAGGCGCGCACCACCTCCGATCTGTGGGCTGGCTCACATCTGCTGTCGCGCATCGCCTGGGAAGGGCTCAAGGTGATCTGCACGCGCATCGGCCCGGATGCGGTGATCTTCCCGCAGCTTCGTGGCGTTCCGCTGGTGGATCTGTGGTTGCGCGACGAAATGGGCTTGAACGCCGAGCGTTTCAAGGACTGCGAATGGGCCGACCGGCGCACCGACAGCGCCAACCCGCTGTTTGCCGCCGCGCTGCCCAACAAGCTGATCGCCATCGTGCCCGCAGGCCAGGCGCGCGAACTGGCCGAAGCCGTCACCCGCGCAGTGCGCGACTTCGTGCACAAGACTTCCGAACGCATGCTTGCCGAGCTGCTCGAGGATGCCGGCATCGCCAACACACCCGAGCTACCCTGCCACGCCCAGCTTGCCGCCCAGCTCGACGGTTTCCCGGAAGTGCACTGGGCGGCCGTCCCGTTCGCCCCGCTGGTCAAGGAAGGTGAAGCAGCGCCAGACACCGTGGAACTCGCGCGCGCCGCCGAACCCTTTTTCGGCCACGGCGGCTTTCTCGCCAGCCCCTCCTGGCAGCGCCTGTCGCAGCCGCTGGAACTGGAAGGCACGCGCTTCTACCGTCCCAACGCCGGCGTGCTATACCCGGCCATCTACGAGCTGCTCGACCGTGTCGCCGCCAGCGCCAAGAGCGTACGCGCCGCCGGCCAACGCCCCACGGGCGGCGAACAGGGCTACCGCTGCGACCTCACCGGCGAAGCCGAATGGCTCACCCACGATCGCGCCCACCTGGACATTCCCAAGGGCGAACGCAAGCACGTCGGTACGCTGTGGAACCGCGCAATCGCGAAGCGCCCCAGCCTCAGCCGCAAGGGTGAACACCTGAGCGCACTGGCGATGTTCAAGCGCATGTGGCCGGGCTGGTTCGTCAAGCACGAACTGGGCAACTGCGGTATCGACGTCAGCCGCTTCGTGGTTTCCACCCATACCCTGGCGGTCTCCACCTCGCTGGAACGCTGGCTCGCAGACGGTGCGCCGATCAACGACGCCGGCCGCCAGCTGCTGGTCAAGGCCGATGAAGCCGAGCGCGACAATGCACTCGACTACGCCGCCCTGCCACGCCGGCTAATGCGCAAGTTGATGAAAGGTAAGGACTTCAACGACGAGCAGCGCCGCCTGGTCCGCGCACTGCCGGCGCTGATGGAAAACGAACGCTCGGACGACCCGGACGCCCGCAACGAAAGCGCCGATCTGGTGCGCAAGCTGTTTGGCGGCAAAGCTGGCGACAAACCCGAAGCCTATTACGCGCTGATCCTGTTCGACGGCGACAAGATGGGCGCGTGGATCTCCGGCGGCAGCGAAGTGCACCAACTGCCCACGCGCGACACCTTCCATCCGCAGATCCGCTGCCACCTCGTCGCGCATTTCAACAGCAAGGAACTCAGCGCATATCTGGACGCCCGACGCGCCGTCTCGCCCAGTCGCCACATGGCCATTTCAAGCGCACTCAACAGCTTCTCCCTCGCGCTGGCGCAGGACATCGTGGAAAACCGCTGCAAGGGCAAGCTGCTCTACGCCGGCGGTGACGACGTGATGGCGCTGGTCGCGGTCGACGATCTCCTCGCCTGCCTGACCCTGCTGCGCGCGGCCTACGGCGGGCTGCCGGTTCCGATGCCGCTAGCCGAGACGCTCCGGCTCGATCTCGACGGACTCAAACTGGGCGGCGGCCATGCAATGCTCGGCAGCCGCCTGCTGCGCCTGATGGGCGAACACGCGACCGCCAGCGCCGGAGCGGTGATCGCCCACCACACTGCCCCGCTCGGCGCGGTGCTGCGGCGCCTGCGTGAAGCCGAAAAGCGCGCCAAGAACAAGGGCGGTCGCGACGCCTTCGCCATCACCCTGATGAAGCGCGGCGGCGGCGCCACCGAGCTCACACTGCCGTGGCGGCTGGACAATCCGGTACCCAAGCGGCGAGTGGGCACTGCAGCCACCGAGGAGAAAACACCTGAACCAAACCTGAATCATTCGCCGATGAACGTGCTCGCCGGACTCACCGAGCTCTTTGCCGGCGATGACACTTCACGCAAGGCCGCCTATGTCACGCAAGGCTGGATGCCGCATCTGCCCACGCAGATGGACAAGGACGCCCTGCACGCACTGCTCGCCCACAATCTGGCCTACCGCCTCAAGCGCCAAGGAGCAAAAACACACTTGGCGGACGAATACGCCGACAAGCTTGCCGTCCTCGCCCTGCACCCGCGCCCGGCCGATACTGAGCCGGGCCGCGTGATCAGCGACGTGCTGGCCGTCGCCGAGTTCCTCGCCCGCGAAAGCCGCGCTTACAAGCACACCGCCTGACCGCCCGGAGCGATTGCCTCATGCACCCCACCGCCCACACCCTGCTCATCGAACCGCTGGACATGCTCATCCTGCGCGGCAACAAGCTCTTTGCCGACGCCAGCAGCCACGGCGAGGCGCTCATGCCGCCCTGGCCCTCGGTGGTCGCAGGCGCCTTGCGTAGCCGCATGCTCGCCGATGCCGGCATCGACCCCGCCGCGTTCGCGGAGGGCAAGGCCAAGCTCGAACCGGCACTGGCCGACAGCCTCGGCAGCGTAGAGCATCCCGGCACTTTCCGCATCTCCCACTTTGGTCTTGCGCGCAACACCGGCAATGACGACGCACCCGCGCTCGAAGCCCTGCTCCCCCTGCCCGCCGACCTCAACGTCGATCAGGACGGCCACGCCACCCCGCTGCAGCCTACCGGCCTGCATCCAGCGCTGGCGAGCAGCCACCCGCTGCCCCTCACCCCGGTGCTGCACCAACCCGAAGCCGGCAAGCCCAAGGGCGGGTTGTGGCTCACCGCCGCCGGCATCGCCGCCTGGCAGCACGGCGAACCGCTGGACAACGAACAGGGCCACTGGCTCGCCGCATCCGAGTTGTGGAAGGTTGATCAGCGGCTGGGTATCGCGCTCGAAGCCGGCAAGAACACCGCGGCCGAAGGTCAGCTCTATACCAGCGAGGCCATCGCGCTCAAGCCTGGCATCGCCTTCATCGCGCGCGTGCAGGGCGCCGATGGCGTATTACCCGATAAGGGTTTGTTGCGCTTCGGCGGCGACGGTCGCGCTGCGCACGTGCGCCGTGCCGACTGCAAGCTGCCGATGGTCGACAGCGCCGAACTGGCCCGCGCCGGGCGCTTTCGCCTGCTGCTCACGAACCCCGGCCTTTTTCCGCAAGGCTGGCGTCTGCCCAGCATGGGCGACACGAAGGGCGACGGTCGCTGGCATTTTCATGGCGCCTCGGCACGGCTGGCGTGCGCCGCCGTACCCCGGCTGGAAACCGTCTCCGGCTGGGATGTCGCCCATCGCCGGCCCAAGTCCGCACTGCGAGCCGTGCCTGCCGGCGGGGTATATTGGCTGGAAGACTTCCGGGGCGATCCGGGCGCTCTGGATGCGCTGCAGACCGATGGCCTGCCGCACCTGAACGCCACACGCCGCGCCGAAGGCTTCAACACCTGCCTGCTCGCGCACTGGAACTGAGGAGAAAGCATCATGCAAGCCTACAAGTTCGAAGCCATCGTCCCCCCCGACCATCAACTGTCCATCTCACTGCCGGAGAGCTTTCCGGCAGGCGCAGCCGAAATCATCGTGCTGACCAAGGCAGAAACCCAGCCGGCCCCCACCGCCGAGGGCGCACCCGACAACCTGAAAGCGTTTTCCGCGTGGCTGAAACGGCAACCTGCCACACCACGCAGCCGCGAGGAGATCGACGCCCAGATCCGCGAGGAAAGGGAAAGCTGGGGGGACGCGTGATGCCCGGCCTCTATCTCGACAGTTGCGTCGTCATCTACTACGTCGAGCAACACCCGGATTACTTTGCGCGGGTGGATCAGCGCATCAACCAGGATGACTGCACGATCACGGTTTCCGACCTGACACGGCTCGAATGTCTGGTGCATCCCCTGCGCGCCGGTGACACCGTGCGCCTGACGCGTTTCGAGCACTTCTTCGCCGCTGCGGACCTGCAAACGGTCGCCTGCACGCGCGCAGTCTTCGACCGCGCCACCGAACTGCGCGCCCGCCTACGCCTTAAAACCCCGGACGCCCTGCATCTGGCCGCGGCCATCGAGGCCGGCTGCGAAGAGTTCTGGACCAACGACCACCGCCTGGACGCAGCCGCTGCCGGCCACCTGCGCACTGTCACCCTTTGACCTGTATCGAGGAAAACCCCCATGTTCCAAGCCCATGCTGCCCTGTTTCTGTATGCCACCAGCCCGGTCCACATGGGTGCGGGCCAGGCCTTCGGCCTCATCGACAACCCGATCGCCCGCGAACGCCATTGCGAACACCCGGTATTACCCGGCTCCGGCCTCAAGGGCGCAATGCGCCACCGCTTCCATGCGCTCCCCGACTGGCACGACGGTCGTCAGGGCGAAAAGCTGCTCGATCGCCTGTTTGGGCCGGAGTCGCAATCCGGCACCCTGCACGCCGGGGCGATCAGCCTGGGCGACGCCCAGCTCGTCGCCTTCCCGGTGCGCTCGGTCAAGCAAGGCTATGTCTATGCCGCCAGCGCCCACGCACTGGCGCGCGCCGCCCGGCTCCTCGACCAACTTGGCATCGCCGGCGTGCCCGCCATCCCCACCGCGCCGACTGCCGGCAGCGCCTGCGTCGCCAACTGCGACCTGCTCACCGACGGCAAGCTGCACTTGGAAGCCTTCGAATACCGCAACGACCCCGCCCAAGCCGACGCACTGGCCGCAGTGGCGCGCTGGCTGGCTGACCACGCCCTGCCCAAAGGCGAGGCCCACGCCTTCTTCCGCGAAAAATTCACCCGGGACTTGGTGCTGCTCGCCGACGAGGATTTCAACTGGTTCACCAGGAACGCCACCGTCGTCGAACCGCATGTGCGCATCGACAACACCACTGGCAGCGCCAGCGAAGGCGGGCTGTTCTACACCGAGAACCTGCCGCCCGAATCCCTGATGCTGGGCAGCCTGATGGCCAGCCACGAGCGCAGCGGCAAGGGCGATCTGGACGCGCGCGCCGTGCTCGCCCAGGTCACCGGCGCCATCGACGGTCAGTTGCTGCAGGTCGGCGGCGATGCGACGACCGGGCGCGGCCTGGTTGCCGCACGCGTGCTCAATGGCACCAGCAAGTAATCGGAGAACATGCATGAGCACCATCACCCTCAGGGACAAGACGGCATCCGGCGACAATCCCGCCTCCCCGGTCACCCAGGAACAGCAACGCGCGCAATTTGCGTGGCAGTGCGCGCTGGAAGGAACCCAAGTGGGTGGCGACGAGTATCGCAACCTGGCCAAGGCTGCACCGGCACTGATCATGAACAACGGCCTCATGCAGACGCTGGCCTTCTATCAGGACAAGGGCAAACCGCATCACCTCACCCTGGCGGCTCAACTGCGCCGCTGGATCATGCAGCGCGCCGGCGGCAACGGCCAGGACCCTGGCTTCAAACAGATGATGGAGGTACTGCTGCGCGCCCAGCCCGACCAATACCGCCAGGCCACCGACGAAGCCCTGTTGATCCTGCGCTGGATTCGCCAGTTCGCCGCGGCACTGTGAGGGCATCGCGATGACCTACGCACTCCCCGACTACCTCGGCAAGCACAGCCACTTCGACGACTGCCCACCCGGTCACCGCTTCGGGCTGTATTTCGACGGCTGGCAGGGCGATTTTTCCGCCCCTCGGGACGGCAAGACCGCCCTGTTCCGCCCGATTGTCAATAGTCTGCCTACGCACAGCCGCAGTGCGCTCAAGGCCATCCGTGTACGCCAGCAGGCACTCGCGAGTGATCTTGGCGACATCATCCTGATTCACCCCGCCCGCCTCAGCGCACCGCTTGCCACCGGGCTGGGCAACGAACACCCGTTGGAAAACGGTTTCGCCTTCCTCAACCCGCACGGCCTGCCCTATCTGGCCGGCAGTGGGGTCAAGGGCGTCATCCGCCGTGCTGCAGAAGAGCTGGAAACAGGCGAATGGGGTGGCAAGGCCGGCTGGAACGCTGACGCCATCCGCATTCTGTTCGGCCCCGGCGAGGAAGACCCCGAACGCGATACCCACGCCCGCCGTGGCGCGCTGATGTTTTGGGACCTCTTTTTCCAGCCCGCCAGCGACAAGGACCCACTGCTGGCGATGGAAATAATGACCCCGCACCATCGCGACTACCTGCAGGGCACAGGCAGCCCACACGCCAACGAACAGCCTAACCCCATCCCCTTCCTCGCCGTGCGGCCGGGCTGCGAATGCACGCTTTACGTGCAGTGCAACCCTGCGCTGATTCCGCCCGAGGCCGCTGCGCTGCGCACGGACTGGCACGCCCTGGTCGGGGCCGCGATCGAACACGCCGGACAATGGCTGGGCTTTGGTGCCAAAACCGCTGCAGGCTACGGGCGCCTCGGGCAGGACGCGGCGCTGCGCAAGAAACTCGCCGACGAAGCGGCCGAACGCGCCGCCCAGGCCGAACGCGAAGCCGCACTCGCCAACCTGTCCGCCGAAGGCAAGGCGATCGCCGAATTCGTCGAAGCCTGCGAAAGCCGTTCGCAATCCGGCCGCAAGGACCCCTGCAACCCCGGCAGCGGCCTGTATGCCGAAGCCAACCGCTTGAGCAAGGCGGCGCTCGCCGACGATAGCGGCTGGAGCGCGGAAGACCGGGCGCGGCTGGCGGACGTCCTCACCGAATGGCTGCCCAAGGTCGTCGACAAGCTCGACCGCAAGGACGAATGGAAAAGCGCGGCCAAGCGACTCGGACTGAACCGGTTGCGCGGCTTCTGACGCAAGGCTGGATCGATGAACATCCTCGTCTGCACGCTCGGCGCGAGCTGGGCCGTGATTCCCGAGATCTTCGGCTTCGTTGCGCCCGGCCATCTCGATCTGTACGCCTGCCACCCTGGGCGTGCGCGACTCGCGGCGCTGCGTGCCGAGCACGCCTTGCAGCCGCCGGACGAGATATGGCTGTGCACCACCGGTGGCCGGCAGACCGCCGAGGCGCTCGGCAAGGTCAGGGCCTGGTGGTCGCTGATCGGCGCACCGCTGCCGCTGCGCGTGTGGATCGCCCGGGACAGCGACCAGCTCGCCGGCGAGAACGAGTGCCGGCACCTGCGCGAGCTCAGCTTCCGGGTCGTCCTGCACGCCGCGCAGCGCTGCGGTCCCGAAGGCCAGCTCCTGCTTTCGCTGGCCGGCGGCCGCAAGACGATGAGTGCCGACTTGCAAGCCGCAGGGCAGGCGTTCGGCGCGCATGCCTGCCTTCATGTGGTGGGACCGGATCCGCTTCCCGACGCCATCGCCCGGCAGGCCAGCCCCGCGCGTTTCGCCCAGCCCCTTCCGCCCGAGCTGGCCGGCGCTGTCGCGCCACTGGTGGCCGGCCGCGGCTACCGGTCCGAGCTGCTCGACATCGAGATCGACGGCATCACCATCGACGGCGCGCATTTTCCGCTGCCCCTCGCCCCCGCGCAGATGGTCGGCGCCGAGGCGTCGATGGCCGATGCCGTCGCCTGGCCTCGCCCTTTGGTCGGCGAGCGTTGGCTGACGACCGAGCTCGACCGGCGCGAACGCGAGAGCGGCCGACTGCTCGGCAACTTTCTCGCCACCCTCGCCGAACGCGAGCACCACGAGAACTGGCACAGCCTGTACCGGCTGCCACCGCGCATCATCGACCATCTGCAACGCACCGAAGTCGGCGAAGCGGACCTGCCGCTTCTCGCGCGACTGCCCAAGGCCGACCTGCATCGGCACATCGGCGGCTGTCTCGGCCTCGACGCGCAGATCGCGGTCGGCCACGCGGTGTGGGACGACTCGCCCGCCGCCGCACGGGCGCAAGCTCTCGCTGCGGTTGCAGAATTGATCGCCGCCGCCGAGCGCCGGGAGGATTGGCCGGGCGACTGGCCGGCCCGCCATCTGTCGAAGCAACTGCCGCCCGAAGAGCGTGCGCGGCGCTGTGCAGCCCTGCTCGTGCACTGCCCGCCGTCGGCGCTCGAGCATGTGCTGTACCGCGCATGCGGGCCGCGCATCGCGCTCAAGTCGCGCTCGCCGCTCGGCTTCAGCGCCTACGAGCGCCCCGGTGAGCTCACCGGCTCGGCCATCCTGACGCATCCGGCGGCGCTCGCGCCGTATGCGCGCGCACTCGTCGCCCAGGCGCACACCGAAGGGCTCGCCTACGTCGAGCTGCGCGGCAGCCCCCACAAGTATCGCCCGGCGGCCCCCGCCCGCTTCGTCGCCGAGCTCCGCGACGAACTCGCGCGCGCCGGGGCGCGTGTCGGTGCAGCCGACACGTCGGCATCCGGTCATGGTGCGCAAGCGCCGCGTTTTGCATTGACCTGGATTCTCGATCGCCGCCAGCGCGAACGCCTGGGCGACATCGTCGCCCATGCCGTGTCCGCCCGTGCCGAGCACCCGGATTTCCTCGTCGGGCTGGATCTGGCCGGTGACGAAGGCACGCAGGCGCCCGAAGCACTCCGTGCACATTTTCTGCCCGCGTTCCGCGAATGCCTGCGCATCACCATCCATGCCGGCGAAGGTGAGCGGGCCGAGAACATCTGGCAGGCCGCCTACCACCTCCACGCCGACCGCATCGGCCACGGCCTGAGCCTTGCGGACAACCCGCGCTTGCGCGACCGCTTCCGCGACCGCGACATCTGCATCGAGCTCTGCCCGACCTCGAATATCGAGGTCGTCGGCTACCACGACCCGAACAGGCCCGACACCGAAGGGCTGCCCAAATATCCGATCCGGTCGTTTCTGGAGCACGGCGTGCCGGTCAGCATCTGCACCGACAACCCGGGCATCTCGCGCACCACGCTCGGCGACGAAATCCTCACTGCCGCACGCATCGGCGGCGGACTCTCGCTCTGGGAAACGCTTGCGCTGATCAAGCAGGGGATCACGCATGCCTTCGTCTCGGCCGCCGAGCGCGAAGCGCTGCTCAAGCGTGCCGATGGACTCATTTACACGCTGTTCGCCACCCCCTTATGACCACCTGGTTCGTCACCCGCCATCCCGGCGCCATCGAATGGGCGCGGCGCAAAGGCCTGCACATCGATCGGCTGATCCCCCACCTCGCGCCCGACGCGATCGCGCCCGGCGATACGGTGATCGGAATCCTGCCGTTGCATCTGGCCGCGAGCGTCTGCGAGCGCGGCGCGCGTTACCTGAGCCTCGCGCTCGATCTTCCGCCCGACGCACGCGGGCGCGAACTGTCCGCCGACGAGCTGGAAGCCTGCGGCGCGCGGCTCGAGGCGTACGACGTCACGCGCATCGCTCCCTGAACCCAGGGCACAACCCAACTGTCTCCCCCGCCGACACCATGCCCCGCCCCACCCGCCACCTCTGCATCGCCACCGGCCAGAACCTGGCGAACCTGATTCCCGCGCTCCAGCTCGGTGCCACCGAGGTCATGATCCTCGAAACGCCCGCGATGCGCGACGCCGCGACCAACCTCAAGCGAGCGCTCGAAGCGCGCGCCATTGCCTGCCGGCGCATGCGCTTCGACGACGCCACGCCCGAAGCCATCCGCGCGAGCGCCGAAGCGATCGCACTGGAGCTCGGCAGCGAGCCGCTCGTGTTCAACGCCACCGGCGGCCACAAGCTGATGACGCTGGCGCTGGCCGCAAACTTCGAGGCCCTCGCCGACGACCTGCACCTCGTCTATGCCGAAACCCGGCACGACCGGCTCGACTGGCTAAAACCCACGCCGACCACCGAGCCAATGACCAACACCCTCGGCATCGACGACATCCTGCGCGCGCAAGGCTATCGGCGCACCGCCGACAGCAACCGGGACGCCTTCTGGCAAGCCGAAGCCGACGCCCGCGCCAGCCTCACCCGCAGCATGGGCGACAACGCCGAACGCTATGAACGCTTCTTCGGCACGCTCAACCGCCTTGCCGATTTCGCGCTCGGCGACGACGAGCGCTTCGTGCCCCGCCAGGAGTTCGACTACGCCCCCGGCGGCAGCAATGCGGAGCTCCTGCGCGAAGCCCGCCGGCTCGGACTGGTGCGGTGGGCCGATGACGACAACGCGGTGACCTTTTCATCGCGCGAAGCGGCGGCCTATTTTCGCGGCGGCTGGCTGGAGGAATACGTCTGGCACAAGCTGCGCGGGCTGCGCCCCCACGACTGGGTGGTCAACCTCAAGACCTGCTCGTACGCCACCAACGTCGAAAACGAATGCGACGCCGTCGCCGCGCACCGCAACCGGCTGCTGATCATCGAATGCAAGACCTCCGGATTCGGCAGGAACGAAGCGCGTGACGTCGGCTACATCTACAAGCTCGCCCAGCTCGGCGACCAGATCGGCGGGTCGATGTGCCAGAAACTGCTGCTGTCGGCCCGCCCGATCAATGACGACGTGCGCCAGCGCGCCCGCGACTACCGGGTCGACATCCTCGCCGCCGCCGAAGTGCGCCAACTGGTCGATTACGTCAGACGCTGGATGCAAGGCTGAACCCATGGATGCCGCCATGTCCAACACCGTGCCCCTCGCTCGCTACCGCTTCACCTTTCGCATGGCCGCAGCGCTGCGCCTGCCGCATTACGCCGGCTCGCTGCTGCGCGGCCAGTTCGGCGCCGCGCTGCGGCGGGTGAGCTGCATGACCCGCGCACCGGCCTGCGACGGCTGCCCGCTGCGCACCACCTGCCCCTATCCGGCGGTGTTCGAAGCACCCGGCCCGGCCGCGCACAGCCTGCAGAACTTCAGCCACATTCCCAATCCCTACGTCGTCGAACCGCCGCCGCTCGGCACTCGCCACATCGACGCCGGCGAAACCCTGCAGCTCGGACTGGTGCTCTTCGGCCATGCCCTCGGCCACCTGCCGCTGATCAGCTTCGCCCTGCAGCGTGCGATCGAAGGTGGGCTGGGCAAGCAGCGCGCGCGCGGCACGCTCGAAAGCATCGAGATCCAACACCCCGAAGACGGCCGTTTCGAACCCGTCTGGCTTGCCGGCGACCCTGCGATCGCCGGGCACGACACCGATTTCCCACTTGCCGCCGACACCGCGGCACCGGCGCGCATCACGCTTCAACTGCACACCCCGCTGCGCCTGCAGCACCAGGGACACCCGGTACGCCCGCACGCGCTGACGCCGCGCAAGCTCATCGCCGACCTGCTGCGCCGCACCACCCTGCTCGCCGAATTCCACGCCGGCCGCCCCAGCCTCGTTACCGACGCCCCGGCGCTCGTGCGCCACGCCGACACGCTTGCCCACCATGGCGCACTGCGCTGGCTCGACTGGTCGCGCTATTCCAGCCGCCAGCAACAGGAAATGACGCTGGGCGGCGCGGTGGGCACGTGGACGCTCGAGGGCGATCTCGCGCCGCTGCTGCCCTGGCTGTGGCTGGGCCAATGGCTGCACGTCGGCAAGAACGCCACCCTGGGCATGGGACACTACACGCTCGCAGCGTGATCCGTTGCGCACGCCGCACTGCACCGCGCCTCGGCGCCCCGCTGGCACGGCGCAAGCGCACGCCGGCCCATGATCGGCAGGCATACGAAGACGGCAAGCTTGCGGTTTCGCACATGTACGACGCATGCATGGACAATTTCCCTCGTCACCCAAGCAAACGAGGAATTGCCCCATGCGCCACCGCACCGTCCCCCTGCTCGTAACCTTCTGCGCGCTGTCCACCGGCTGCGCGTCGATCACCACCGGCCACAACCAGAGCCTCAGTGTCGAAACGCGTGCCGACGGCCGGCCCGTGGCCGGCGCCCATTGCAAGCTCGAAAACGACAAGGGCACGTGGTTTGCCACCTCGCCGGGAACCGTCGTGGTGCGCCGTTCGTACAACGACCTGAACGTGCGGTGTGAAAAGGATGGACATGAGCCCGGCATCACCGCCGCCAAGTCCAGCACCAAGGGCATGGCCTTCGGCAACATCCTGTTTGGCGGCGTCATCGGTGCGGCCGTCGACGTCGGCTCCGGCGCCGCCTACGACTACCCCAGCATCATCAGCGTCGAGCTCGGACGCCGGCGCACCCAGCAGCCTGATGCCCCCGCGGCAAGCACCGGCGACGGCGCACCGTCGGACGGCGCGCCGGCAGCCGAAACCGGCGACCAGATCAGCCGTGCCGATTGACCGGAAACTCGGACAAACACCATGCCGCAGCGCGATTTCTACCTTGCCGCCTACGACGTCGCCAGCCCGAGCCGACTGCAGGCGGCGCTTGCGCTGGTGCGCGGCTACGCCACCGGCGGGCAGAAATCCGTGCATGAGGTTTTCCTGACCCCCGGCGAACGCCAGGAGCTGCTGCACGGCATCGCGCTGCTCCTCGACGAGGAAGACGACCGCTTCTTCCTGCTGCGGCTCGACCCACGCGCCCGCTGCTACGCGCTGGGCGTAGCCGCCCTGCCCGCCGACCCCGACTACTTCTACGTGGGATGACGCCATGGCGACGCTGCTGCTCGACCGCTCGGAACTGGAAGTGCGCGTGATCGGCGATGCGCTCGCCCTGTATGAAAACGGCCTGCGCAGCGGCACCGTGCCGCTGCGGCTCGTCGAGCGCGTCGTCATCCAGGGTGCGCGCACGCGGCTGGACACCGGCGTGCTGCTCAAGCTCGCCGAAGCCGGCGCCGCAACCCTGCTGCTCAGCCCGCGGGCCGGCCGGCGCGTGGCCATCGTGCTCGGCCCCGCGCACAACGACGCCGCCGTGCGGCTGGCGCAGTCCCGGCGGGTCATGGACGAAACCTTCTGTACCGGCTGGGCGCGCCAACTGGTGGCAGCGAAGATCCGCCGTCAGCAGCGTCTGCTCGCCGCGGCCGAATCGCGCCGCCCCGACCAGCGCAAGGCATTGTTCGATGCCCGCGAAACACTTGCGCGCATCGCGGTACAGACCGGCGAACACGGCAGCCTCGATGCAGCCACGCTGCGCGGGCTCGAGGGCAGCGCCGCGCGCGCCTACTTCGAGGGCCTCACCGCGCTGTTCCCGCCCGCGCTGTCCTTCACCGGCCGCAACCGGCGCCCGCCCCGCGACCCGGTCAACGCCTGCCTGTCGCTCGGCTACACGCTGCTGCATTTCGATGCGGTGCGCGCCGCCCATGCGGCGGGCCTCGACCCTCTGCTCGGCTTCTACCACCGGCCCGCCTTCGGGCGCGAATCGCTGGCGAGTGACCTCATCGAACCGCTGCGCCCGCTGGTCGACGAATGGGTGTGGCAGCAGTTTGCCGAGCGCCAGCTGCGCGAAGAGCACTTCACCAACGACAAGGGCGCCTGCCTGCTCGGCAAGGCCGGGCGCGAACGGTTCTATCCGCGCTGGGAACGCTTCGCCCCGATGCCGCGCCGCTGGCTGCGGTTGCGCTGCGCCGCGCTGGCACGCACGCTGCGCACCGAAGGCGAAGCCTGGATCGAAGACGATGACGAGGAGAGGTTCTGACCATGAGCGCGAGCCCCGCAACCCCGTCCGCACACGCCGCCGCGCTGACCGGCCCGGCACGCAAACCGCTCTACCTGGCCACCCACAACCCGGTTCAGATCGATGCCGGCGCGCACTGGCTCGTCGTCAAACGTAGCGATGCCCCCACCGCACGCTATCCACTCGCGCGCATCGCACGCATCGTCTGCAACCGCAACGCCGACTGGAGCGGCGCCGCACTGGCGTTGTGCCTGACGCATCAGATCCCGATCGCATGGGTGGACGGCCACGGGCGCCCGCTTGGCAGCGCGCTGGCGCGCCATGGGCTGGTCCAGCCACTCGATGCCGCGCTGGAAACCTATCTCGAGTTGCCGGGCTGGCCGGTGCGCTACGAAAACTGGCTCACCCGCCGGCGCCTGGAAACGCTCACCACCTGCACGATACGCGCACTTCGCGAAGGCCGGGCGCCCGACGCGGCGACCTTCCAGGCACTCAAGCGCGAATACGTGTACAACCGTCACCACCCGCTCGCCTTCGGCCCGGAGGGTGAAGGCTGGTGCCACGCCCTCGTCGTCGCGCATCTGCACACGGCGGGCCTGCAGGCGCGCTACTGGGGCTACGACGGTCGTCCGCTCGAACTCGCCGACGATCTTGCAGGGCTGTTGTGGGCCGAGCTCAACCTCGAATGCGGCGCGATGTCCGCCGCTACCGACAACCGCCCAACGCTGATGCGGATGTTCGAAAGCTGGGCGCGCTATCGCGAGTCCCGCCTCGCCACCCATCTGGCCGACTTGAAACGCCATGTCGCACGCGAGGTGGAAACATGGCAGTAAACGCACCGCGCACGTGGCTGATCACTTACGACATTACCAACCCCAAACGGCTCGTGCGCCTGCACCGCTTCCTGCGCAGACACGCCACGCCGGTGCAGTATTCGGTGTTCCTGTTCGAGGGCAGCGCCGCCCAAATGGGGCGGCTGATGGCCGACATCGAAACGCGCATCGACAAGAAGACCGACGACGTGCGTGGTTATCAACTTCCGGCGCGCCTGCAGATCGACACCTTCGGCCGCGGCAGCCTCCCCGCCGACACGCATTTGCTGTCGGACCGGTCACCATCACTCGACCAGCTTCTCCAGGCCACGGGCCGATGCTAGGATACCTCGTGCAGCGCCAACCAAAACCGTGAACGTCATGGGAATCCGCTCAGGCAACCGACTGAAACTCCGTCAACCGGTCATCCAGCCGTTTGAATCAGAAGGATTTTTCCAGACGTGCAGTCGCGACTGATGCCCTGAATGCAAAGGGATTGAGACTTGATTGCGTTAATGAAATGATGCTTACGCTTGGTCGCGACTGATGCCCTGAATGCAAAGGGATTGAGACAACTGAATGGTGGCATATCTTCCCCATTGAGTCGCGACTGATGCCCTGAATGCAAAGGGATTGAGACAAATGACAAAAGGGCTTTTGCGTGCTGCACGGCGTCGCGACTGATGCCCTGAATGCAAAGGGATTGAGACTGATCTTCTTTACTATATGTGCCTCTGGGGAAATGTCGCGACTGATGCCCTGAATGCAAAGGGATTGAGACTTGATTGCGGAGGGACAGCTCGCCGCCCTCCGCGTCGCGACTGATGCCCTGAATGCAAAGGGATTGAGACCCGGCGGCAGTTGCGGCGTGTTCGAGTCTATCTGTCGCGACTGATGCCCTGAATGCAAAGGGATTGAGACCCGGTGTTGTGGACAATTAAGCTGAGGGGTGGAGTCGCGACTGATGCCCTGAATGCAAAGGGATTGAGACGTCGAATCGCCGCATTTCCAGTGTAGGCTAACCCGTCGCGACTGATGCCCTGAATGCAAAGGGATTGAGACGGTCGCCAGCGATATATTCCACGCGCTTCTCGCAGTCGCGACTGATGCCCTGAATGCAAAGGGATTGAGACTCCGGGATCAGGGGATATCGGGCTATAGGCCGGGTCGCGACTGATGCCCTGAATGCAAAGGGATTGAGACACGGTTCCCTGTCGAATTTAAACCACTTGGTTTGTCGCGACTGATGCCCTGAATGCAAAGGGATTGAGACCGATTTTTCCAATGAGATCGGTCATGTGGCTTCTGTCGCGACTGATGCCCTGAATGCAAAGGGATTGAGACGTCGTATACATCATATATGCGTCCGCGAACATATGTCGCGACTGATGCCCTGAATGCAAAGGGATTGAGACCTAGGCCCCCTATATTGGGCAACAATAGCTACGTCGTCGCGACTGATGCCCTGAATGCAAAGGGATTGAGACTCAGCTTCGATTGCAGCTTCACTGACCTGCGCGGTCGCGACTGATGCCCTGAATGCAAAGGGATTGAGACCACCATACACCAACACTTTCACCCCGTTCATCTGTCGCGACTGATGCCCTGAATGCAAAGGGATTGAGACAGATGTGCGCTTCATAATCTTGCGGAGGAGGGCGGTCGCGACTGATGCCCTGAATGCAAAGGGATTGAGACACATGGGTGACGTTACCGTTACCGGTAGGCAGCGTCGCGACTGATGCCCTGAATGCAAAGGGATTGAGACACGATGCGAGATGTGCGCTTCATAATCTTGCGGAGTCGCGACTGATGCCCTGAATGCAAAGGGATTGAGACCAACAGCAGGGGCAGCCGTGTTCTCACGCATCCGTCGCGACTGATGCCCTGAATGCAAAGGGATTGAGACTCAGAGTGATTACTTAGCAGCGCGGCCCTTGAGTCGCGACTGATGCCCTGAATGCAAAGGGATTGAGACGTGTCCTCGGACAGCGACTTGCCCGCCTCGGCCAGTCGCGACTGATGCCCTGAATGCAAAGGGATTGAGACCTCGTTCGGCACGTCGATGTGCACGCTGCCGTCGCGACTGGTCGCGACTGATGCCCTGAATGCAAAGGGATTGAGACCGATCGCGTCACGGCATTGGTCGGCCGCCGCCGCGTCGCGACTGATGCCCTGAATGCAAAGGGATTGAGACCGTAGCCGCCGCCGTCATTTTCGGACCGCTCTTGTCGCGACTGATGCCCTGAATGCAAAGGGATTGAGACGCCGCGAAAGCGGCGGCAATTTCGGCGAGCCTTTCGTCGCGACTGATGCCCTGAATGCAAAGGGATTGAGACTGCCGTTGGACGACCACGATGCTCGCCATGCTGCGTCGCGACTGATGCCCTGAATGCAAAGGGATTGAGACACGATCGCGTCACGGCATTGGTCGGCGGCCGCCGTCGCGACTGATGCCCTGAATGCAAAGGGATTGAGACAGAGCGCGACGCTGGACTATGCCGCTTCCCGTGTCGCGACTGATGCCCTGAATGCAAAGGGATTGAGACTGACCCGATATCAGAACGATATCGGCATGTCGGAGTCGCGACTGATGCCCTGAATGCAAAGGGATTGAGACACGTTAAAATTTGCGACACTGTCGCCCGCAATGCGGTCGCGACTGATGCCCTGAATGCAAAGGGATTGAGACTGGCTGGTTGCGCGGGCACCGAGCGCGCGCCGCGCGTCGCGACTGATGCCCTGAATGCAAAGGGATTGAGACCGTGCCGGAAGACCGCAGTCTTCCGGACGCTGCCGTCGCGACTGATGCCCTGAATGCAAAGGGATTGAGACTCGCGACCTTCAGCGGCGTATCGCTTCACCGGTCGCGACTGATGCCCTGAATGCAAAGGGATTGAGACACGTGAGAAGCTTCGACACTACCGCCCGCAATGGTCGCGACTGATGCCCTGAATGCAAAGGGATTGAGACCCCCGTTGAGCACGCCGGTCACGCGGCGTGCGTAGTCGCGACTGATGCCCTGAATGCAAAGGGATTGAGACGTTGCCGACGTAGGCGAGTTCGCCGCCGGCTGCGTCGCGACTGATGCCCTGAATGCAAAGGGATTGAGACGCGAGGATGAGGGCGGTGTTGATGCGAGTGGCAGGTCGCGACTGATGCCCTGAATGCAAAGGGATTGAGACTGCAAAAGGGCTTCCAGGTATTCGCGTGGCGTGAGTCGCGACTGATGCCCTGAATGCAAAGGGATTGAGACATGGCCAGCTGTGCTTTGGTGAGTTTGACGCCGAGTCGCGACTGATGCCCTGAATGCAAAGGGATTGAGACAATCGAATCGACCCTATCCCTGACTAGCCTAGTTAGTCGCGACTGATGCCCTGAATGCAAAGGGATTGAGACGGGCAAGCCGGGGAACATGCGGTCTATGAACGTCCGTCGCGACTGATGCCCTGAATGCAAAGGGATTGAGACGCCTGCAGCGTTTCCAGCTTCGCTCCGTAGGCAAGTCGCGACTGATGCCCTGAATGCAAAGGGATTGAGACTCGATGGTGATTTTACCTATAAGGTCTGTCATGTCGCGACTGATGCCCTGAATGCAAAGGGATTGAGACGGCGCGGAACACGCGCTCCGTCGTGGAGCTCTCCCGTCGCGACTGATGCCCTGAATGCAAAGGGATTGAGACCGCGCCACGTCGTCAGACGTGCGCAGCATGCCCGGTCGCGACTGATGCCCTGAATGCAAAGGGATTGAGACTTGCGCAGGGTCACCGACAGCAACGATGCGAGAGGTCGCGACTGATGCCCTGAATGCAAAGGGATTGAGACCGCGGGCACATTTGACATTGCTTGCGCGTTGGGTCGCGACTGATGCCCTGAATGCAAAGGGATTGAGACTGGGACTGCACCGCAAGGGCAGCGGGTACCCCTGTCGCGACTGATGCCCTGAATGCAAAGGGATTGAGACCGGTATTCTCTTCCCACGGGAACACGACCCAGGGTCGCGACTGATGCCCTGAATGCAAAGGGATTGAGACGTTCGACCGCCTTCGCCAAAAGATGGTTTTCAGAGTCGCGACTGATGCCCTGAATGCAAAGGGATTGAGACCAAGCGAGCGGACACATTGAGAACGGACACATGCGTCGCGACTGATGCCCTGAATGCAAAGGGATTGAGACACGAGAAGGAAGCGGACCATACCGTCACCCCTAGTCGCGACTGATGCCCTGAATGCAAAGGGATTGAGACAACGTCGCAGGGCCCGAGTTCAACCGTAGCTCGGGTCGCGACTGATGCCCTGAATGCAAAGGGATTGAGACGCTCTTCGGCGAGGTGGAGTGCAGCCACGTCGCGTCGCGACTGATGCCCTGAATGCAAAGGGATTGAGACGTGCGCGGAGGATGGCGGTGTTGATGCGAGTGGGTCGCGACTGATGCCCTGAATGCAAAGGGATTGAGACAACGGCTCCACGTAGGTCCGGTGTTGCGGCAGGTGTCGCGACTGATGCCCTGAATGCAAAGGGATTGAGACCCCGGGGTTGTGGACAATCGAGCTGAAGGGGTGGAGTCGCGACTGATGCCCTGAATGCAAAGGGATTGAGACGCGGGGATATCGGGCTATAGGCCGAGGGGCTCGAGTCGCGACTGATGCCCTGAATGCAAAGGGATTGAGACTTCGTCGTCGAACCAGCCGTAGCGAAACTCCGGCGTCGCGACTGATGCCCTGAATGCAAAGGGATTGAGACCCGGACCGGGCGGGTGGTGTGGATTTCGACGCAAGTCGCGACTGATGCCCTGAATGCAAAGGGATTGAGACACAGGGCCCGAGCTCAACCGAGATCCGGTTGAACGTCGCGACTGATGCCCTGAATGCAAAGGGATTGAGACCCCTATAAGGTCGGTCATTTGTCTTCTCCTTCGCGTCGCGACTGATGCCCTGAATGCAAAGGGATTGAGACGGCAATGTCACAGGGCCCGAGCTCAACCGAGAGTCGCGACTGATGCCCTGAATGCAAAGGGATTGAGACTGTGAAGTTTTGCCATGAGAATCACCTTGAGGGTCGCGACTGATGCCCTGAATGCAAAGGGATTGAGACAGTTTGAGCAGGCCTCCAACGACCTCCCAAGAGTCGCGACTGATGCCCTGAATGCAAAGGGATTGAGACCGGTCGAACTGACCGACATGATCGCCGCCATCGGGTCGCGACTGATGCCCTGAATGCAAAGGGATTGAGACTAGCGCGCTTCGCTTGCTGTAGGGGGCTCTTGGTCGCGACTGATGCCCTGAATGCAAAGGGATTGAGACGGCGAACGGGGCGAGACCATTCGCCGCGCAGGCGTCGCGACTGATGCCCTGAATGCAAAGGGATTGAGACTCGATACATCTGAAAAATTTGCCGTCATCGGCAGGTCGCGACTGATGCCCTGAATGCAAAGGGATTGAGACGGCTATAGGCAGAGGGACTCGAAGCCCGCCAAGGGGTCGCGACTGATGCCCTGAATGCAAAGGGATTGAGACTGCCACATCTCGAATTCTTCGCGCGGGGTCATGTCGCGACTGATGCCCTGAATGCAAAGGGATTGAGACTACGTTCCTCGATGCGGTATATCCGGTGTTCGAGTCGCGACTGATGCCCTGAATGCAAAGGGATTGAGACCAATCCACCACTCAATTGTAGCGCCCTCAGGCAGTCGCGACTGATGCCCTGAATGCAAAGGGATTGAGACGAACCGCCCCCCGCGGAGGACGAAAATCGTGTGTCGCGACTGATGCCCTGAATGCAAAGGGATTGAGACGATCGCGCGATCCGAAGGCGCGCTCCGTCGAGGTGTCGCGACTGATGCCCTGAATGCAAAGGGATTGAGACGCAGCTTGAGGATGCCACCAACGACCTCCCAAGAGTCGCGACTGATGCCCTGAATGCAAAGGGATTGAGACCTTATACATTGCATAGGCGTCTGCGAACATATCGGTCGCGACTGATGCCCTGAATGCAAAGGGATTGAGACCCGCTGCTGAATTCGAACCATTTAATTTCGATTGGTCGCGACTGATGCCCTGAATGCAAAGGGATTGAGACTTAAAGATTAGGCAAATTCTTGGCTTATGTTGTCGCGACTGATGCCCTGAATGCAAAGGGATTGAGACCCGACATCACGCGATGGTTCACGCGACATCAGGTCGCGACTGATGCCCTGAATGCAAAGGGATTGAGACCCTCTGCGGTCATCCGCTTCGCCAGCTGCTCCGCGTCGCGACTGATGCCCTGAATGCAAAGGGATTGAGACGTGCGCCGTACTGCTCATTCCCCACCGCGATGGCGTCGCGACTGATGCCCTGAATGCAAAGGGATTGAGACGATCTGCGCGCGCAGATCAGCGTTTTCCGCGCGGTCGCGACTGATGCCCTGAATGCAAAGGGATTGAGACGTGCCGGAAGACCGCAGTCTTCCGGACGCTGCCGGTCGCGACTGATGCCCTGAATGCAAAGGGATTGAGACCGCGTCGCGTTCCTCGGCCCGTTCGATCGCCTCGGTCGCGACTGATGCCCTGAATGCAAAGGGATTGAGACCTCTCATTGGGAAGATCCTCAAACGTGAGGATGGTCGCGACTGATGCCCTGAATGCAAAGGGATTGAGACGCAGTGCTCCCGTAGGGCTTGAGGATGGTCCAAGGTCGCGACTGATGCCCTGAATGCAAAGGGATTGAGACCTACTCTCCCCTGTGTACAAGCCGTTCCACATGTGTCGCGACTGATGCCCTGAATGCAAAGGGATTGAGACACAAGTGGAAAACAGCCCTTGCGTGGGCTTCGAGTCGCGACTGATGCCCTGAATGCAAAGGGATTGAGACACGGTTCCTCGGCGCAGACGACGCGCGGGGTTTGTCGCGACTGATGCCCTGAATGCAAAGGGATTGAGACCGCCACATCCACCTCGACGCCCGCGCATGCATCGTCGCGACTGATGCCCTGAATGCAAAGGGATTGAGACTGGAGCTGACCCCTCCACAGGCAGAGGCCCGCCGGGTCGCGACTGATGCCCTGAATGCAAAGGGATTGAGACTTCATTCCGAGTTCGACCGTGATCCGGTTGGACTGTCGCGACTGATGCCCTGAATGCAAAGGGATTGAGACCAGCCTCGTGGCGCCCTCCGGAAGGCGCGGTCCGTCGCGACTGATGCCCTGAATGCAAAGGGATTGAGACAGCCCGCCGGAGCGGGCCTTTCGCGGGCTGAGCGGTCGCGACTGATGCCCTGAATGCAAAGGGATTGAGACGTGAGCCGTAGCTCGCACCGAAAGTCTCGGCCATGTCGCGACTGATGCCCTGAATGCAAAGGGATTGAGACGTGGCCGCGATGCGCAGCTTAAGCAGGCCGCCGTCGCGACTGATGCCCTGAATGCAAAGGGATTGAGACAGGTCGATCGGGCGAGGAATGCGAGCCCCATGTCGCGACTGATGCCCTGAATGCAAAGGGATTGAGACGTGGTCGCCGCCATCGGCCATCGTGGCCGCGATGCGTCGCGACTGATGCCCTGAATGCAAAGGGATTGAGACACCTGGGCCGCCCATCAACAAAACTTTCGGGCCGGGTCGCGACTGATGCCCTGAATGCAAAGGGATTGAGACCGATCGATGGGGCGAGGAATGCGGGCCCCATCGTGTCGCGACTGATGCCCTGAATGCAAAGGGATTGAGACCTCGTTTCCAGCTATATGCATCTCATAGGCATCTGTCGCGACTGATGCCCTGAATGCAAAGGGATTGAGACTTACCAATCTCGCACGCGTCTACACCGAATTGTTGGGTCGCGACTGATGCCCTGAATGCAAAGGGATTGAGACTAATCGCCTAGCGCGCTTCGCTTGCCGCGGATCGTCGCGACTGATGCCCTGAATGCAAAGGGATTGAGACTCGTGCCGTAGAGCGCACAAATCATGTCCGCCCTGTCGCGACTGATGCCCTGAATGCAAAGGGATTGAGACACGGCCGTATCAATCGCTTCGACCGTCACGGTCGGTCGCGACTGATGCCCTGAATGCAAAGGGATTGAGACCACCCGGCGTGCTTGAACACGGCGGTCTTCCGGAGTCGCGACTGATGCCCTGAATGCAAAGGGATTGAGACGTGGGCCGAATCGCGGAGCGGCGAGGGGCGGTGTCGCGACTGATGCCCTGAATGCAAAGGGATTGAGACGCTGAAGCCTGCAGGGTAATCCTGTTTGCGCCGGTCGCGACTGATGCCCTGAATGCAAAGGGATTGAGACTAACGTCGTCACCGAAAGCTGCATCAAGTGCAAACACACCGATTGCGTGGTGGTATGCCCGGTCGATGCGTTCCGCGAAGGCCCGAACTTCCTCGCCATCGATCCGGAAGAATGCATCGACTGCGCGCTGTGCGTGCCCGAATGCCCGGTCGACGCGATCTTCGCCGACGACGCCGTGCCAGCCGGCCAGGAGCCGTTCATCGAACTCAACGCCGAGCTGGCCGCGCAGTGGCCACCCATCGTCGACCAGAAGGACGCGCTGCCCGAAGCCGATCAGTGGGGCAAGATCAAGGAGAAGCTGAAGTATCTGCTGCGGGAGTGAGCCTCGCCTGCGCACACCCGAATCAAGGGCCCGGATTCTCCGCACTGCCGGGCTCGAACCGGTCATGGTGCGGCGCGGACGAACGGCGTACCGATGCGGGGCACCACGGCAAACTTGCCATCTGTCGCGACGGATGCCCTGCTTGCGCGTCTATCCCGGCGGGAAGCGCAGCCGCGAAAATTCCCGCCCGGCCAGCACCGCACGCCGCTCGACCTCGACGGCCGAAGAAATCCACCCTTTCTGTTCGAGGAAGAGCAGGAACGCGCGCGTGCTGATCTTGCGGCAATGTTCGGGAACGAGAAAGCTGGCGCGAGCGATCTTGTGATCCTCGAACAGGAACACGCCGGTCTTCGGTGGCACCCTGAGCGCGAACTCGTGCATGGTTTCCTGTATCGCCAGTTCGCCCAGATTGTTTTTTCGCGGCTGCGCACCTGCCGTGACCGCGTGTTGAAAGTGCTCGAACGTCCGTGTCGGCAGCACCGCAATCCGCTGGTTGGACACCCATTCGGCCAGCCTGGCGCTGGTCGGCGTACGGTTGCGCGTGAGCTCGTGCAGCACCATGTCGACCAGCATGATGCTCCAGCCCGGCTTAAGCAGCACATCGAGCGCGTCCGCATAGACCAGCGTGATCAGCGGCCCCGCATCGGGCAGCAGCGCGATGTCCGCCGGAGCAGTCATTCGCGGATCAGATTGTCGGCAGGTTGTTCAACTGCTCGACCATCTCGCGTGTCACCGCGTCCGGCAATCGCGGCATCGGCAAGTGCGCCTGCGCCATCAGCAGGAACAGGTCTTCCTCGCTATCGATCCCCAGGGTGCGCATGGCAGCGGCGCTGTCGCCACGACCCAGCGAGAATTCGAGCAGCGCCCGGTAATTCTGGTTGCCACTGGCTTCCGCCGCCTCGAACGTTTCAACCAGATAGCGCAATTCGGCATTGAACAGCGCATTGACCGAGGTATCCGTCTTGGCCGCAATGACCTTGGCGCGCTTGAGCAGGTCGCGGTCTACGGAGCTGGTGAAATTGACGGTATGCGCCATATGCCCTCCTTTGGAGCAAATCACACTTAAACCAGCATAGCACATGTTAACGTGCTTGATTCTGGTGAATACCACCCGGACTGTCGGATGGCATTCGCAGCGACCGGCCCCTTCGGGGCGGGTGTAACCGCAGGCTCCCGCGCGATACCCGCCCAATGCCGCGGTTGATGCGGCTGCTCGCGTGCGATGCACGCTTGCGCGAAGAGCTGGTGTTGCAGCTCGTCGGCGTCGCGACGGCCGGCCCGGGGCTCGAAGACTGGGCGCACCGGCTCGGCGTCGATGTTGCGGTGCCACGCGTCGCGGTCCTGATCGCACTCGAGGCGGATACGCTGCCCGCCGAGGCGACACTCGCCGAACAGCAGCGCCTGCAGTCCGTGCTCGCCGGCGCCGGCGAACGCTATCTGGTCGCACCTGTGTCGCTGCGGGAGCTGGTGGTGTTGATGCCCACCTCGGACACCTTGGGCGAACGGCCCTCCGGCGAGCAGCGACGCCGGGCGCAGGCGCTCCTCGAGCGCACCCGCGAAGGCGGCGCTGCCGCGGTGCGCATCGCCTTGGGCGGCTACTTCGCCGGGCCGGACGGGCTCGCACGCTCGTACCAGTCGGCGCGGACGACCCTGCGCGTGGGGCGGCGACGCCAGCCCGAGGCGTCACTGCACGATTACGCCGACATGACGCTGGCGGTGCTGCTGGCGCAGGTCGGCGAAGGCTGGCAGGCCGACGAGCTGCGTCGCCCGCTCGATCGCCTGACCGCCCGCGACCGCGGCGGCCAGCTGCGCCGTACGCTGGCGGCCTGGCTCGCGCACGACATGAACGCCGCGGCGGCCGCCAAGGCGCTGCACCTGCACCGCAACACGCTGGACTACCGCCTGCGCCGCGTCGCCGAAGCGACCGGCCTGGACCTCGCGCGCCTGGACGACTGCCTGCTGCTCTATATCGGCCTGCAGCTCCATCCGGCACAACCCCATCCGGCACGCTGAGCCGCTCGTTCGGCGTTACTCACAAATTTTGACGCCAGGCTCTGCTTAGATTTGTGGCCATCGCCGAAGCCGCCGAACCCCTTTCGCCCTATCCTTCCCATGCACCTTGCGTCCCCCAAGGTGCGGGGAAGGCCCGCCGCGGCCCGTGTGGCCGCACGCGCACCGCGCGGCGACCGCCCTCCCCTGCATTCGACATCGTGCAGACAACCCCCCGGAGGCCCGTCGTTAAAATCGTCATCGCACCCGATTCGTGGAAGGAAAGCCTGTCGGCGCCCGAGGTCGCGCGCGCGATCGAGGCCGGCTTTCGCGCCGTCTTCCCGCACGCCGAGTACCGCGTGCTACCGGTCGCCGACGGCGGCGAAGGCACCGTCGACGCGCTGGTCGCCGCCACCGGCGGACGCCGCATCGCCGTCACCGTGAGTGGTCCGCTCGGCGAGCCGGTCGAGGCGTTCTACGGGCTCGGCGGCGACGGGGCCACCGCCTTCATCGAGATGGCAGCGGCCAGCGGGCTCGCGCTGCTGCCGCCGGCGCGGCGCGACCCGCTGCACGCAAGCTCGCGCGGCACCGGCGAGCTGATCCGCGCCGCGCTCGATGCCGGTGCACACCACCTGATCCTCGGCATCGGCGGCAGCGCGACGAACGACGGCGGCGCCGGCATGGTGCAGGCGCTCGGCGCGCGGCTGCTCGACGACGACGGCCGCGATCTCGCACCGGGCGGCGCAGCGCTGGCGACGCTCGCCCGCATCGACGTCGCCGGACTCGATGCGCGCCTGGCCGACTGCGTGATCGAGGTCGCCTGCGACGTCGACAACCCGCTCACCGGCCCGCACGGGGCGTCGGCGGTGTTCGGGCCGCAGAAGGGCGCGAGCGCCGGGATGGTTCGCCTGCTCGACGCGAACCTCGCCCGTTACGCGCGCATCATCGAGCGCGATCTCGGCGTCGCCGTCGCCGATGTCGCCGGCGCCGGCGCCGGCGCGGCCGGTGGCATGGGCGCGGCGATGCTGGCCTTTCTCGGCGCGCGCCTGCGGCCGGGCATCGACATCGTCGTCGAGGCCGCCGGGCTCGAGCAGGCGGTCGCCGACGCCGACCTCGTCGTCACCGGCGAGGGGCGCATCGACGGCCAAACCGTGCACGGCAAGACCCCGGTCGGCGTCGCGCGCGTGGCCGCCCGCCACCGCAAGCCCGTGATCGGCATCGCCGGCAGTCTCGGTGCCGATGCCGCTGCGGTCCATGCGCAAGGCATCGATGCGGTGTTCAGCGTGCTGCACAAGCCGTGCACGCTCGACGAGGCACTCGGCGAGGCTGCCGCGAACGTCACACTGGCCGCGCGCAACGTCGCCGCCACGCTGCGACTCGGCACGCGGCTGCACGCCGCGCTCGCCTGACCCGCAAGTGCGCTTTCGGCCCTTCCCTCGCCCAATACGCCGGTGCGCCGGCGCGTCGCCTCCACCACGCCCGCCCGAGACACCGGTGCACCGCCCCCCGCCCACTTCCATCGATGCCGACACCACGGCGCGGCAAGCGCGCCTGCGCGCCACATCGGCCAGCCACGGAGCAACCCCATGACGCCAGACCACGACCCCGCCAAGGACCAGCCGCTGCGCGACGACATCCGCCTGCTTGGGCGCATCCTCGGCGACACCGTGCGCGAACAGGAAGGCGAACGCAGCTTCGCCCTCGTCGAGCACATGCGCCGCTGCTCGATCCGCTTTCGCCGCGACGCCGACGTCGACGCGCGCCGCGAGCTCGAGGCCTCGCTCGACGCGCTGAGCGTCGCCGACACGCTGCACGTCGTGCGCGCGTTCGGCCACTTCTCGCAACTGGCCAAC
>DAOMOP010000022.1:0-32383 GCA_035444405.1 Rhodocyclaceae bacterium
CGACCGCCGAGCTCGTCGGCGCCTACGCGATCGGCGTGCTCGCCGAGGCCGATCCGTCGCGTGCGGTGGTCGCGCGCCACGGCGCGCCGCTGTTGCTCGGCGTCGCCGACGACGGCATGTACGCCGCCTCCGACACCGCCGCGCTGCTGCAGGTCACGCGCAACATGGTGTATCTGGAAGATGGCGATCTCGCCGAGCTGCGCGCCGACGGCTACCGCATCGCGCGCCCGGACGGCACCGCGGTCGAGCGTGCCGTGCATGTGTCCAGCCTGTCGGCCGACGCGGTCGAACTCGGCCAGTACCGCCACTACATGCAGAAGGAGATCTTCGAGCAGCCGCAGGCGCTCGCCAACACGCTCGAGATCATCGCCGGCGGCGGCTCGGTGAGCCCGCAGCTCTTCGGCGCCGAGGCGCCGCAGCTGCTCAGGGACGTGCGCCAGGTGCTGATCATCGCCTGCGGCACCAGCTATCACGCGGGACTGGTCGCGCGCTACTGGCTCGAGTCGGTCGCGAAGCTCCCGTGCACCGTCGAGATCGCCAGCGAATACCGTTACCGCGAGTCGGTGCCCGACCCCGACACGCTCGTCGTCGTCATCTCGCAGTCGGGCGAGACTGCCGACACGCTCGCCGCGCTCAAGCATGCGCGCGCGCTCGGCATGACGCGCACGCTGGCGATCTGCAACGTGCCCGAATCGGCGATCGTGCGCGAGGCGGCCTTGCGCTTCATCACCCGCGCCGGCCCCGAGATCGGTGTGGCCTCGACCAAGGCCTTCACGACCCAGCTCGCCGCGCTCGCGCTGCTCACGCTCGCGCTCGCCAAGCTCGCCGGGCGGCTGCCCGAGGTGAGCGAGGGCAAGTATCTCGATGCGCTGCGCCATCTTCCGGTTGCGGTGCAAAAGGTGCTCGAGCTCGAGCCGCAGATCGCGCAATGGGCGCAGCGCTTCGCCGCCAAGCAGCACGCGCTCTTCCTCGGCCGCGGCCGCCACTGGCCGATCGCAATGGAAGGCGCGCTGAAGTTGAAGGAAATCTCCTACATCCACGCCGAGGCCTACGCCGCCGGCGAGCTCAAGCATGGGCCGCTGGCCCTCGTCGACAAGGACATGCCGGTGATCGCGGTCGCCCCGCACGACGAGCTTCTCGAGAAGCTCAAGTCGAACCTGCAGGAGGTGCGCGCGCGCGGCGGCGAGCTCTACGTCTTCGCCGACGCCGGCTGCGAGATCGCCGAGTCCGAGGGCGTGCACATCCTGCACATGCCGGAGCACTACGGCATGCTGTCGCCGGTGCTGCACGTGGTGCCGCTGCAGCTGCTGTCGTATCACGCGG
Organism: Rhodocyclaceae bacterium; assembly: GCA_035444405.1. Taxonomy (GTDB): domain Bacteria; phylum Pseudomonadota; class Gammaproteobacteria; order Burkholderiales; family Rhodocyclaceae; genus DAOMOP01. The sequence goes on from DAOMOP010000022.1 coordinate 1,324, forward strand.
CACTGGTGAAGGGGACGGACGTCGACAAGCCGCGCAACCTGGCCAAGAGTGTCACCGTGGAGTAGCGGGCGGTGTTGCCGGGGTTCTGCTGTTCGTGACAAAAGGCGTCGAGCTCCGGATGGTCTGATGAAGGCGCCCGGCATGCCGGGCGCTGTTGCGTCGCAGTCGAAGCAAGAGGCGATGGGTTGTGGCCCCGCGTGTGCGTCGGCGCCCAGCCGTCGCAACTCGGAGCACAAGTCATGTGGGCGGGCGTCGCATTCGCGCTGGCGGCGGGGATGATGTGGGGGCTGGTGTTCGTCGGGCCGCTGCTGCTGCCTGACTACCCGGCGGCGATGCAGTCGTTCGGCCGCTACCTCGCCTTCGGCCTGATCGCGCTGCCGCTCGCGTGGCTCGATCGCGCCGGGCTCGCCCGCCTCACCCGCGCCGACTGGGTGGAGGCGCTGAAGCTCGCGGCGATCGGCAACCTGCTTTACTACTCGTTCCTCGCCAGCGCCATCCAGCGCGCCGGTGCGCCGCTGCCGACCGTGATCATCGGCACCCTGCCGGTCGTGATCGCCATCAGCGCGAACTGGCGCAATCACCGTCGTGACGGCAGACTGCCCTGGATGCGCCTCGGCCCGTCGCTGCTCGTCATCGCGGCCGGCATCGCCTGTGTCAATCAGGCAGAGCTGTCCGCGCTCGCCGGGCAGGACGACGCCGACCTCGCACGTTATGCCGGCGGCGCGCTGCTCGCGCTCGGCGCCGTGGCCTGCTGGACCTGGTATCCGCTTCGCAATGCCGACTGGCTGCGCGACCATCCCGGCCGCAACCCGCGTGCCTGGGCGACGGCCCAGGGGCTCGCCACGCTGCCGCTCGCCCTGGCCGGCTATATTGCGCTGTGGGCGTGGCTCACCATCACCGACGATCCGCTGCCGATGCCGTTCGGCCCGCGCCCGCAGGTCTTTGTCGCGCTGATGGTGGTCATCGGCCTGCTGGCCTCGTGGCTCGGCACGCTGTGCTGGAACGAGGCCAGCCAGCGCCTGCCGACTGCGCTGGTTGGGCAGCTGATCGTGTTCGAGACGCTTGCCGCGCTCACCTACGCCTTCGTGTGGCGCGGGCAGTGGCCGGAGCCGCTGACCCTGGTCGGCATCGGTCTGCTGGTCGCGGGCGTCATGCGTGCGTTGCGGATCAAGCCGGTTCGGGCTGGATGACCTCGTCCGGCTCCATCTTTCGCAGCCCGCAGGATGGTGCCATCTGCGTTGGCGCGAGCGAGATTCCCTGCTCGCGCAGCGCAGCGTCGATCAAGCTGAAGACCTCGTTGCGGCAGATCGGCTCCCGGTCATGCTGCGGCACCCAGTATTTCACGCGATAGGTGATTCCTTGCGGGGCGTAGCGCACGACCTGCACTTCGGGCGGCTTGTCGTCCGCGATGCTCTCGGCCGCTGACAGCGCCTGGCGGATCAGCGCCTTGGATTCGGACACCGGCAGGTCGACCGGCAGCGTCAGCTCGGCATGATCGCGGTACTCCTTGCGCGGGGCACTGAAATTGGTGATCCTCTGGCGCGAGATCTGGCTGTTGGGCAGGATCACATAGGTGCTGTCCCGCGTGACGAGCCTTGTCGTCCGCCACCCGATCTCCTGCACCCGGCCCTGGGCCAGCGTTTCGATCCGCACCCAGTCTCCCATGCGGAACGGCGCCTCGATGCCGAGTGCGATGCCCGAGAGCGTATCGGCCACGACGTTGCGGATGGCGAATCCGAGCACCGCCAGCACCAAACCCGACCCGGTCAGAATGCCTGACAGATCCTGCCGAAAGAACAGCGAAAGCGCGACCAGTGTGGCCAGTGCGAAGAGGAATACGCGAAGCAGATCCAGTAGGACCTTGGGTGTCGGTCTTTGCCCCTTGCGGCGCCGCGAGAGCTGCGTCGTCACAAGTGCGTGCACCAGGTGCGCGCTGGTGAACATCGCCAACGCGATGGCGGCATTGCGAAACGGACCGAGCCAGTCCTGCAGGGCGTGATCCGGAGGGAGCAAGCGCAACAGCGGCTCCGCGAACCCAGCCAAGAGCAGCAGAAGGGCGAGGCCGACGGCGGGGCGCAGCCAGGACAGTATGGGTGTGACCGGATCGGGCGTCTTCATTTCGTCTTCTCTTTCAACAAGCATCGAGGCGGGGACGGGCAGCTTGTACGGCATGCGCACTGCGGTGTCGCGAGCGTCACGGCTGGCCCTCACGAACCCTCGTGTCGACGGGGCCATCGTCGGCGGCACTGGTCGCCGGCCTCAGCACGCCTCTGATATGGAGCGCCTCGAGGCTCCAGTCGTCGCCGAACAGCAGCATGCGGGTGTCGAGGTCCGCGGCCTGGGCGAGGGGTTCCGTCGGCCCCAGGTCGTACATGCGTTTGTCGCGCAGGGCGACCCAGCGCAACGCATGGCGGCGGGCGAGCGCGCGCCACAACGCGTGTGCGCCCTCGGATTGGCGGGCGCCACTGAGCAGGCAGAAGCCGCGAGCGAGCGCCCAGTGGTAAACCGCGCTGGCAATGCCGCGGCGCTGGTACGCGGGGGCGTACTTGGAGTGCGGCGAGCGTACATGGCGATCGGCGCGGCGGTCGACTTCGATCAAGCGTTTGAATACGGTGTAACCGGCGAGACAGCCGCGCGCCGGATCCTCGACATAAACATAATGTTCGCCGTCGGCTTCGCGGTGGTGGAATACCAGCGCGGGCTGCAACGGCGGCAAGCGGGTGCACTTGTTCATCGCGGCGCCGGGAGTGTGCAGGCGGCGGTAGAGCGCATCGAGTTCGGCCTCGATGCTCTCGTCCGGGTGGCGCACATCGATGCGCAGGTCCATGCGCGCCGGCTGCAGCAGGCGCCGGACGCGAGCGGCGAGTTCGGCGCGCAGCGCGCGGCCGAGTCGGACGATGCCATCGTTGCCCAGTCTGCGCACTTCGAGCGTGCGCGCGAAAGCCATCACACGGGATTTGATCGCGCCGACCGCGGGTTTCTCGCCCGCGGAGTCGGGTTTCTCGAATGTCCCGCAGATGTCGCGGTAGCGGCCGACGCCCAACATCGTGCCGACCGGTTCCTGGCAGCGAGCGTCGCCAAACGGGCGGATGAACCGCTGCAATCCATCGTCGAAGGGCTGCTTCGCCCGGGCCTGACCTCGTGTGACAACCATTGCATTTCCCTCGCGCAGTGCATCGCTGCGCAGTCGGCGCAGCGCCTGGAATGCAGCCTGGCGGGGGAATGTCGATGCCCCGGAAGGTCCGGACGGACCTGGTTCGAACCGCGGAAGCGATCGAGGGGTGTGATGCTGGACAAGGGCCCGCAGGGGCTGCACGTTGACCGGGATGCGCGCGGTGCGCGGCGTCCCGAGCAAGTGCCGTGCGGGGGAGGGGCTTAAGCCCCTTGCCGGCCCCGCACGGCCTGCGAAAGCACGGCGGGAGACCCTGTTACCTTGTATGCGAGCTGCGTCGCGGGTTTGCACAGCGGCGAGACCAGGCAGCCCGCGCACGCGCGACCGCCCACGCGCAGCGGTGCGCGGCGGCGGGCAAGGCGGCGGGGAGCGGATGTGGTCATGCTGTGCTCGATCGGCGGTGAGCCGTCATTGTAGGCCAAGGAGCGAATACTTGTGTGCCTTCAGCGGCGGCACTGAGAGCGCGTGGAGCTGACCGCCGTTCGGCTACGTGATCGACGCGCGTTTGCGGAGAAGTGACCCGCACGTGATGGCTGCGGCGGCGCTCGAGCACTAGCTCCGGGGCGCCCGGTGCGGGGTGCGCGTGCGCGTGGAAGGCGAGCCGTTGCCGGGCGACAGATCCAGCTGCGACGAGAAGCGCTCGGCAGCGGCGATGACCGCTTCGCGCGCGCGCTCGAGGTCGAGGTTGTCGAGGGCGACGACGCCGATCGACAATTCGATCCCGGCCAATCCGCTCGATGGCATGCGGATCGGGCTGGCGACGCCGACCGCGCCCTTTTGCAGCTCGCCGCGCGTGATGCAATAGCCGTCGCGTCGCGCGGCCTTCACCGCCTCGGGATCATCGGGGCGCTCGGGACGGCCCGCCAGGATCGCCAGTCCGGCCGCACCGCGGTCGATCGGGTGGCGGGTGCCCACGCGGTAGTGGATGTTGAGAAAGGCGTCGCGCGGTTCGGCGGTGAGAATCGCGACGCAGTCGGCCCCTTGCGCCATCGACAGGAAGGCGGTCGCACCGGTGCGCTCGGCCAGCGACTCGACCAGCGGCCGCGCGAGCGCGCGCAGGTTGCGCTCCGCATGGGCGGCCAGAAGAATCGCGCCGCTGCCGAGTACGATGCGCCCGTCGGCCAGGCGCTGCACCATGCCGTGATCGGCCAGCGTCGCGACGAGGCGATAGACGATCGCGCGGTTCAGGCCGAGCTGGTCGGCCAGCTCGGCGATCTTCAGCCCGCCTTCGGTGCGCGCCACCATCTGCAGGGCAGTGATGCCGCGGTCGAGGGTCTGCAGTTTTCCACCCGTCAAGGCGAATCGCTCCGTTCGACAGGGTCTCCGGCCTGACCGGCGACCCTGCAAGAAATCACTCTTGCAGCTATCTGATGGATTGACATCGTGGATTAGACGATTTCTAATCACTCTATTAGACATAAAGTGTTCGATATTCGTCAATCAGAACACAGGAGGAGATGTCGCGATGATCAAGAACCCGGAGCCTTCGCCGCAATTGCGGGGCGCATGTCCCGTCGATCACGCCAGGGGCGGCTGTCCGGTGTCGGAGCTGGCCGCCGCCTTCGACCCCTTCGAGGGCCCGTATCAGGTGGACCCGGCCGAGGCCTTGCGCTGGTCGCGCGAGCAGCTGCCGGTGTTCTACAGCCCCAGGCTCGGCTACTGGGTCGTCAGTCGCTATGACGACATCAAGGCCGTGTTCCGGGACAACATCCTGTACTCACCGCGCAACGCGCTCGAGAAGATCACGCCCGCTACGCCCGAGGCGATGGAGGTGCTGCAAAGCTACGGCTATGCGATGAACCGCACGCTGGTCAACGAGGACGAGCCGGCCCACATGCAGCGCCGCCGCGCGCTGATGGAGCATTTCATCCCCGCGAATCTCGAGGCCCGGCAGGAGATGGTCCGCCGCCTGACGCGCGAGAAGATCGATGGCTTCATCGACCGCGGCCGCGTCGATCTGGTGGCGGAGATGCTCTACGAGGTGCCGTTGACGGTCGCGCTGCACTTTCTCGGCGTGCCCGAGGACGAGGTCGAGCGGCTGCGCAGCTTCTCGGTGGCGCACGCGGTCAACACCTGGGGCCGCCCGACGCCGGCGCAGCAGGTCGAGGTCGCCCATGCGGTGGGGCGTTTCTGGCAATACGCCGGCGAGGTGATCGAGAAGATGCGCGCCGAGCCGGACGGCGACGGCTGGATGCACTACACCATCCGCAAGAACGCCGAGATCCCCGAGGTCGTCACCGACAGCTACGTCCATTCGATGATGATGGCGATCATCGTCGCGGCGCACGAGACCACGGTGCTCGCTTCGGCCAACATGTTCAAGACGCTGCTGACCCACCGCGAGGCGTGGGAGGACGTCTGCGCCGATCCGTCGCTGATTCCCAACGCGGTCGAGGAGTGCCTGCGCTACGCCGGCTCCATCGTGGCGTGGCGGCGCGAGACCACCGCGGCCGCCCGGCTCGGTGGCGTCGATCTGCCCGCCGGGGCCAAGCTGCTGATCGTGCAGGCTTCCGGCAACCAGGACGAACGCCATTTCGAGGACGGCGACAAGTTCGACATCTACCGCGACAACGCGGTCGATCACCTGACTTTCGGCTACGGCAGCCATCAGTGCATGGGCAAGAACATCGCCCGCATCGAGCTGCGCATCTTCCTCGAGGAGATGACGCGCCGGCTGCCCCACCTGCGGCTGGCCGAGCAGGAATTCACCTATCTGCCGAATACGTCGTTCCGCGGCCCCAACAGCGTCTGGGTGGAATGGGAGCCCGAGCACAACCCGGAACGCATCGATGCGGCGCTGCGGCGTGCCGCGGTGAATTTTCCGGTGGGCGCGCCGCTGCGCCAGGACATCGCCCGCAGTGTGCGCGTGACGCAGGTTCGCCGCGAGGCCGACGGCATCGTCGGCCTGACGCTCGAGGATGCCAAGGGCCGGCCGCTGCCGCGCTGGAGCGCCGGCGCGCACGTCGAGCTGTGCGTGGGCGAGTACGAGCGCAAGTACTCGCTGTGCGCGCGCCCCGGTGCGGCCGCCTACGAGGTCGCGGTCCTGCGCGAGGAGCTCGGCCGCGGCGGCTCGCGTCATATCCACGAGGCCGTGCGCGAAGGCATGGCCCTTAAGCTGCGCGGCCCGAGCAATCTCTTCCGCCTCGACGAGGAGGCCTCCTGCTACGTGCTGATCGCCGGCGGCATCGGCATCACGCCGATCCTGGCGATGGCCGATCGCCTGAAGGCGCTGGGGCGCGATTACGTCGTCCATTACGCCGGCCGCTCGCGCGCGTCGATGGCCTTCGTGCCGAGACTGCAGGCCGATCACGCCGACCGGCTGCGGCTCTACGCCAAGGACGAGGGGCAGCGGGCCGATCTGGCGGCGATCGTCGCGGCACTGCCGGCGGGCGGACAGATCTACGCCTGCGGGCCGGAGCGCATGATCACCGCGCTGGAGGACCTGACCGCCGCGCTGCCCGAGAACACGCTGCATTTCGAGCATTTCTCGACCCGCGAGAAGGGCCTCGATCCGGCGCAGGAATCCGCCTTCGAGGTCGAGCTGAAGGATTCCGGCCTGACCCTGTCGGTGGCGCCCGACACCACGCTGCTCGATGCCATCCGCGCGGTCGGTGTCGACGTCGCGAGCGACTGCCGCGAGGGCTTGTGCGGAAGCTGCGAGGTCGCGGTGCTCGAAGGCGAGATCGACCATCGCGACGTGGTGCTGACCCGCGCCGAGCGGGCCGAGAACCGGCGCATGATGGCGTGCTGTTCGCGGGCGAAGAACGGCGGCCGCCTCAAGCTCGCACTTTGAGTGGCCGCAGCAACGACAAACGCAAATTCAACGGAGGAGACCAACATGAAATCCAAGAGCAATCTGTTGATCGGCGCCGCGCTGTCGGCGGTGATGGCGCTGGGGGTCGCGAGCGACGCCGAGGCGCGCACCAAGCTCAAGGTCAGCCACTTCCTGCCGTCGGTGCATGGCATCCATACCGATTTCATCGTGCCGTGGACCCGCCAGGTCTCGGAATGCACCGGCGGCGAGGTCGAATTCGAGGTGTTCCCGGCCGGCACGCAGCTCGGCAACGTGGCGCGGCAGCAGGAGCAGGTCATGGCCGGCGTGGTCGACGTCGCCCACGGGCTGCACGGCATCCCGCGCGGCCGCTTCCCGCGCACCTCGCTGATCGACATGCCGTTTTTGACCGATGACGCGGGGGCGGCGACGCACGCGCTGTGGCAGCTGCTGCCCGACGTGCTGGCCGAGGAATACAAGGGCCTGAAGGTGCTGGCGCTGCATGCGCACAACGGCGGCCTGCTGCACACCAGCAAGAAGAAGGTCGAGACGATGGAGGACATGAAGGGCCTGCGCATCCGCACCCCGAGCCCGGCGGTGTCGGACATGCTGTCCTTCCTCGGCGCCACGCCGCAAGGCCTGCCGCCGGGCGAGGTGTACGAGAACCTGCAGCGCGGCGTGCTCGACGGCACGGTGTTCCCGTGGGATCCGGTCAAGTCCTTCGGCCTCAACGAGGTGCTCAATTACCACCTCGACATCGGGGTGTACACGGTGTCGTTCTTCTTCGTGATGAACGAGCGCGCGTACGCGCGGCTGAGCCCGAAGGCGCAGGCGTGCATCGACGAGCACTCCGGCGACGCGCTGGTGGCGAAATTCGACGACTGGTGGGATGCCTGGGACGCGCCAGGCCGCGAGGAGGCGATGGCCGCCGGCCACGTGATCACCGAGCTGTCGGACGCCGAGCGCGCGCGCTGGCGCGAGGCGCTGCAGCCGATGATGGAGGCCTACCTGCAGAAGGTGAAGGACGAAGGCGTCGCCAATGCCGAGGAAATCTACCGGCTGATGCAGCAGAAGATCGCCGAATACGAGGCGGCGCAGCAGAAATGACGAGAATGCGCTAGCGCTGACCGGCCCCGGGCGCGTTGACAAGCGTGCCGCGGCCGGTCGCGTTCCCGCACAGGAGAAGACCCGGTGAACCGAGTGCACGATCTCGCACGCACCCTCGTCACGGCGCTCGCCGCACTGGGCGTCGCCGCCTATTGCGGTGCGGCACTGGTGACCGTGGCCGACGTGGTCGGGCGCACGGTCGGCCTGCCCGTCGAGGGGGTCGTCGATCTGGTGCAGCTCTTCGTCGTCACCGGTGCCTGGCTGGTGATGCCGTATGCGTTCATGACGGGCGCCCATGTGAGCGTCGACTTCGTGGTCAAGTCGCTGCCGAGCGCCTTGAGGGTGCCGCTGCAGCTTTTCGCGGCGGCCGTCGCGCTGGTGCTGGTGGGGCTGATGCTGCGCTACGGCTTCGACACCTTCGAGGTGCGCACGATGTTCGGCGACCGTTCGCAGCAGCTGGGCATTCCGGTGGCGTGGTACTGGTACCCGCTGCTCGCCGGGCTCGCCATGTCGCTCGTCGCGGTGGTCCTCGAAGCGGCGACGGTGTTGCAGCGGCGAACCGACGATGAGTGACGCGTTTCTCGGTCTCGCCGGCTTCGTCGCCGCGCTCGGGCTGATCGCGCTCGGCATGCCGGTCGCGATTGCGATGGGCATCGTCGGCGTGCTCGGCTACGGATGGCTGAACGGCTGGACGGGGGCCGCCTACATCCTCGGCTCCAGCCCCTTCGAGTCGATCTTTCCCTATTCTTTCAGCGTCATCCCGCTGTTCGTGATGATGGGCGTGTTCGCCTCGCACGCGGGCCTGTCGCGTTCGCTGTTCAACGCCATCAACAGCTTCATCGGCCATCGCCGCGGCGGCCTGGCGGTGACGACGGTCGGCGCCAGCGCCTTCTTCGGCGCGATCTGCGGCAGCTCGCTGGCGACGGTGGCCACCATCGGGCGCGTCGCGCTGCCCGAGATGAAGCGCGCCGGCTATGACGACTCGTTGTCCACGTCCACCGTCGCGGCCGGCGGCACGCTGGGCGTGCTGATTCCGCCGTCGGTGCTGCTGGTGATCTACGGCCTGCTCACGCAGAGCTCGATCGGGCAGTTGTTCATCGCCGCGCTGGTCCCCGGCCTGATCGGCGCGGCGCTGTATGCGCTGGCGATCGTCGTGCGCGTGCAGCTCAACCCCGGACTCGCGCCGCGCGCCGCGCGCATGGACTGGCCCAGCCGCATCCGCTCGCTCGGGCGGATCTGGCCGGTGGTGCTGCTGTTCGCGACCGTCATCGGCGGCATTTATCTGGGCTGGTTCACGCCGACCGAGGCGGCCGCGGTGGGGGCGGCCGGTGCCTTCCTGCTGGCGCTGGCCTCGGGCAGGCTGAACCGGCGGGCGCTGCGCGAATCGGTTTCGGAGACCGCGGCGCTGACCGGGATGATCTTCTTCATCCTGATCGGCGCCGCGCTGTTCAATTCCTTCCTCGAGAACACCGGCCTGCCGCAGTTCCTGATCGGCCTGATCGAGGCGTCGGGCCTGAGCCCGCTGGCGGTGATGGTGCTGATCCTCGCCTTTTACGTGATTCTGGGCTGCTTCATGGACTCCATGTCGATGATTCTGCTGACCGTGCCGCTGCTCGCGCCGGTCGCGCTGCAGCTCGACTACAGCCTGATCTGGTTCGGCATCGTCGTCGTCACGGTGGCCGAGATCGGCCTGATCACCCCGCCGATCGGCATGAACCTGTTCGTCGTCCAGGCCGCGGCGCGCGGCGTGGCGACGTCGACCGTGGTGCGCGGCATCCTGCCGTTCATTCTCGCGGATCTGCTGCGGCTCGCGCTGCTGGTCGCGTTCCCGGTGCTGGTGCTGTGGCTGCCCGGCGCGATGTTCTGACGGCGTGCCATGGTGGGCCGGCGCCGCGATCGCGGCTAGACTGGGGAACGCCGAGGCGGATTCGCGCAGGCGCGTAGCGAAAGGACGATGACTCGTGAGCGACAATATCCAGCGCGGGGCGGACGAGACCCCGATAGCCGACTTTTCCAGCTGCCACGCCGGCATACTGGCCGGGCTCGATGCGTTCGCCGAACTGCCGGCGCTCGTCGCGGCGGCCGAGCGGGCGCGGCGGGTGGCACAGCAGGCGGCGGACTTGTTCGGCAATGTCGTGCTCGAGCATCATGCCGAAGAGGAGGAAGAGCTCTTCCCGGCCGTCCTCGCCAGCGCGGAGCCGGGCGAGGAGCTCGAGCGGGTCAGGCAGATCGTCGACCGGCTCACGCGCGAGCACCGCGAGGTCGAGGCACTGTGGAAGCGTCTCGCACCGGCCGTCAAGAAGGCGGCCAAGGGGCAGAGCGTGCAGCTCGACCTTGCCGAAGTCGAGCGTCTGGTGCGCATGTATGCCGCCCACGCGTCGTTCGAGGAGGCGGAGTTTCTTCCGCTGTCGCAGCGCATCCTCGGGCGCAACGCGAACCACATGGCCGCGCTCGGCCTGTCGCTGCACATGCGCCATGCGCCCCGGGTGACGCGCAACATCTGAGCCGGAAGCATCCCGGCCGGGCGGCCGCCATCGGCATCGTCGGTGACGCCGAAGCCCGCTTCGACCACCGGCACCTCCCGTCGCGCGTTGCCGCCGGAACGAAACACCCCGCATCCGATTCGTACACGCCATGGATACCCTGACCCACGCGCTGTCCGGTGCATTGACCGGGCGACTGCTGGCGCGCACGACGGCGCGCGCCGGCCGGCCGGCGCCTGCGGTGTGGCAGGCGGTGCTCGTCGGCACCGCAGCGGCCGCCTTTCCGGACCTCGACTTCGTCCTGCGCTATGTCTCCGATCTCGCCTGGCTGCGCGGGCATCGCGGCGTGACCCATTCCCTGATCCTGCTGCCGCTGTGGGGTTTCGTGATCGCGTGGATGATGGCCGGCCTGCTGCGCCTTTTTCGTGGCGGTGCTGCCACGGCGCCATCGCCGCGCTGGCAGGATCTTTACCTCGTCGCCTGTGCGGCGTTGTTCGTGCATGTCGTCGGCGACCTGATCACGCAGTTCGGCACGATGATTCTCGCGCCGCTGTCGGACCGGCGCTTCGGCTTCGGCACGACCTTCATCATCGATCTCGGCGTCAGCGGCATCCTCGTCGCCGGCCTGCTCGCCAGCGCGATGTGGCGAACGAGCCGGGTCCCGGCGGCGCTCGCCGCGATCGCGCTGGTCGGGTGGATCGGCAACAGCGCGATCGCGCGCAGCGAGGCGATCGCCGCGGCGCACGAGCATGCGCAGCGCGAAGGCATCCCGATCGTCGCCGTCGACGCCGCACCGCGGCCGGCGTCCCCGTACAACTGGACCGCGATCGTCTTCGACGGACGCAACTACCACTATGCCCACCTCAACACCCGCCGCGGCGAGCCGCTCGTCGCGAGGCCCGACGATCACTTCATCCGTCGCTTGTCCGCCGCTTACCAGCCCGTCGCGCTGGCGCGGTGGCATGTCGCCCCGCGCTTCGGCGACGCCACGGTCGCCGAGATTGCGCGCAGCGTGTGGGATGCCGAGGAGTTCGCGTTCTACCGCCGGTTCGCGATGTTTCCGATCCTCGACGAGACCGACCCACCCGAAGGGCCGCACGGCGTCTGTGCGAGCTTCCGCGACCTGCGTTTCGAGATGCCGGGGCGCGCGGCCATTCCATTCCGCTTCGGCCTGTGCAACGGCGGCGGGCAGTGGCGCGTGTTCGAACGGGCGGCCGACGGCTTGCGCTGGCTGGCGGACTGAAGCGCCGTCGCCGCCGGGGATCGGCACGCGCTGCGAAGGGACGATGATCCTGCGGTCGCGCGGCGCGGCGGCGCGCAGGCGGCCGAACCGCTGCGCCGCGACCCGGTCCGGCGGCGCGCCGTCAGGTTCTCGCCTTCGAGGAGACCAGCCAGTAGGTGATGCCGAGCGCCAGCACGACGGCGCCGATCCCGTACAGGTAGTCGGGCTCGAGCTGGCTGAGGTCGAGCACGATCACCTTGCGTGCGATGGCCATCAACGCAGTTGCGATCACCAGCTTCACGTGGATGACGTCGTCGCGAAGGTAGAGCGTGATGTTGGCGAAGATCTCGATCGCGATCAGCACCGCGAGGAAGGCCGCGAACACGACGAAGATGTCGTTGATGTCGAGCAGCAGCACCGGCGGGTCGGCCAGCCGCTCGTAGAGCACCAGCACGACGTCGGCCACGCACCAGAAGATGACCAGCACCATCAGCACCGCCAGCACGCGGATCGCATGGCGGATCGCGTGATTGAGCGACGCGATCAGGCGGTCACGGTCATTCGTGTCGAGATGATTGTGGTCGCGGGCGTCGCTCGGTGCATCGGTGTTCCGGGCCATGTCTGCATCTCCACGGGATCGGTGCGCGGACGGCGGCCGGGGGGCGTTCCCGCCGTCCGCTGCGGGTCAGAAGAGCTTGTTTGGCTGCGCAGGGGCCGGCCCGCAGGCGTGTTCGCCCCACAGTGCGACGGCGCGCGCCAGCACGTGCTTTTCTCCCGCGCTGAGGCAACCGTCGGCGACCGCGATCTCGACCATCTTGCGCAGCAGCTCGCCCTGCTTGTGCGGGTCGCGCACCTCGTCGAGCAGGGCATCGACGAGATCCGACGGCAGGTCGTAGTTGAGCGCTTCGAAATAGCCGATGCTCTGCTCGATGTCCTCGCAGAAATTGCGCAGGACGCTTTCGAACAGCCGATCATCGATACCGATTTCCTCCAGCGCGTGCATGCGTTGCAGGCAGTCGAGCTCGGCCTTGGCCGGTGCGCCGTCGGCCATCAGCGCGAGCGACAGGACACGGGCTGCGGCATGGGCGCTGTCGATCTCGTAGTGACGCATGAACTTTCCTCCAGGAGCGATCACCGGATTGGTGAGAGGCCAGCATAGGTCTTGCCGAAGCGTAAGAAAAGTCGATACTTGTGTTGTCAGTAATCGAAAATTTCGATCAAGGCCCGTAATGGAACAGCTCAATTTCAAGCATTTGCGCTACTTCTGGATGGTGGCCAGGTCGGGCAGCGTTGCGCGCGCGAGCGCGGCGCTGCATCTCACTCCGCATGCCGTCAGCGGACAGATCGTGCAGTTCGAGGAGGCGCTCGGTGTGGCCTTGTTCGACCGCGTCGGGCGGCGGCTGGTGCTGACCGAGAACGGTGAGCGAATCCTGGGGCTGGCCGAAGAGATCTTCGCGCTGGGCGACGAGATCGTCGAGCTGCTGCGTGATCCGGCCGGCCGCCAGTTGCCCCGCCTGCGGATCGGCTTGTCCGATTCGGTCCCGAAGTCGGTTGCATCGCGCCTGCTCGGACCGGCACTGCGGGGCCGGATGCCGGTGCGGCTGATCTGTCGCGAGGGACGGCTGGCCGGCTTGCTCGGCGATCTCGCCCTGCACCGGCTCGATGCAGTCATTGCGGACCGGCCGATGCCGGCCGACCTCAACGTGCGCGCCTACAACCATTCGCTGGGCGAGAGTCCGCTGTCGGTGTTCGGCACGCCGTCATTGATCGAACGTCATGCCGGTGCCTTTCCCGGCCGCCTCGATGGTGCGCCGTTTCTGATGCCGGGCGAGGAAGTGGCCTTCCGGGGCGAGCTGAACCGCTGGTTCGCCCGCAGTCGCATCCGTCCGCGGGTGGTGGCCGAGTGCGACGATCTCGCCTTGCTGAAGGCCTTCGGTCAGCAAGGCGTCGGTTTCTTCGTCGCGCCGAGCGCGATCGCGGCCTTCATCTGCGGGCAGTACGGTGTTTCGGTGGTCGGTGAGGTGTCCGACGTGCGTGAGCAACTGTTCCTGATCACGACCGCGCGGCGCATCGTCAATCCGGTGCTGCAGGAGATCCGCCGCGAGGCCGCCCGGGAAATCTTTCGGCCGCAGCCGCCTGCCCGCCCGGCGGGCGGGATAGACCAGCCGTGAGCGAACGATGGTTCGACCCGTGTGCCGTGTCGGAACGCGCGAACGCAATCGTGCCCGCGCGCCGCTCAGGCCGGCGCCGCCGCGCGAACGACCGGGGCCTCGCGGATCGGCAGGTTCAGCACTGCCGCCGCCGCGGCGAGCGCGATGTCCGCATACCACATCCAGGTGTAGTCGCCGGTCATCGTGATGCTGATGCCGCCCAGCCAGGCGCCGAGAAAGCCGCCGATCTGGTGCGACAGCAGCGTCAGCCCGAACAGCGTGGCGAGGTAGCGCACGCCGAAGAGCTTGCCGACCAGCGCGGCGGTGGGCGGCACGGTGGCGAGCCAGGTGAAGCCGAGCCCGGCCGCGAACAGGTAGAAGGTCCACTCGGTCTTCGGCAGCATCAAATACAGCACGATCAGCGCCGCGCGCGAGCCGTACATCGCGGCGAGCACGTTCTTGCTGCGATAGCGGGCGACCCAGGATCCGGCGTACAGGCTGCCGAAGATGTTCGCCAGCCCGATGATCGCCAGCGACCAGCTCGCCACCGACGGCGGCAGGCCGCACAGGTCGACCTCGACCGGCAGGTGGGTGACGAGGAAGGCGATGTGGAAACCGCAGGTGAAAAAGCCCGCATGCAGCAGCAGGTAGCTGCGATCGCCCATCGCGCGGCGGATTGCCCGCAGCGCGCCGGTGTCGTCCTCGTGGGGATGCTCGGGCGGGTGCCCGCCCTTGGCGACCTTGCCGATCAGCGGCAGCGCCAGCAGCGTGACCAGCGCCATCGACCACAGCGCACCCATCCAGCCGAACACCTGGATCAGCTTCTGCAGCACCGGCGCGAACACGAACTGCCCGAACGAGCCGCCGGCATTGATGACGCCGGACGCCGCACCGCGGGCCTCCGGCGGCAGGCGCTGGGCGGCCGCGCCGATCAGCACCGAGAAGCTGGCCGCGCCCGAGCCCATCGACAACAGCAGGCCGAGCGACACGGTCAGGCCGAAGGTCGAATCCATGAACGGGGTGATCGCGCTGCCGACGGCGAGCAGCAGCACGCCGGCGACGAGCACCGGACGCGGCCCGTAGCGGTCGGCCGCGGCCCCGGCGATCGGCTGGATCGCGCCCCACGTGAATTGGCCGATCGCGAGCGCCAGGCTGATCGACGCGATGCCGAGGCCGGTCGCCGTGTTGAGCGGGCTCACGAACAGGCCCAGCGACTGGCGCGCGCCCATCGTGATCGCGAGGATGCCGGCGGCGGCGAGGGTGATGAACAGCACTTCGGGGCGGCGCAGGGCGTGGAACATGCGTGTCTGCCTGGTCAGAGAATGGGAAGCGTCGGCATCGTCAGAATAGCCGCACGGCCAGGAAGAGGCCCACCATCGTGAAGCCGAGCGCGAGCTTCGCGGCGGTGCCGAGCACCAGTCCGACCGTCGCGCCCCAGCCGGCACGGCCGGCGGCGATGAGGTTGCGGCGCGTCGACAGCTCGCCGAGCAGGGCGCCGACGAACGGGCCGAGCAGCAGGCCGGGCAGGCCGAAGAACATGCCGACCACGGCGCCGATGGTCGCGCCGGTCACCGATTGCAGCGAAGCGCCGTAGCGCCGCGCCCCGAACGCCCCGGCGATGAAGTCGGCCAGCAGCGCCAGGGCGGCGATGATGCCGAGCACGATCAGGCTTTTCATGCCGACGTAGGCGAAGCCTTCAGCCCACGCGGCCGTCCACAGGCCGGCGAACAGCAGGGGCGGGCCGGGCAGCGCGGGCAGCACCAGCCCGGCGAGCCCGGTCAGGACGAGTACGACGGCGACGATCCAGGCGATGATGACGATCATGTCCATGCGGTGTGGTGGAAGGCGAGTGTGCCCGCTGCGGCGGGCCGGGCGGCCGAGCGGGGCGGGCAGGCGAGCGGCACGATACACGCAAGCACGCCGGGTGGCGAGCCCGGGCGCGCGGCAGCGGCGCGACCGGCCATGTGACTCGGCCGGCCGCGCATCAGTGCCAGCCGCCGCCCAGCACCTTGTAGAGGGCGACGCGGTTGGCCGCCTCGTTCAGACGCGTGGCGATGAGCTCCTGCTCGGCGGCGTAGAGCGTGCGCTGCGCGTCGAGCAGCCCCAGGAAGCTGTCGACGCCGGCGCGGTAACGCGCCTCGGACAGGCGCCGGCTTTCCTGTGCGGCGGTGGTCAGACGGCGCTGCGCGTCGAGCTCGTCGCCGAGCGTGGCGCGGTCGGCCAGCGCGTCGGCGACCTCGCGGAAGGCGCCCTGGATCGCGCGCTCGTATTCGGCCACCGCGATGTCGCGGCGCACCTCGGCGACGTCGAGGCTCGCCGCCAGCCGCCCGGCGTCGAAGATCGGCAGCGTGAGCTGCGGCAGAAAGCTCCACGTGCGCGAGCCGCCCTCGAACAGGCCGCCGAGCTCGGCGCTGGCCGTGCCGGCCGAGGCGGTCAGCGTGATGCGTGGGAAGAAGGCCGCGCGCGCCGCGCCGATGTTGGCATTGGCCGCGCGCAGGCGGTGCTCGGCGGCGGTGATGTCCGGTCGCCGTGTCAGCACGTCGGCCGGCAGGCCGGCGGGCGGCTCGGCCAGGCGTGCGGCCGTCGCGTCGAGCCGCGTGGGCAGCAGCTCGGCCGGCAGCGCCGCACCGGTGAGCAGCGCCAGCGCGTTCTCGCTGCGCGCGACGCGCGCCGTGAACGCGGCCGTGTCGGCGCGCGCGCGCTCGAGCTCGCTCTGCGTCTGGTGCAGCTCGAGCGCGGAGGCGACGCCGGCCTCGAAGCTCGCCTGCGTGAGGGTGAGCGCCTGGCGCCGCGTCTCGAGCGTGCGCTCGACGAGCGCCAGCCGTTCGCGCTCGGCCGCGAGCTGCAACCACGCCGTGGCGACCTCGGCGACCAGCGCGATGTGCGCGCTGCGGTGCGCCTCCTCGCTGGCGAGGTACTGCTCGAGCGCGGCATCGCGCAGGCTGCGCAAGCGGCCGAAGAAGTCGAGCTCCCAGCCGGCGACATCGATCGCGACGCCGTAGCGGCGGCTCACGGTCGAGCCGCCGCCGGCAGCGAGGTCGCCGGGGACGCGTTGCGCGTTGTGGCTCGCGTCCACATCGAGGGCGGGCAGCCGGTCGGCGCGCTGGATGCGGTACTGCGCGCGCGCCTGCTCGATGTTCAGCGCCGCCACGCGCAGGTCGCGGTTGTGCGCGAGCGCGTGCTCGATGACCTGCTGCAGGCGCACATCGGCGAAGAACTCGCGCCACGCGACGGCGTCGACGTCCTCGACGGTCGCGCCGGAGCCGTTCGTCGCCGACGCCGGCCAGCTCTGCGGCACCGGTGCCGTGGGACGCAGATAGTCGGGCGCGAGCGTGGTGCAGGCACTCGCTCCGACGGTGGCGAGGGCGATCAGGATGGTGGTGAGGCGGTTCATCAGCGGGGTTCCCCGGCCGGTTCGGCGGCGACGTCGGTGGCCGGCTTGTCCTTGAAGATGCGCTTGATCACGACGTAGAACAGCGGCACGAAGAAGATGCCGAGCACGGTGCCGGCGATGGTGCCGCCGAGCACGCCGGTGCCGATCGCGTTCTGGCTCCCCGAGCCGGCGCCGGTGGCGATCGCCAGCGGCACGACGCCGAAGCCGAACGCCAGCGAGGTCATGATGATCGGGCGCAGGCGCATGCGCGCGGCGGTCAGCGTCGCGCTGAGCACGTCGCGGCCTTCGGCCATCTGCGCCTTGGCGAACTCGACGATCAGGATCGCGTTCTTCGACGACAGGCCTATCGTCGCCAGCAGGCCGACCTGGAAGTAGATGTCGTTCGGCAGGCCGCGGCCGGTCGCGGCGAGGATCGCCCCGAGCACGCCGAGCGGCACCACCAGCATCACCGCGAACGGAATCGACCAGCTCTCGTACAGGGCCGCCAGGCACAGGAAGATCACCAGGATCGACAGCGCGTACAGCGCCGGCGCCTGCGCGCCCGAGCGGCGCTCCTCGAACGAGGTGCCCGACCACGCGTAACCGATGCCCGGCGGCAGCTTGGCGATGATCTCCTCGACCGCGGCCATCGCGTCGCCCGAGGACAGACCGGGCGCGGCCTGGCCGAGCACCTCGACCGACGGCTGGCCGTTGAAGCGCTCGAGACGCGGCGAGCCGAAGCTCCAGCGCGCCGTCGTGAAGGCCGAGAACGGCACCATCTCGCCATCGTGGTTGCGCACGTACCACTTGTCGAGATCTTCCGGCGTCATGCGCGCGCGGGCGTCGGCCTGCACGTACACCTTCTTGATGCGGCCGCGGTCGATGAAGTCGTTGATGTAGCTGCCGCCCCAGGCGGTGGCGAGCGTGTCGTTGATGTCGACCACGCTCACGCCGAGCGCGCCGGCCTTGGCGTGGTCGATGTCGAGCTCGAACTCCGGCATGTCCTCCTGGCCGTTCGGACGCACGCCGACCAGGCGCGGGTCCTGCGCGGCCATGCCGAGAAGCTGGTTGCGCGCGGCAACCAGCGCGTCGTGGCCGAGCCCGGCGCGGTCCTGCAGCTGCACGGTGAAGCCGCTCGAGGTGCCGAGCTCGAGCACCGCGGGCGGCACGAACGCGAACACCATTGCCTCGCGGATCTGCGAGAACGCGCCCATCGCGCGGGCGGCGACGTCCTGCACCTTCATGCCGGGCTCGCCGCGCTCGCTCCAGTCGCGCAGGTTCACGAAGCCGATGCCCATGTTCTGGCCGCTGCCGCCGAACGAGAAGCCCGCGACGGTGAAGATCGAGCGCACCGTGCCCCGCTCGTTCTCGAGGAAGTGCTGCTCGACCTTTTTCAGCACTTCGATGGTGCGCTCCTGCGTGGCGCCGGCCGGCAGCATGACCTGGTTGAACATCACGCCCTGGTCCTCGTCCGGCAGGTAGGCGCTGGGCATGCGCATGAAGAGCACGCCGAGCACGACCAGAATGGCCACGTAGATCGCCAGGAAGCGCCCGCTGCGCCGCACGATGCCGCCGATCGCCGATTCGTAGCGCTCGGTGTTGCGCCGGAACATGCGGTTGAACCAGCCGAAGAAGCCCGAAAACCAGCCGCCTTCGCCGATGTCGTGGCCCTTCGCGACGGGTTTCAGCATGGTCGCGCACAGCGCCGGCGTGAACACGATCGCGACCAGCACCGACAAGGCCATCGCCGACACGATGGTGATCGAGAACTGCCGGTAGATCACCCCGGTCGAGCCGCCGAAGAAGGCCATCGGCACGAACACCGCCGAGAGCACCAGGCCGATGCCGATCAGCGCGCCGGTGATCTGGCCCATCGAACGCTTGGTCGCCTCCTTGGGCGGCAGCCCGTCCTCGGCCATCACGCGCTCGACGTTCTCGACCACGACGATCGCGTCGTCGACCAGCAGGCCGATCGCCAGCACGATGCCGAACATCGTCAGCGTGTTGATCGAAAAGCCGAACGCCGCCATGATGCCGAAGGTCCCCAGCAGCACCACCGGGATTGCGATGGTCGGGATCAGCGTCGCGCGGATGTTCTGCAGGAACAGGAACATCACCAGGAACACCAGGAACACCGCCTCGACCAGCGTCTGCACCACCGACTGGATCGACAGGCGCACGAACGGCGTCGTGTCGTACGGAATCACGACCTCGATGCCGGCCGGGAAGTAGCGCTGCATGTCGGCCAGCGCGCTGCGCACCGCGGCGGCGGTGTCGAGCGCGTTCGCGCCGGCGGCGAGCCGGATGCCGACGCCGGCGGCCGGCTGGCCGTTGAAGCGCGCCAGCGTGCCGTAGTTCTCGGCGCCGATCTCGACGCGCGCGACGTCGCGCAGGCGTACTTCGCCGCCTTGTGCGCTCGTGCGCAGCAGGATCTGCTCGAACTCCTCGACCGACTGCAGGCGGCTTTGCGCGGTGATCGTGGCGGTGAAGCCCTGCCCCGGCACGGCCGGCGTGCCGCCGAGCTGGCCGGCCGAGATCTGCGCATTCTGCGCCAGCACGGCGGCGCGCACGTCGGCCGGCGTGAGCCGGTAGCTGACCAGTCTGGCCGGATCGAGCCAGATGCGCATCGCGTACTGCGAGCCGAATACCAGCACCTCGCCGACGCCGGTCACGCGCGACAGCGGATCCTGCACCGTCGAGGTGACGAAGTCGGACAAATCGAACTGGCTGCGCGTGCCGTCGGACGACACGAAGCCGACCACCAGCAGGAAGTTGCGTGCCGACTTGGCCACCCGCACGCCCTGCTGCTGCACCGCCTGCGGCAGCAGCGGCAGCGCGAGCTGCAGCTTGTTCTGCACCTGCAGCTGCGCGATGTCGGGGTCCACGTCGGCGTCGAAGGTCAGCGTGATCGTCGAACGGCCGAACGAATCGCTCGACGAATTGATGTACAGCAGGCCGTCCAGGCCGGTCAGCTTCTGCTCGATGACCTGCGTGACCGAGTCCTCGACGGCCTTGGCCGAGGCGCCCGGATAGCTCGCGTTGATGGCCACGGCGGGCGGGGCGATCGGCGGATACTGCGACACCGGCAGCTGGAGGATGGACAGCGCGCCGGCGAGCATGATGACGATGGCGATGACCCAGGCGAAGATGGGCCGGTCGATGAAGAAGCGGGCCATGGATGCGTTCCTTATTCGCCCGGCGCCGTGACGGCGGCCGGCGCCGTGCCCGCGCCGATCACCTGCACCGGCACGCCCGGACGCACACGCTGCAGCCCCTCGACGATGACGCGCTCGCCCGGCGCGAGGCCGGCGCTGACGACCCACTTGTCGCCGAACGTGCGTTTGGCCTCGACGGTGCGCGCCGCGACCTTGTTGTCGGCGTCGACCACCATCACGACCGCGTTGCCGCGCGGATCGCGGGTGAGTGCCGCGTGCGGCACCAGCACGACGTCGTGCGCGATCCCCTGCTCGAGGCGGGCGCGCACGTACATGCCGGGCAGCAGCTCGCCGTCCGGGTTTGGAAACACCGCACGCAGCGTCACGCTGCCGGTGCTCGGGTCGACCGACACCTCCGAGAACGCCAGCTCGCCGGCCGTCGCATATTCGCTGCCGTCTTCCATCAGCAGCCGCACCGGCACGGCGCCCGAGCCGTTGCGCTGCACGCGCCCGGCCTCGAGATCGCGCCGCAGTTTCAACAGCTCGGTGCTCGATTGCGTCAGATCGACATAGATCGGATCGAGCTGCTGTATCGTCACCAGCGCGTCGGCCTGGTTGGCGGTGACCAGCGCGCCGGGCGTGACCCCCGAGCGGCCGGCGCGGCCGGCGATCGGTGCGCTCACGCGCGTGAAGCCCAGATCGACTTTCGCCCGCTGCAGCGCGGCGCGCGCGCTCGCCACTTCGGCCTGGGCGAGCTTGAAGGCCGCCTGCGCCTCGTCGTTGGCCTGTTTGCTGACCGCGTCGATCTTGACGAGGCCGGCGTAGCGTTCGGCCTTTACGCGCGCCGCGAACAGATTGGCTTCGGTGCGCGCGAGCGCCGCCGCGGCGCTGTCGTGGGCGGCCTGGTAAGTGGCCGGATCGATCTGGTACAGGAGTTCGCCGGCCTCGACCTCGCTGCCTTCGCGGAACGGGCGCTGCTTGACGATGCCGGTCACTTGCGGTCGCACTTCGGCGAGCAGGTACGGCGCGGTGCGCCCGGGCAGCTCGAGAATCAGCGGTACCGCCTCGGCCTGCACTTCGTACACCGCCACCTGCGGCACGGCCGCAGCGCCGGCCCCGGGCTGCTGGTTCTGCTGGTCGTTGCCGCATCCGGCGAGTACAGCCACGCCGGTCAACACTGCTGCCAGCCGGGCGCGAAACCGGCCGCTCGAAATCTGCATGGAAAGACCTCTTGTCTGCTGGGGTGCGCGTGCCGCGCGGGCATGGCGGGCCCTAAGGATTCTTGTTGCGCTAGAGCGTTCGTTCTAGATCGAACGTTCATTCTATGTTAGCCTCCGGCCAGTGGCAAGCGTGCGCCACGCTCGTCAGACCCGTCAGTTCCGGAGCTTGTTGATGACCCCGACCCCCGACGTCCAAGGTGAAACCCCGCGCAGCGAAGCGCGCCGGGCGCAGATCCTCGCCGCCGCACGCGACTGCTTCCGCCGCCAGGGTTTCCATGGCGCCAGCATCGCGCAGATCTGCCGGGAAGCCGGCATGAGTGCGGGGCATATCTATCATTATTTCGAGAACAAGGAAGCGATCATCGCGGCGATCGTCGAGCAGGATCTGGATCGCCTGCTGGCGATGACCGCCGAGTTGCGCGCGGCGCGCGACATCGTGCCCGCCCTGTCGGCGTGCGCGGCCGACGGCCTGCGCGACAATCTCGACCGCGAATCGGCGGCGCTGAAGCTCGAGATCGTCGCCGAGGCGGCGCGCAACCCGCGCATTGCGGAGATCGTGCGTGCGGCCGACCGGCGCTGCCGGTCGGCGGTCATCGCGACCTTGCGCGAGCACCGGCGCGTGTTCGGGCTGGATGACGACGAAGCCTGGCTCGAGGCGATGGCCGAGCTGTTCGCGACGATGTACGACGGCCTGCTCGTGCGCGCGATCCGCAACCCCGACATCGCGCACGAAGCGCTGACCGTGCTGTTTCGCAAGATCATCCTCGATCTGACCGTTTCGCCCGCGCCGACCGGCGTCGGTTCGGCGCAGGATGGGCCCGCAGCGCTGGCCGACGCAGCGGATTGAACGGATCGCGCCAATGATCGTGGCCGGGTACGCGGCGATCGGACCGCAATTGACGGGGACGGTGCTGGTGGGGTGCGGCGAGGAGCCAGGCAGGTCCGGGAGTCTGCTAATGCGGGCCTGGACGATGGCGCACGCCGAATCGCTCGGCCAGCGCGGCAAGTCGCTTGTCCAGCGTCCACAGTTCCGCGTCGGGAGTGATCAGCGTCGATGCCAGCAAGGCCATGTCGACCGGTCCGCAGCCGAGCCCGTATAGCGCTTCGCGCTCGATGAAATCCATCACTTCGCGAAGGCTGGCCTGCTGTGCCGGTTGGAGAAGCGCGATGTCGCCGAGCGTCCGGGCGCGCGGTTCCGGGGGTGTCCCGCACGCCAACTCGACCACGACCATCGGATGCGTCAGCGCCAGATCGCGATCGAGCAGTTTCACGAGCCTGTCATTGCCCTGCCGGAAGTGGGCCACCCACACCGAGGTGTCCACCAGGATGCTCTTCACTGCGACGGCTCGGCGCGTCGGCGAGGCACGTCCTGCATCTCCGGCTGGGTGCCGCCCAGTGCGGCGAGGCGCTTTGCCGCCTGCACCCGGACGAAGGTCTTGACCGCCTCGCGGAAGAGGTCCGCTCGATCCATGGCCGGGTCGGCCAGCTCCAGTGCCTGCTGGTAGAGCTCGTCATCGATCGTGACCGTCGTTCTCATGTCTGCCTCGTTGCATCAATTTTGGTGCAAGTGTGCATCAGCAATTGGCTCCACACAAGCCAGGGATTGACGCGATGCGGGCGGGGCCAATTGACGGACGGTACGGCAGAATGGAAAATAAGAACCATTCTTGATTAACCTCCGCCAGCCACGCCGCCCGCGGCCAGCCAGCCTCGCAGGTTCTTCCCGCCGGAGTTCCGATTGAGCCGCGCTGCCGCATCACCCGACACGATTTCCGCACTCTACGCCGGTCATCACGGCTGGCTGCACGCCTGGCTGGCGCGCCGGCTCGGCTGTTCGCACCGCGCTGCGGATCTTGCGCACGATACTTTCGTGCGCCTGCTCGGCCAGCGCAAGACACCCGATCTCGGCGAGCCGCGCGCGCTGCTGACGCACATCGCCAAGGGATTGATGATCGATCAGTGGCGACGCCACGAGGTCGAGCGCGCGTATCTCGAGGCGATCGCCCACCTGCCCGAACCGGTGGCGCCGTCACCGGAGACACGGCTGCTGGTCATCGAGGCCCTCGAGCGCATCGATGCGATGCTGCGCGGCATGCCCGCCCGCACGCGCGAAATCTTCCTGCTCGCCCAGCTCGACGGCCTCACTTACGGCCAGATCGCCGAACGGCTCGGGACCTCGCTCGTCACGGTCAAGCGCCACATGCGCGCGGGCTTCGTTGCCTGCATGGCGGCGCTCTGAGATGGGCAGGAGCGCGCAGGCCGCAAAGACGTCGAGGGCGCCGACCGTGGAAGGCGCGTCCGCGGCGGAGCCCGATCGCGCATTGCTCGAAGAAGCCGCCGACTGGCTGATGCGTTTCCAGTGCGGCGACGACACCACCGCGACGCAGCGGGCTTTCGAGCAGTGGCGCGCGCAAAGCCCTGCCCATGCGGTCGCCTGGCAGCGGGCCGAAGCCGTGAGCGAGACCTTTCGCCGCGTACCGGCCGAGCTCGGCCGCCGTACCCTCGACGGGCTGGCGCGCCCCGGGCGGCGGCGCGCGCTGCACGCGTTCGGCCTCGCCGCCATCGCCGGCCCCGCAGCCTGGCTCGCGTGGCGGCAGCGGCCCTGGCTCGCCTGGCAGGCCGATCTGGCCACCAGGACGGGCGAACAGAAAAGCGTCGAGCTCGCCGACGGCACGCGCCTCGTCCTCGATACGGCCAGTGCGGTGGACGTGGCATTTACATCCGACGAACGCCGCCTGCACCTGATCGAGGGCGAGATACTCGTGACGACCGCGCGCGATCCATCCAGCCGGCCGCGCCCGTTCGTCGTGACCAGTGCCGAAGGTCGGCTGCGGCCGATCGGCACGCGCTTCTCGGTGCGGCAGCTGTCGGGCCATACGCGCGTGGCGGTCTTCGATGGCGCGGTGGAGATCACCGCCGCGGGCGGCCAGCGGCGCACGCTGTCGGCCGGATCGCAAGCCGGCTTCCGCGCCGGCGGCATCGGTGCGGTGTCGTCGGTGGACGCCGCCGCCGCCTTGTGGGCGAAAGGCATGCTGCTCGCCCGCGACATGCCGCTGGGTGAGCTGATCGCCGAGCTCGCCCGCTACCGTCGCGGCGTGCTGCGCTGCGATCCGGCAGTGGCCGGCCTGCGCGTATCGGGCGCCTTCCCGCTGACCGATACCGACGCCAGCCTCGAGCTGCTGGTGAAGACCCGTCCGCTCGCACTGCGCCGGCGGACCCGTTACTGGATCGACGTGGCGCCGCGCGCGGACGGCATGACGCGCGGCGGCTGATACCTTTTTTCGGCTCGAACGGTGTACCGGGTGAGAGCGCATCGATTGCGCACCTCCCGACCCACTGTTGCCGAAAGGAAACCGCTCATGCCTCAGCCCCGAATCATTGCCGACGAACCCGTGAACCGCCTGCGCGTCCGACCGCGTGTCGTCGCCCTGGCCGTCCATCTGGCGCTCGCCGGTGCCGCCGTCGCCCTTCCGTCGCTTGCGGCTGCCCAGGCCGCCGAATCGACGCTCGCGGCCCGCCAGACCTACGCGATACCGGCCGGCCCGCTGGGCGATGTGCTCGCGCAGTTCGCGGCGATGTCCGGTGTCAGGCTGTCCTTCGACCCGGCTCTGCTGGCCGGGCGCGAGAGCGCCGGCCTGCAGGGCAGCCATGCGGTGCGCGAAGGCTTCGCGCGGCTTCTCGCCGGCAGCGGCTACGAGCTGGTCGAGATCGGGGAGGGGGCGTATTCGCTGCGCCGGCAGGCGGTCGAGCGGCGCGGCGGATCGCTGCTGCCCGAGATGGTGGTGACCGCGACGCGCACCGAGGCCGCGGTCGACGAAGTCCCGGCGGCGGTCACCGTCATCGCGCGCGAGACGCTGCAGCGTCAGCTCGGCGCGCAAGCCAATCTCGCCGATGCGCTCGGCAAGCTCGTGCCCGGCCTCGCCCCGGGCAGCGAGTCGCTCAGCACCTTCGGCCAGACCTTGCGCGGACGCGGCGTCGCGGTGCTGATCGACGGCGTGCCGCAGAACCCCGTGCGCAACGGTTCGCGCAATCTCACCGTCATCGATCCGTCGGCGATCGAGCGCATCGAGGTGATCCGTGGCGCGTCGGCCGTCTTCGGCAACGGTGGCACCGGCGGCATCATCAACATCATCACGCGGCGCGCCGGTGACGAGACGGCGCTGACCACCGAAGTCGGCGGCAGCCTGTCGGTGACCCATCCGGGCGACAGCCTCGGCGTGCGCGTGGCGCAGAGCGCGAGCGGTCAGCGCGGCGCGTTCGACTACGTGCTCGCGGCGTCGGCCGAGCGCACCGGGGGCTATTTCGACGCGCGCGGCGACCGCATCCCGCCCGATCCGTTCGGCCAGGGCGGCATGGCCGACTCGCGCAACTGGAACGTGTTCGCGAAACTCGGCGTCGAGCCGGCGCCGCAGCAGCGCTTCGAGCTGACCGTCGATCGCTTCGACAGCCGGCAGCACAGCCGCTACGCCAACGACCCCGCCGTCGATGCCGAGCCGCCGCTGGCGACGAAGTCGCGTGCGCGCTCGGGACTGTCGCTCGCCGAGCGGCCCGAGAGCGAGAACACGGTCGTCAATCTCGAGTACCGTCACCAGGACCTGCCGATCGGGCGACTGCGTGCCCAGGTGTTCCACCGCGACTATCTGACACGCTACTCGCCGTTCGATGGTCGCAGCTCGATCGGCGGCATCGCGCAGTCGTTCATCGTCTCCGCGAACCGCGGCGTGCGGGTCGAGGTCGCGTCGTACCTCGGGCGGGGCGCCGAGCTGCTGTGGGGCGTGGACGTGATCCGCGAGGAGACCGAGCAGCGCGCGACCTTCTTCGATACCGACACCTGGCTCGCCAGCGGCGGGCTCAGTTTCCGCAAGACCGGCGAGCGCGGCTGGGTGCCGCTGATCAAGCTCGACCAGCGCGCCCTCTTTGCGCAGCTCGAAGTGCCGTTCGGCGAGCGCTGGCTGGTGCGTGGCGGCGTGCGGCGCGAAATCGCCGAGGCGCGCATCGACGACTTCGTCACGGTGCGCGACAACCTGCTCAAGGGCGGCAGCGCGAGCTATGGCGAGACCGTCTACAACCTCGGCGCCGTATTCACGGTCAATGAAGCCGTCAACGTGTACGGCAACCTCTCGCAGGGCTACTCGGTACCCGATTTCGGGCTGGTGTTCCGCTATGCGCCGAACAACGCCACCGTCGACTCGCTCGAACTGCAGCCGCAGAAGGTCGACGCGCTCGAGCTCGGCGCGCGCTGGCAGACCGACCGCTGGCGCGGCTCGCTGGCGGCCTTCTACAACGAGTCCAAGTTCGGCACCAGCTCGGGCGGCCTCGGCCGGCCGCCGGTGCGTGCGCCCGAACGCGTGTGGGGCGTCGAAGGCACGCTCGACGCCCGACTCGCACCGGCTTGGATGGCCGGTGCGACGCTGACCTGGCTCGAGGGCAAGAACGACCCGACGCGAAGCGGGGACTGGGATTACCTGAACAGCTTCCGCATTCCGCCGCTCAAGCTCACCGCCTACGTCGAGCACCAGACCGGGCCGCGCTGGAAGAACCGCGTCCAGATGCTGTACAGCGGCAAGCGCGATCGCTTCGGTGACGACACGCGCTTCGGCTTCCGCAAGGTGTCGGCCTACGCGACGGTCGACTGGCTGAGCGAGCTGCGGCTCGGCAAGGACGGTCTGCTTCGCTTCGGCATCGACAACCTTCTGAACAAGCAGTACTTCCCGCGCGAGTCGCAGCTGTTGTGGTCCGGCACCAATTCGAGCTACTCGGCCGCGCGCGGCGCCGTCGCTCATGCGGCCTACGTGATCAAGTGGTGAGCGGTCCGGTCGCCCGACCGGCAAGCTGAAAGCACCACGATTTCTCCTCTGCCCGGCCAGCCAGGAATGCACACGCTACCCAGCCCGCCGGGTCCCGTCATCGGGGCAGGATGGGCGGTCGGACGCCCCGCGGCGCGCCGCGCCGTCGTCGGGCACGCGACGCACGCTGCGGTGTCGAATGTTCACTTCGTCGAGAACGTCACGGAGGGAACACCATGAACAAGCTCATCCCACCCGTGCTCGTGGGTCTGCTGCTCGGTCTGCCGCTCGCCGATCCGGCGCGCTCGGAGGTCGGCGTGACTTTCGTGGACCCACAACACTACACCGACGCCGGCGGCTACGGCGTCGAACTCGACCGCAACCTGCGCACCCTCGAACGCCATGTGCGGACTGCGGCGGGCCGATGCATCGCGGCCGATCACACCCTCGATGTGCGCATCCTCGACGTCGATCTTGCCGGGCGCGACGAATGGTGGCACCGCGGCGCGTACGGCGTGCGCGTGATGCGCACGATCACCTGGCCGCGCATCGAGCTCGAGTTCGCCTGGCGCGATGCACAGGGCGCGCTGCTGGACGAGGGGCGCGAGCGCGTGGCCGATCTGGACTACCTGTCGCGCAGCGCCTGGGTGCGACACGATTCGGAGCGACTGCCGTACGAGAAGGCGATGCTGCGGGACTGGTTCGAGCGGCGCTTCTGCCGGGATGGCGATGCGTACGCGACGTGATCGGTAACCGGCGGGTGTCGACCCGTTTCCGGTGAGGGTGCATTCTCGGCCGATCAGCGCTCGATCGACGCGGCGTGGCGCGCCCAGAACGCGGGATCCGGGAGCGGCCCGACGCCGGCGCCGGCGTTGTCGGCCATGTGCTCGGGGCGGCCGGTGCCGGGGATTGCGCAGGTGACCGCCGGGTGGGCGAGCACGAACTTCAGCAGCAGCTGGGCCCAGCTCGCCGCGCCGATGTCGGCGGCCCACGCGGGCAGCGGCCGGTCGCGCAACCGTTGCAGCAGGCGGCCGCCGCCGAACGGACGGTTGACCACGACGGCGACGCCGCGCTCGGCGGCGAGCGGCAGCAGGCGCCGCTCGGCTTCACGCTCGTCGAGCGAGTAGTTGATCTGCAGGAAATCGAGCGGCCCGGCGCGCATCACCGCTTCGACCTCGTCGTAGGCACGCGACGTGTAGTGCGTGATGCCGACGTAGCGGATGCGGCCCTGCGCCTTCCATTCGCGCAGCGTCGCCAGATGCGTGCGCCAGTCGACCAGGTTGTGCACCTGCATCAGATCGATGCGTTCGGTTCCGAGCAGCTGCCGCGACGCCTCCATCTGCGCGATGCCGGCGGCGCGGCCGCGCGTCCACACCTTGGTCGCCAGAAACGGCTGCCAGGCCGGCGGTGCGGCCGCGAGCAGCTCGCCGACGACCGCTTCGGCGCGCCCGTACATCGGCGAGCTGTCGATGACCGTGCCGCCGGCCTCGAACAAGGCCTGCAGCACGCCGGTCAGGCGCCGGTAGGTGTCGGCGTCGCGACTCACATCAAAGCCGACATGGGTGCCGCAGCCGATCACCGGGAGGCGTTCGCCGCTCGCCGGAATCGGGCGTGTCGCCATGAGCCCTGGTGCATCTGGCGCCGCACCGAGCCCTTTGGGCCCCATCGCCAGGCTTGCCGCAGCGGCGGCGGCAAGGCGCAGAAACTGGGCGCGTGTCATTGGTGCGCCCGACAGGATCGGTTCCGGCATCGCAAGCTCCGCTGTTGGTTCGGCGTCGATTCACGCGGGTGCCACCATGCGGCGGCGCTGCATGACGCAGTGCGCGCGGATCGCGCTTCCCGCTGCAGCGCCCGCCGTCGGCGTCGACAACGTGCATCGGTCGAAGTGCGCGGGTCGGAACGCATCCGGGGTGTCGATCCGGGCTCCGCCGCGCCGGCAGCGTTTGCAATTGAGAATGTATTTTATTTAGAATCCCGCCCCACGGCGTCACGAATTCGTGCATGGAGGCTGCGCCCGCCGCGCCGACCGGTCGCGCCACCGCAGCGCGCCTTGCACGCACGCCGTATATCCCCCAGCCAGCCAGGAGTCTCGCGCTCTCAGCCAGCCATTGATCCGAACCGATGAGCCCACGGAGAGCAGACGATGCATTACCCCCTCGGCCGCAGCACGCTGGCCGCCGCCGTGCTGGCGAGCCTTGCCTGGCCCGCCGCCCACCCCTTCGCCGCCGAGCCGGCCGAGCTCGAGACCGTCACCGTCACGGCCACGCGCGCGGGCAGCGTGGCGGGCGAAACCCCGCAGAAGATCACCGTCATCACGCGCGAGCAGATCGAGAGCCAGCTCGCGATCACCACCGACCAGGCGCAGGTGCTCGGCAACCTGATCCCGTCGTATTCACCGAGCCGCCAGAAGCTCACCAATGCCGGCGAGACCTTTCGCGGGCGTTCGGCGCTGGTGATGATCGACGGCGTGCCGCAGTCGACGCCGCTGCGTGACAGCGCGCGCGACGGCTACACGATCGATTTGTCGATGGTCGAGCGCATCGAGATCATCCACGGTGCGAGTGCCGAGCATGGGCTCGGCGCGACTGGCGGCATCATCAACTACGTCACGCGCCGCCCCGACAGCGGCACGCTGCGCCAGCACGCGGGTATCAGCGTGACGGCGCCGACCGACTACGACGCCGACGGGCTCGGCTACAAGCTCGACTACCGCGTCGAAGGTCGCACCGGCACATGGGACTATCTCGCCGCGGCGACGTATCAGGCGCGCGGGCTGTTCTTCGACGCGAAGGGCCGGTCGATCGGCGTCGACGACGTGCAGGGCGACATCATGGATTCGGTCAGCCACGACGTGCTGCTCAAGCTCGGCCACTGGCTCGCCGACGACCAGCACCTCGAGCTGACGCTGAACCGCTTTCGCCTCGACGGCAACCACGACTACGTGAACGTGCCCGGTGATCGCAGCGCCGGCATCCCGGCAACGTCGCGCCGCGGAGACCCGGACGGTGACGCGCCGCACAACGACGTGACGACGGCCGGGCTGAACTACCTGCACGCCGACCTCGCCGGCAACGAGCTCGCCATCCAGCTCTACGGCCAGCGTTTCCGTGCGCGCTTCGGCGGTGGCATCCTCGCGACCTTCCAGGATGCGGCGATCGCGCCGGTCGGCACGCTGTTCGACCAGTCGCAGAACGAGTCGGACAAGCTCGGCGGCAAGCTCACGGTGAGCCGCGACGGCCTGTTCGGCGATCGCGTGAAGCTCACCGGCGGGTTCGACGTGCTGCAGGACGAGACGCGCCAGGTGCTCGCCGCCACCGGCCGCGAGTGGGTGCCGACGACGCGCTTTCGCAACTACGCGCCGTTCCTGCAGGCGGAGCTGCGGCCCGTCGAGCGCGTCAAGCTGCAGGGCGGGGTGCGCGACGAGTACGCCGAGCTCGACGTGGCGACCTTCCGCACCATCGCGTCGGCCAACGGCGTGACGGTGCAGGGCGGCAAGCCGAGCTTCCGCGAGACGCTGGTCAACGCCGGCGTCGTGTATCAGGCGACCGACTGGGGGCAGCTCTTCGCGAGCTACTCGAGGGCTTCGGCATGCCCGACGTCGGGCGCGTGCTGCGCGCGAT
>DAOMOP010000023.1:0-32018 GCA_035444405.1 Rhodocyclaceae bacterium
GCGGCTTCGACGAGATGAAGGCTTCGCCGTGGGAAAAGGAGGATGCGCTGCACGAAGGCATCCCGATCCACAACTATCTCGTGCAGAAGGCCTTCACGCACGAGGACGGGCGCCTGACCGGCGTCGTGTTCGAGAAGGTCCGTGCCGAGTACGACGCGGCCGGGCGCCGCTCGCTGGTGCCGACCGGCGAGCCCGACGTGCATATGGAATGCGACACGGTGCTGCTCGCGATCGGCCAGGAGAACGCCTTCCCGTGGATCGAGCGCGACATCGGCATCGCGTTCGACGATCACGGCCTGCCGGTGCTCGACGCGACGACGCTGCAATCGACGCTGCCGCGGGTGTTCTTCGGCGGCGATGCGGCGCTCGGGCCGAAGAACATCATCACCGCGGTTGCGCAGGGCCACGAGGCGGCGATCTCGATCGACCTCCACTGCCGCGGCAGGCCGCTCGCGCAGCGTCCGCCGCCGATGGTGAACCTCGTCAGCCAGAAGATGGGCGTCCACGAGTGGAGCTACGACAACCAGGTCTCCGAGGAGGCGCGCAAGAAGGTGCCGGTGCGCCGGCTCGAGGACACGCTCGCCGACATCGGCCGCGAGTACGAGCTCGGCTACGACTTCCGCCTCGCCTGTGCCGAGACCGAGCGCTGCCTGAACTGCGACGTCGCGACGGTGTTCGCGCCGAAGCTGTGCATCGAGTGCGATTCGTGCGTCGACATCTGTCCGACCGAGTGCATCACCTTCACCGCCGACGGCGACGAGGACGCGCTGCGCGGCCGGCTGAAGGCGCCGGCACCGAATCGCGAGCAGGCACTCTACGTCGCCGACGGGCTGAAGACCGGGCGCGTGATGGTCAAGGACGAGAACGTGTGCCTGCACTGCGGCCTGTGCGCCGAGCGCTGTCCGACCGGCGCGTGGGACATGCAGAAGTTCCTGTTGATCACCGCCCAGGCGGGCGCGGAGGCGCCGAGGACATGAGTGCCGCACCGAACATCGAACGCTGCAACGACTTCGTCATCAAGTTCGCCAACGTGAACGGCTCCGGCTCGGCCTCGGCCAACGAGCTCTTCGCGCGCGCGGTGCTGCGCATGGGCGTGCCGGTCGCGCCGCGCAACATCTTCCCGTCCAACATCCAGGGGCTGCCGACGTGGTACGAGGTGCGCGTGTCGGCCGCGGGCTGGCTCGGTGCGCGCGGCGGCTGCGACATGATGGTGGCGATGAACCCGCAGACCTGGGACCGCGACGTCGCCGGCATCGACCCGGGCGGCTACCTGCTGTACGACTCGACCAAGGCGATGCCGCCCGCGAAGTTCCGCGACGACGTCACCGTGCTCGGCGTGCCGCTCACCGCGCTGTGCAACGCGCTTTACGATGACGCGCGCAGCCGAATGCTGTTCAAGAACATGATGTACGTCGGCGCGCTCGTCGCACTGCTCGACATGGAGCTTGCGGTCGCCGAGAAGCTCGTCGGCGAGCGCTATCGCGGCAAGGACCAACTGATCGAGGCCAATCTGCACGCGCTGCGGCTCGGCCACGACTATGCGCGCGAGCACCTGCCGTGCCCGCTCGGGCTCACCGTGCGGCGCGCCGACGCGGTCGGCAGCCGCATCTTCATCGACGGCAACAGCGCCTGCGCGCTGGGCGCCGTGTATGGCGGCGCGACGGTCGCGGCGTGGTATCCGATCACGCCGTCGACTTCGGTGATCGAGGCTTTCGCCGCCTATTGCCGCAAGTACCGCACCGATCCGGACAACGGCCGCGCGCGCTACGCGATCGTGCAGGCCGAGGACGAGCTCGCCTCGATCGGCATGGTGATCGGCGCGGCCTGGAACGGCGCGCGCGCGTTCACCGCGACCTCCGGGCCGGGCATCTCGCTGATGCAGGAGTTCTTCGGGCTCGCCTACTTCGCCGAGGTGCCGGCGGTGGTGTTCGACGTGCAGCGCGGCAGCCCGTCGACCGGCATGCCGACGCGCACGCAGCAGTC
The DNA here is from genome assembly GCA_035444405.1 of Rhodocyclaceae bacterium. Classification (GTDB taxonomy): domain Bacteria; phylum Pseudomonadota; class Gammaproteobacteria; order Burkholderiales; family Rhodocyclaceae; genus DAOMOP01. The sequence goes on from DAOMOP010000023.1 coordinate 1,984, forward strand.
CGATCTGCTCGCGTGCGCGTACGCATCGCACGGCGACACGCGCCACGTGCTGCTGTTCCCGGAAGACCCCTACGAATGCTTCGCGTTCGGCGCGCTCGCGTTCGACCTCGCCGATCGGCTGCAGACGCCGGTGTTCGTGCTGCTCGATCTCGACATCGGCATGAACGAGCGGCTGTGCGCGCCATTCGACTGGGACGACCAGCGTCGCTACGACCGCGGCAAGGTGATGGGTTTCGACGAGCTCGAGGCCGGGCGCAACTTCGGCCGCTACCTCGACGTCGACGGCGACGGCATCGCCTGGCGCACGCTTCCCGGCACCCACCCGACCAAGGGCGCCTACTTCACGCGCGGCACGACGCGCAACGCCTACGCGAAGTACAGCGAGACCGGTGCCGATTATGTCTACAACATGGAGCGGCTGCGGCGCAAGTTCGACACCGCGAAGTCGCTGGTGCCGGCGCCGGTGCTCGCGCGCGCGGCGCTGCCGACGCGCTGGGGGGCGATCCACTACGGTTCGACGAGCCCGGCAATGGCCGAGGCGATCGCGCTGCTGCGCGCCGACGGCATCCACGTCGACACGCTGCGCGTGCGCGGCTTCCCGTTCTCGGACGAGGTGCTGCAGTTCATCGCCGAGCACGAGCTCGTGATGGTGGTCGAGCAGAACGAGAGCGCGCAGCTGCGCACGCTACTCGTGAACGAGGGCGACATCGATCCGAAGAGGCTCGCGCGCGTGCTGCACTACGACGGCTCGCCGATCACTGCGCGCTTCATCGCCGAGCGCATCGCCGCGGCGGTGGCCGAGCGCAAGGTCAGCCCGATCCGCAAGGTGGGCACATGATCGCGCGTGCGCAACAGGAGTCCGACGCATGACCTATCTCGCCAAACCCCGACTCGGCACCGCCGCGGCACCGAAGAACGCGATCGGCTACACCCGCCGCGACTACGAGGGCGCGATCTCGACGCTGTGCGCCGGCTGCGGCCACGACTCGATCAGCGCCGCGATCGTGCAGGCGTGCTTCGATCTGGACATCGAGCCGCACCGCGTCGCCAAGCTCTCCGGCATCGGCTGCTCGTCGAAGACGCCGGACTACTTCCTCGGCAATTCGCACGGTTTCAACAGCGTGCATGGGCGCATGCCGTCGGTGCTGACCGGGGCGGCGCTGGCCAACCGCGAGCTGCTCTATCTGGGCGTGTCGGGCGACGGCGACTCGGCCTCGATCGGTATCGGGCAGTTCGCGCACGCGCTGCGCCGTGGCGTGAACATGACCTACCTCGTCGAGAACAACGGCGTCTACGGGCTCACCAAGGGGCAGTTCTCCGCCACCGCCGACAAGGGATCGAAGAGCAAGCGCGGCGTCGTCAACAACGACAGCCCGATCGATCTGGTGGCGCTGGCGCTGCAGCTCGGTGCGAGCTACGTCGCACGCAGCTTCTCCGGCGACAAGGAGCAGCTCGTGCCGCTGATCAAGGGCGCGCTGCGCCACACCGGCCCGGCCTTTCTCGACGTCATCAGCCCGTGCGTGACCTTCAACAACCACGCCGGCTCGACCAAGAGCTACGACTACGTGCGCGAGCACGACGAGGCGGTCAACCGCGTCGAGGTGATCCTGCCGCGCGACCGCATCGAGACGACCTACCCGCCCGGCGCGCTGCGCCGAGTCGTGCAGCACGACGGCTCGATCCTGCACCTGCGCAAGCTCGGCGACGACTACGACCCGACCGACCGCATCGGCGCCCTCAACCACCTGCAGGCGCGCCAGGCGCTCGGCGAGATCGTCACCGGGCTGCTGTACGTCGATGCCGGCGCGAAGGACATGCACGATCACCTGAACACCGTCGAGCGCCCGCTCAACCAGCTCGGCGATGCCTATCTGTGCCCGGGCAGCAAGGCGCTCGACGCGCTCAACGCGTCGCTGCGCTGAGGGCGATGAACTGCGCCGCCTGGGCGGCTGCCTTCACACCTGCGTTCCCGGTGCCGAATGCCCGATCACCCTTCGAGGGAAACAATGGCACGCACAGTGGCATAAGGGGCGCGAATCCCGTTCTTGTCGCGCAACAGCAGGCCCGCATGCTCCAACGCGGTGACGTCTTCATGGACCCGCTTGTAGTCCCGACGCAACGATTTGGCCAGCTCGGCGACCGTCGCGGCGGGATGCTGATGTACATGTCGCAGCAACGCGAGTCGCTTGGGCGACAGGGTAGCCACCATCGTTTCGAAATCGAAGAAGGTCAGATGGGCTTCATCGATTTCCTCGCCACGCTCCAGTCGATGCCATGCGTGGGCGAAGCGTTTGCCCATCTCCTCGATCGAGCCTACGTGAAGATTAACCGTTCCGCTCATGTTTCACCCCGCGCACGTCGCACATCAGAAAGGAAATCCGCCATCAGCGCTTCGACGGTCGAGAACTCGTAGGGTTCTTCTCGACTATCGATGTGTCGATGGTCTCCTTTGCCCCGCTCGTTGTCGTATCCCACCACGCGGGCACCCGGATACCCATAAAAGAGGCTGTACTTCAACGAGTGCATGCTTCCGGGAACGGGTTCGGGTACTTCCCAGATCGTCATCTCGACGATGGCACCGTCCGGAAACTCTGCCCGATCATGGAATGCACGTCTCGCCTTCATATGGCGTATCGTGCCATAGAGTGAGCGTGGCAGCCAAGGTGCGGGATCGAGCGCAACAGGACCGAACGCCGGCGGCACTTTTTCGCGCTCGGGCCACTCCGAGGAGGTAGTCATACGGATTCCGGATTCCACCGCGCGGCGCGATGGCCGGCGCTTGTCGTCGGGTCTGGCGGTGAGCGCTGCAGAAGTCCGTGCGCGATGGACAGCGGTTCGGCGCACTCGCGCCGGCGGGCATCCGGCTCACCCCGGGCGGACCTTGCGCGGCGCGATGAAGGATCTGCCACTCGCTTCGCGGAGGTCCTGTATGTGTTCTTCGCCGCTTCGCCTGTTGTCCGGCCTTCTTGCCGCGTGGCTGCTGTGCGCCCCGGCGTCCGCGCGCGAGCTCGCCGTCGCTCCCGACGAGCTGGTGGCGGTCGAGCTCGCCACCGTCGCGCTGGTCCACGGCACCGACATTCCGGTGGTGCTGCTGCGCGAGCCCGACTCGGGCGACGTCGTGCCGATCTTCATCGGCATTGCCGAGGCACGCGCGATTTTGCTCGCGCTGCGCGGCGTCGAGATGCCGCGGCCGATGACGCACGATCTGATGTACGCGGTGATCGGCAAGCTTTCGGGCACGCTCGAGCGCGTCGTCGTCGACGCGCTGCGCAACGGCACCTACTACGGCGCCATCGAGGTGCGCGTCGCGCCTGCGGGCACGCTGGTACGCATCGACGCGCGCCCGAGCGATGCGCTCGCTCTGGCCGTGCGCGGCGAGGCCGAGATCGTCGTGTCGCGCGCCGTGCTGCAGGCCGGGCAGGGGATCGAGTTCGAGGGGCTCGCGCGCGAACAGGTCGTCACCGCGCTCGGCGTGACCGTCGTCGAGGCGACCGCCGAGCTGCGCGAGGCGCTGCAGCTGCCCGCCGCCAAGGGCGTCGTCGTCACTGCTGCAAGCGGGCTGGCGGCCTACGCGGGCTTGCGCCCCGGCATGCTGATCGTCGCGGTCAACGGCCAGGCGCCGGAAAACCCGATGGGCTTTCTCGAGCTGGTGCGCAAGACGCCGGCCGGCATGCGCGCGACGATCGTCTATTGGGACGCGGGTGCGGAGCATACGCTGGAGCTGCCCACCGATGTGCCGCGGCGCTCGCCGCGCTCCGGCGTCACGCTGTAGCAATCGCGGTGCCAGGTGCGCCCGAAGGGCTCCTCACACGATGCGGTTGAACCAGACCAGCGACAGCGCCGCGGCGAGCAGCGCCAGCAGCGCGCCGGCGGCCGAGAACAAAGCGCTGATCTCGGTCTCCTCGGTCTTCAGCACGAGGCGCGAATTGAGCGTGCGGTAGATCTTGTTCAGGTCCTCGGCCGTGCCGGCATAGAAGTACTCGGCGTCGGTCATTTCGGCGATGCGCTTGAGCGGCTCCTCGTCGAGTCGTACGCGCGCCGACCAGCCGCCGACGCTGATCACGTCGCCCTCGGGCGTGCCGATGCCGACCGTATAGACACGCACGCCGTAGTCCGCGGCGAGCTGCGCGGTCTCGACCGCATCCGGCCCGGTGGTGCTCTGGCCGTCGGTGAGCAGGATGATCGCCGCCTCATCGAACGAGCCCGGTGCGACCGGTTCCGGGTGCGTGATGCCGGTGTCGCGCGTATGCGGCTCGACGCGGCCGTCGATCCACGCGCCGAGCTCGATGCCGGCGTTCGGGAACAGCGTCGCGAGCGAGACCAGGATGCCGCTGCCGATCGCGGTGCCGTACTGCAGCTGCAGCCGCTCGATCGCCGCGACGACATCCTCGCGGTTGCGTGTCGGCGCCTGCACCAGCGCGGCGCTGGCCGCGAACGCGACGATGCCGATGCGCGTGGCGTGCGGCTGCTCGGCGACGAAGGTGTTCGCCGCCTGCTGCGCTGCGGCGAGGCGGGTCGGCTCGACGTCGGTCGCGCGCATGCTGCCCGACACGTCGATGGCGAGGATTACCGTCTGCTGCTGCGACGGCAGCGTCACGACTGCCGTCGGCCGCGCGATGGCGACGATCATCGCCGTCAGGCCGAGCAGAAAGAGTGCCGGCGGCAGGTGACGGCGCAGCCGCTGCCTCCCGCCCATCGCGGCGCGCACGAGGTCGAGGTTGGCGTAGCGCAGGGCGTTGCGGCGCTTGCGACGCAGCACGAAGACGTACAGTGCGACGAGCAGCGGCACGGCGAGCAGCAGCCACAGCATCGCGGGCCAGATGAAGTTCATGTTCGGCTCCCCTCCAGGTGTTGGGGCAGGCTCGCGCCGGCGGCCAGGCGGCTGCGCCACTTGCGCAGATCGACGAAGCGCAGGATCGCGTCGGCAAGGTCGTCCTCCGTCGACAACTCCAGCGCATCGACGCCTGCCTCCGAAAACGCCGCCCGCAGCGCCGCTTCGCGCGCCTCGGCCTGCAGCCGGAAGCGTTTGCGGAAGGCCCGGTCGTGGGTATCGACGAAGACCTGCTCGCCGCTTTCGGCATCCTCGACGACGAGAAGGCCGAGGTCGGGCAGCTCGCTCTCGAGCGGATCGTACAGGCGCACCGCGACGACCTCGTGATGCTGCGCCAGATGTGCGAGCGGGGCGGCCCAGCCCGGCGTGCTGATGAAGTCCGAGACGATGAACACCAGCGAGCGTCGGCGCACGAGCTGGAATGCCGTGCGCACGAATGCGCCCAGGTCGGTGTGTGCCGCGCGTGCGAGCCGCGGCCGGAAGAACAGCTTGTGCAGGATGTGCAGCACGTGGCGCCGGCCGCTGCGCGCCGGGATCACGGTGTCGACGCCATCAGCGTACAACAGTGCGCCGACGCGGTTGCCGTGGCGCGTCAGCAGGCGCGCGAGGACGATGACGAAGTCGCTCGCGACGCTGCGCTTCCTGACGCGCGAGCCGAAATCGACCGACGGGCTGAGATCGAGCAGAAACCACGCGGTGACCTCGCGGTCCTCGTTGTACTCACGCACGTAAGGCGTCTGCAGCCGCGCGGTGACGTTCCAGTCGATATGGCGCACGTCGTCGTGGTACTGGTATTCGCGCAGGTCGGCGAGATCGAGGCCGAAGCCGCGGAACAGCGTGCGGTAGTCGCCCTGCAGCAGCCCGTCCAGACGGCGGATCACCGTCCACTCGAGCCGCTCGAGCAGCCGTTCAGGTTCGGGCGCCGACTTTGACATGGGTCTCGAGCGGCTTTTCGGGGGCCGGGATCTTCTGCAGGATGCGGTCGAGCAGCTCGTCGGCGGTGAGCGCCTCGGCGAGCGCCTCGTAGGTCAGCACGAGGCGGTGGCGCAGCACGTCGGCGACCAGGTCGGTGACGTCCTCGGGCAGCGCGTAGTTGCGCCCGCGCAGGAAGGCGAGCGCGCGGGCGCCTTCGATCAGGTGGATGGACGCGCGCGGGCTCGCACCGTAGGCGATGTAGCGCGAGATCTCGTCGATGCCGTAGCGCTCCGGGTGGCGCGTCGCGCCGACCAGGCGCACCGCATACTGGATCAGCGACGGGTCGACGTAGGCGTTGCGGCACTCGCGCTGCAGCGCGGCCAGCTCGTCGGTGCTCGCCATCGCGCCGACGCTTTGCGCCGGCCCGGTCACGCGCTCGACGATCGTGAACTCCTCCTCCTCGTTCGGGTAGCCGACCAGCACCTTCATCATGAAGCGGTCGACCTGGGCCTCGGGCAGCGGATAGGTGCCCTCGGTCTCGATCGGGTTCTGCGTCGCGAGCACGAGGAAGGGGCGCGGCACGCGGTGCGTCTCGCCGGCGATCGTGACCTGATACTCCTGCATCACCTCGAGCAGTGCGCTCTGCACCTTGGCCGGGGCGCGGTTGATCTCGTCGGCGAGCAGCAGGTTGGTGAACACCGGCCCCAGCGAGGTCGTGAAGTCGCCGGTCTTCTGGTTGTAGATGCGCGTGCCGACCAGATCGGCGGGCACCAGGTCGGGCGTGAACTGGATGCGCCGGAAGCTGCCGCGAATGGTCGCGGCGAGCGTCTTGACGGTGAGCGTCTTCGCGAGCCCCGGCACCCCCTCGACCAGCAGGTGGCCCTGTGCCAGCACCGCGACCAGCACGCGCTCGAGAAAGTGGTCCTGCCCGACGACGATCTTCTTGACCTCGTAGAGGATGCGTTCCATCAGCGTCGAGACTTCGCCGTGATGGGTGTCCGTGCCGTGCATCTCGATTCCTCCCTGTCGTTGTGTCGTCAAAATGGCGACAACCCGGCCGCCGCCGCGGCGTTTTCGATCGGCACCGCGAAGCCGATGCCGACGAACACGCCCTGGCGGGTCGGGTTCAGCAGCCCGGTGACGATGCCGACCACCTCGCCGTCGCTGGTCACCAGCGGCCCGCCCGAGCTGCCCGGATTGGCCGCGGCGTCGAACTGGATCAGATTGGTCAGCACCGGCCGCCCTTCGCCGGAGCGGAATTCGCGCTGCAGGCCGGACACGACGCCGGCCGAGACCGACGGGCCGAGCCCGAACGGAAAGCCGACCGCGACGACGCGCTCGCCGGGAGCGAGATCGCCGGTCGAGCGCATCGTCGCCGCGCCCAGATCGTCCGGAATCGTCGCCGCCTGCAGCACCGCCAGGTCGTTCTCGGGCTGCACGCCGATCACCGTCGCGTCGGACTCGAGGCCGTCGGCGAACACCACGCGCACGCGCCGGGCGCCGGCGACGACATGCAGATTGGTCAGTATCACGCCGTCATCGACGATGACGACGCCGGAGCCCACCCCCTGGCCCTTCTCGTCGTCCGCGCTTTCCTGTTCGTCGCGGAACGTGCGCACGCGCACGACCGATGGGGCGATGCTGCGGTAGGCGCGCAGCACCGGCGATGGCAGCAGCTCGCGTTCGAGCGTGCGCCGCACGGCGGCGTCGAAGGCCTCGTCGTCGAGAGTTGCGGAGGGCGGTGGGCGCGCGACGAATGCGAGTGCGGCGAGCAGCGCCGCGATCACGCCCAGCAGCGCGATGCGCTCGAGGCGCCGCAATGGGGCGCGGCGCGCCGGTGTCGCCGCCGCAGCGCGGTGCGTCGTTGCGGGCTCCGAGGTTTCGGAAGCGGTCTGCGGAGCTGCCTCCGTCGGTCGCGCCGACGCTCGCAGATCCGCAGGCCGGCTGCGCACCGGACGTGCCGCAGCGTGTCGCGGGCCCGAGCGGCTGTACAGCACGGCTCTTCTCATCGGCAAACCCTCCGCACCGTTCGGCCTGTGCGGGTTGGGCAGCGCCCGGAGCATGGCGGGACGGCGACGAAAATCGTGCGCGAGCATGCACGACGATGCGCGCGCAAACTCGGAAATATGACTGCCGGTGCCCGGAGAAATTCCATCGTGCGGCGCCCGCGCGTGACCGGCTTGCCTGCTCCAGTCTAGACCGTGTCTGAATTTTTCCCGGGATGCTAGAGTGAAATCATCGATGCGCACCCGCGGACACCGGGTCTGCGGACAGGAGGTCGAGTGAGGTTGTTGTGGCCCGACATGCTGTGGCTGCTGCTGGCGCTGCCGGCACTGGCGGGCGCGTATGTGTGGCTGCTGCGCCGGCGCAGCGTGTCGGCGCTGCGCTATGCGAGCGTGGCGCTGGTGCGGGCGGCGCTCGGGGCGCGCCAGCGCGTGCGCCGCCACGTGCCGCCGCTGCTGCTGCTCCTGGCGATGGCGGTCGCCATCGTCGCGCTCGCGCGGCCGAGCGCGGTCATTACGCTGCCGTCGGGGCAGAGCACGATCGTACTGGCGATCGACGTGTCGCTGAGCATGAGCGCGACCGATGTCGAGCCGAACCGGCTCGGCGCGGCGCAGGCGGCCGCGCGCGCGTTCGTCGACGAGCAGCCGGCCGACGTGCGCGTCGGCATCGTGTCGTTCGCCGGCACCGCCGCGCTGGTGCAGCCGCCGACCGCCCGCCGCGCCGATGCGATCGCCGCGATCGATCGTCTGCAGCTCGATCGCCACACGGCGATCGGCAGCGGCATCATCGTGTCGCTGGCGACGCTGTTTCCCGAGCAAGGCGACGATCTGGACGCAGTGCTGTTCGGTGACGGCCGTGCGCTGCCACCGCAGCATCTGCCGCGCCACGGCGCGGCCGACTTCGAGCCGGTCGCGCCGGCCTCGCACACTTCGGCCGCGATCATCCTGCTCACCGACGGGCGCAACACGACCGGACCCGCCCCGGTCGAGGCGGCCCGCTTGGCGGCCGAGCGCGGAGTGCGCGTTTATACCGTCGGCTTCGGCACCGCGAACGGCTCGGCGGTCGGCGGTGAGGGCTGGTCGATCTACATGCGCTTCGACGAGGAGGCGCTGCGTGCGATCGCCGACATCACGCAGGCGGACTACTTCTATGCCGGCTCGGCCGAGGACCTGCGCGAGATCTATCAGGGGCTCAACGCGACGCTCGTGCTCGAGCGCAACGAGACTGAGCTGACCGCGCTGTTCACGGCGCTCGCGGCGCTGCTCGCGCTCGCGGCCGGGGTGTTGTCGCTGCTGTGGTTCGGCCGCGTGGGCTGACCCGGCTCGGCCATGCCCCGGCCCGAGGTGCGCGCCCGGTTCTGGTGCAGGCGCCGCGACACGGCGTGCGCAGCCACCGTGAGGCTCATCCCGCCAACTGCCGGTAGATCATCGGCAAGGCGGCCGGCAGGCGCGCGATGCGGCCGACGATCGCGTACGCGCCGCGACCGAAGAGATACGGAAAGTAGTCGCGTGCCTTGCGGTCGACGGTGATGCCGAACACCGCCAGGCCCTGGCGGCGGGCGTCGCGGACGGCCTTGCGCGTGTCCTCGACGCCGTAGCGCCCCTCGTAATGGTCGACGTCGTTGGGCTTGCCGTCGGTCAGCACGATGACGAGCCGACGGCGATTCGGGCGCCGGGCGAGCCGCTCGGTGGTGTAGCGCAGCGCGGCGCCCATGCGCGTGTAGTAGCCGGGGCGAAGGGCCTCGATGCGCCGCTCGATCGCCGCGTTTGGCAACTCGTCGAAGTCCTTGACGATCTGCACGCTCACCCAGGCGGGCGAGCGCGAGGTGAAGGCGAACACCGCATGATCGTCGCCGCACGCGGCCAGGCCGTGGGTCAGCGCGACGACCGCCTCCTTCTCGACGTCGAGCACGCGGTGGTTGTCGATCCAGCTGTCGGTCGACAGCGAGACATCGACGAGCACGGCCACCGCGAGGTCGCGTGCGCCGTTGCGCGCGTGCAGATACACCCGTTCGGACCCCGCGCCGCCGGCCTTCAGCTCGACGCGGGAGCGCACGACGGCGGCCAGATCGAGCTCGTGGCCGTCGCTTTGTGCCGGCAGCACGATGCGCCGTGGGCGCAGCGCCTCGAACTGGCGCCGCACCGCGCGAATCCGCCGGCGGGCGGCGGCGTCCGGGCGCCAGTCCTCGCCCTCGCTGCCCGCCTGCGCGGCGATCACGCGGCAATATCCAGGTAGATAGCACTGGCGCCGGCAGTCCCACTCCGGGTAGGTGTGCTCGCCGGCGAGCACGGATGCCTGCACCGGTGCGGGCGCGAGGTCCAGATCGAGGCGCAGCCGTGTGGCGGCGCTTTGCGGGTGGTCGGTGACGACGATCTCGTCGAGCTGGTCGGCGGCCTCGCGGGCGGCGTCCGCCTCGTCGTCCTCGACGCTGCGATTGACGTCGGCCATCTCGCCCAGCGACAGGATGGACTCGAAGCGGGTGAGGATCAGCGAATCCCTGCGTGCGGCCTGATCGCAGCGGCGCCGCCGCGCGCGGCGCTGCTTGCCGTCCTGCGCATCGGTGCCGCCGCCGCCCGCTTCGTCGTGATGCGGGCGCGGCGAGGGCGCGTGCCGGGTGAGCTCGCCCCACAGCGGGACGGGCAGAAACGGCCGGTAATCGCGCGGGGCCGCGCACGATGCGATGGCGGCATCGGGCTCCACGATCAGCTGCCGCACGCGCCGGGCGACCGTGCCGTGCGGCGGGTCGCCACCGAGCAGATGGAGAATCGTGTCCTCGACGGCCGCCTCCCAGCCGTGCAGACGGCGATGTGGGCGCACCTCGCGCAGCGCCCGAGCGAGCTCGGCATGGACCGGACGCAGCCCGGGCCAGTCGCGCAAGGCGCGCAGCGTCGTCTGGTGCGTGAAGCGCAGCATCCCGAGGTCGGCCTGCAGCGGGTCGTCCGCAAGCGGTGGGCACGGGGCGGCATGTGCGAAGAAGGCCGCAAGCCACAGGTACAGCCGCTCGTTCAGTCGCGCGTCGGCGAAATAGTCGATGCGCTCGGGCAGCAGCAGCGTGTCGCCGTCGAAGCGCGGCTGCGGCGCGCGCTCGGCCCCCAGTCCCAGGCGCTGGCGCAGGCTCAGCCGATGCGCCGACGACGTGCTGCCGCACGCCGCCACGCGCACGCCGCGTGCGCCGCCCAGGCCGCGGAAGAACACCGCGAGAGGTCCGCGCACGGCGTCGAGCGCGACCGCGGCGTCGGGGTGATGCGGATAGCTCGCGCGCTCGCCGACCAGACGATGCCAGAAGCGCCCGACCGCCTCTTCGGGCTCCAGTGCCATCGCGTCAGCCGTAGGCGGCGCGCACGACCTCGAGCAGCCCGGCCTTGACGTCGCGATCGTCGCTCAAGGGTTCGATCAGCGCGCTGCGGATCGCCAGCGCCGGCCGCATGCCCGCCGCGATCAGCGTCGCGCAATAGACCAGCAGGCGCGTCGACACCCCTTCCTCGAGGTCTTGCCCCTGCAGCGCGCGCAGCCGCTGCGCGAGACGCACCAGCGCCGCGCAGGCGTGCTGGTCGAGGCCGCTCTCGCGGGCGACGATGAGCGACTCGACCTGCGGCGCCGGAAAATCGAACTCCAGCGCCAGAAAGCGCTGGCGGGTGCTCGGCTTCAGGCTCTTCAGGATGTTCTGGTAGCCCGGGTTGTACGAGACCACGAGCATGAACTCGTCGGGCGCCGCGAGCAGCTCGCCGGTGCGCTCGAGCGGCAGCATGCGGCGGTCGTCGGTGAGCGGATGCAGCACCACGGTGACGTCCTTGCGCGCCTCGACGATCTCGTCGAGATAGCAGATCGCCCCTTCGCGCACCGCGCGCGTGAGCGCGCCGTCGACCCACACGGTATCGCCGCCCTGCAGCAGATAGCGGCCGGTCAGATCGGCGGCGCTCAGATCGTCGTGGCAGGACACCGTGTACAGCGGGCGACGCAGCCGCGCGGCCATGTGCGCGACGAAGCGGGTCTTGCCGCAGCCGGTCGGCCCTTTCAGCAGCAAGGGCAGGCGATGCCGATAGGCATGCTCGAACAGCACGCACTCGTCGCCGGTCGCCTCGTAATAGGGCACATGTGCGATCGCCTGCAGCTCGACGGCGAGCGCCGCATCGTTCATGCGGTCTCCCCTTCCATGACCTCGGGATGCTTGCGGATGTGCTCGGGCTCTTCCTCGCGCGCCGGGCCGAGCAGCGCGTAGATGAACATGAAGGCCCCGAGCATGACCACCACGCCGGCACCCAGGCGCATCCAGTAGAACAGGGCGAGCTGCTGCTGCACTTCCATGAAGTTCATCGCGAGCACGCGCTGCAGATGGACCTGCACGACGCCGGCGAAAGTCAGCGCGAAGGTCATGAAGAAGATCGCCGAGGTCATCAGCCAGAAGCTCCACATGTTGAGAATCTGGTTGTACGGATATTTCTGCCCGCGCAGGTGCGGCATCATGTACGTGAACATCGCGAGGTTCAGCGCCACATACGCGCCGTAGAACGCATGGTGGCCGTGCGCCGCGGTGATCTGCGTGCCGTGGGTGTAGAAATTGACCCACGACAGCGTGTGCATGAAGCCCCACACGCCGGCGCCGAAGAACGCCGACACCGCGCAGCCGAGCGCCCACAGCAGCGCCGCCTTGTTGGGATGCTCGCGGCCGCCGCGCCAGGCCATCGTGAACACGAAGAACACCATCGCGAACAGCGGCACGACCTCGAGCGTCGAGAAGATGTTGCCGACCCATTGCCAGTAGGCCGGCGCGCCGATCCAGTAATAGTGGTGGCCGGTGCCCAGCAGCCCGCTCGCGAGCACCAGGCCGCCGATCAGGTAGACCCACTTGTCGATGACCTCGCGATCGACGCCGGTGAGCTTGATCATCATGAACGCCAGCACCGCCGCCATGATGAGCTCCCACACGTTCTCGACCCAGATGTGCACGACATCCCACCAGTACAGCTTGTCGAGCGCCAGATTCCCCGGGTTGTAGAACGCGAACAGGAAGAACAGCACGGTGCCCCACAGGCCGAACATCAGCATCGTCGTGACCACCGTCCTGCGCCCGCGCAGCACCGTGAGCGTGACGTTGTACAGGAACAGCACCGCCGCGATCGCGATGCCGACCTTCACCCACAGCGGCTGCTCGAGAAACTCGCGCCCCTCATGAATGCGGAACAGGTAGCCGATGATGCTCGCCAGCCCGCCCACCGTGAGGATGCCGAGCTGGATGTAGGCGAGCAGCGGACTGTGGATCTCGCGCTCGCTCTCCTCCGGGACCAGGTAGTAGGTCGCCGCGAAGAATCCCAGCAGGGTCCAGAACAGCAGTGCGTTGGTGTGCACCATGCGGATGATGTGGAAGGGCAGCACTTCGGCGAGGAAGTTGGGCAGCACGTACACGGTGCCGCCGAGCACGCCGAATACGACCTGCACCGCGAACAGCACCAGCGCGACGACGATGTACGGGTAGGCGATCTTCTGGGTCTGGTATCTCACGGCCCGTCCTCCTCTCGCTAGCCCGCGACGTTCGGTGGCCAGCCCTGCGTGTCGATGCGGCTGGTCCATTCAAAGAAGTCGATGAGGTCGTCGAGCTCCTGCTCGGTGAGATTGAACTGCGGCATCTGCCGTCGGCCGGGCACGCGCAGCGGCTGGGCGCGCATCCAGCCCTTCAGGCCGGCCCGCGCGCCGTCGGGATTGTCGCGTCCACCGTAGCGCACCCACACGTTGCCGAGCTCGGGCGCGAAGTAGGCACCCTCGCCGAGCAGGGTGTGGCAGTTGATGCAGGCGTGCTTTTCCCAGACGTGCTTGCCACGCACCACCGACTCGGTGAGCCCTGCGTGGTCGGTCGAGGTCGTGACGATGTAGTAGTGGCTGTGGATGGTCAGCGCGACGTAGACAGCCAGGAAGAACAACGATCCGCCGAGAAACACGTTGCGGGCGGCCGCTTTCGTGAGTCGCTCTGGCATGCTCCCCTCCCTTCGGTGATGCAGCCCACGCTTGGACCCAGTATAGAAAGCATGTGAGACGTTCGCTGCATCGATTTGCGCGCCGGCCGTTGCGGCCCGCGATCGGCTGCATGCGGCGCGCGTCGGTGCGCTCGGCACTTCCTATACTTGAACCGAAGCCGCCGTGGCGTGCCGAACAGGGACTCGATTCGGGGAGAACATCGCATGAACTTCAACGGAAAAACCGTCGTCGTGACCGGCGCGGCCGGCCATCTCGGCCGCGCCGTGACGAACACCTTCGCCGAGCTGGGTGCGAATCTCGTACTCGTGGACGTGCGCCGCGAGGATCTCGAAGCGCACGGCCCGGCCGGCCAGCACCGCCTGATCGCGCCGACCGACCTGCTCGCGCCCGACGCGGTGCGCGCCACCGTCGAGGCGGCGCTGGCGCAGTTCGGGCGCCTCGACGTGCTGTGCAACCTCGCCGGCGGCTTTCGCATGGGCGAGGCGGTACACGAGCTCAGCGACGAGAACCTCGCGTTCCTGTTCGACATCAACGTGCGCACGCTGCTCTCCATGGTGCGCGCGGTCACGCCGCACATGGTCGCCGCCGGAGGTGGCAGGATCGTCAATGTCGGCGCGTACGCGGCGCTGCACGGCGCGGCGCAGATGGGCGCCTACAGCGCCACCAAGGCGGCGGTGATCCGCCTCACCGAGGCGATGGCCGCCGAGCTGCGCGAGCGCAACATCAACGTCAACTGCGTGCTGCCGACCATCCTCGACACGCCCGACAACCGCGCCGCGATGCCCGACGCCGATCCGGCGCGCTGGGTGAGCCCGCACGATCTGGCCAGCGTGATCGCGTTCCTCGCGTCGGACGCGGCACGTGCCGTGCATGGGGCGGCGGTGCCGGTGAGCGGGTTGAGCTGAGCCGATCCGGGGCAGGGGTGCCGCCCAGCCGACCCGGACGCCTCGGGACCGTCCAGGCCGTCCCGGGACTGTCCAGACCGGCCGGGCGGCAGGACGCGGGGCTCAGTACCCGACCGTGAAGCGGCTGCGCGGGTGGCGCGGCGCCGCGGCCTCGTCGAGCATCGCGACCGCGTAGTCCGCGACCGAAATACGGCTGTTGCCGTCGGCGTCGACCAGCAGCTGGTCAGTCCCGAGACGGAACGTGCCGGTGCGCTCGCCCGGCTCGATGTGGGCCGACGGGCTCAGCATGGTCCAGTCGAGCCCGGTCTCGGCGCGCAGGAGGTGCAGCGCGTCGCGCGCACCCTCGGCCGAAGCCTTCCATTGCACCGGGAAGTCGGGCGAATCGACCAACTGCTTGCCGGGGGCGACCTCCAGGCTGCCCGCGCCACCGACGACGAGCAGGCGCGGCACTTTGGCTTCCTTGACCGCGGCGATGATCGAGCGGATGCCTTTCACATAGTAGCCGCGTACATCCCCCTGCGCGTGGCCGCTGAAGGCGCTGATGACGATATCGTGGCCGGCAAGCGCCTGCGCGAGCGCCGCGGTGTCGAGCACGTCGGCCTTCACCACGGTCAAGCCGTCCGCAGCCTCGAGCTTCGCGGGGTTGGAGACGACGGCGGTGACCGCGTGGCCGCGCGCCAGCGCTTCCTTGCGCAGGCCCGAACCGATGAAACCACTGGCGCCGATGAGTGCAATCTTCATGATGAACCTCCGCTGAAATGACGCGCTATTGTTGCCGGGCGGATTGTCGAGATAAACGCCTATAGTCAGAATTCACTGTTATCGATTTCAAGACAGTGGAGGCATCATGGCGAGCGCCCCGGCGGGAGATCTGAACGATCTCGCGATCTTCACCGCGGTCGTCGACACCGGCGGCTTCACCGCCGCGGCCGAACGCCTGGGCGTGACCAAGGCCCGGGTCAGCGTTGCGGTGCGCCGCCTCGAGGCCGGGCTGGGGGTGAGCCTGCTCACCCGCACGACGCGTCGGGTGGTCCCGACCGAGGCCGGGCGACGACTGCACGGACAATGCGCGCCGCTGCTCGCGGGCGTGGCCGAGGCGATTGCGGAAGTGGGCGGCGAGCATGCGACCGTGGCCGGCATGCTGAAGATCGCGGCGCCGGTCGATCATACGGTGCAGTACGTCGCCGGCCTCGCCGCGGAGTTCGCCCGGCGGCATCCGCGGCTGCGCGTGAACCTGTGCGCGAGCGATCGCATCGTGGACATGGTGGCCGAGGGTGTGGACCTCTCGATCCGCGTCGGCTGGCTGCGCGACTCGACCCAGCGGGCGGTAAAGCTCGGCGAGTTCGAGCAATACGTCGTGGCCGCACCGGCCTACCTGCGCGCGCACGGCGCACCGCAGGAACCGCAGGACCTCGTGCGCCACGCCTGGATCGCGCTGTCGCTGCTGCCCGCTCCGCTCACCTGGACCTTCACGGCGGCCGACGGCGGCGCGGTCGAGACGGTGCGGATGACCTCGCGGCTGCAGACCGACTCGCCGGCTGCCTTGCGTGCGCTGCTCGAAGGCGGTGCCGGGATTTCGGTGATGGAGACGCTCGGCATCGGCGAGGCGCTCGTACGCGGTCGCCTGCAGCGCCTCCTGCCCGGCTGGACGCTGCCGCGCGGCGGCATCTACGCCGTCACGCCGCCCGGCCGCCATCCGCCCGCCAGCGTGCGCGCGTTCGTGGCCTTCTATCGGGAGCGGCTCGGTCTGCGTTGCGCGGTCGACCCTCACGCCAGATAATTCGTCGGATGGAAAACCTGCTGCGCCGACTCGATCTGACTTCCTTGCGGCTGTTCGTCGCGGTCTGCCAGGAGCAGAACATCGCTCGCGCGGCCGAACGCGAGTTCATCGCGCCGTCGGCGGTGAGTCGGCGGATTGCCGAAATCGAGGCCGCGATCGGCCTGCCCGTGATCGAGCGACATCAGCGTGGCATCCGGGTCACGGCAGTGGGGGAGACCGTGTACCGATACGCCCAGGCCGCATTTGGCAGTCTCGAGGCCCTGGGCGCCGAACTGTCGCGTTTTCATTCCGGCGCAAGGGGCAGTGTGCGGCTGGCGGCGAACATTTCGTCGATCCTGCAGTTCCTGCCCGAGGACATCGCCGCGTTCCAGCGCGTGTTTCCGGACGTCAGGATCGAGCTCGAGGAGCAGCACAGCGCGGAAGTATCCAGGTTGCTCGAGGAGCGCGCGGCGGACGTCGGGATCTGTCTGGCCTCGAGTGTGAGCGGGGATTTCGCGACCCTTCCCTATCGCGCGGACCGTCTCGCGCTGGTCGTGCCGAAAGGCCATCGCCTTGCCGAGGCCGCGCAGCTCGGCCTCGCCGACACCCTCGGCGAGGAGCATGTCATCATCAAGGGCGACAGTGCCCTGACGAGGCTCGTCACGAGCGAGGCCGCGAGGCTGGGGGCCGAACTGAATATCAAGTTCCGCGTCACGAGTCTGGACGCATTGTGCCGCCTCGTGCACGTCGGGCTGGGCATTGCGGTGATTCCGCGGCTGGTGGGCGAGCTCTACCAGGACACGCTGAATCTGGTCGTGCGGCCACTTCACGAACCGTGGGCCAAGCGGGAACTGGTTCTCGCCTTCAAGGGCCGTGACCAGCTTTCCGCATCGGCCGAGGCGCTGGTGCATTTCCTGAGCCAGAAGAAGTAGGCCCCGACGTTCCCGGCCCGGCAAGTCAGTCGTCTCGATTCGAGACGGCAAGCTTGCCGACATGTCACTTCGTCGTGCTGCGCGTCCCGCTTATATTGCGTCGAGCGAATCGCCGTCGCGCGCGATTCGATTCAGGCGCTACGCCAAGATAACGACCGAGGAGACGATGATGAAATTTTTTGGGAATGCGACGCTCGCAGGCATTGTTGCCGCCGGCGTGATGAGCTTTCTACCCGCCAGTGCCCAGGCGATCGAGTCCGCGACCCTGCAGCTGGCGACGATCTCTCCCCCCGACAACGTCTGGTACAAGGCCGCCGTGCGCTTTGCCGAAGGCGTGGCCGAGCGTACCGGCGGCAAGGTGACGATCCAGATCGCGCATTCCGGGATGACCGGCAGCGTGCGTGAAAGCGTCGAGGCGCTTCAGATCGGCACCAACGACATCGTGCAGACGGTGATCGCATCGCTCGAGCCGTATGACGACATCGCCGCCATCGAGTCCTACCCGTATTTGATCCGCGATGCCGAACATTTCGACAAAGTGTTCGGTGGCGCGGTTGGCCAGGAGCTGTATCAGGAGATCGGCAAGCGGACCGGCTTCACGCTGATCGGTGCCGGTTTCCGCGGTGCGCGTGAAACGGCATCGAAGCGTCCGGTCAACTCGGTCGACGAGTTGGCGGGACTCAAGATCCGCGTGCCCGAGATCCGCATCTTCCGGCGCACCTGGGAGCTCCTGGGGGCGAGCCCGGTGCCGATGGGGACCGCCGAGGTCTATACCGGCTTGCAGCAGGGCATCATCGACGCGGTCGAAAATCCGCTCGAAGCGCATGTGCGCTCGCGCTATTACGAGGCCGCCAATTACGTGTTGCTGACCAGTCACGTGCATGGTGCCTACACCTTTCTGTTCAGCGATCGTCGTTTCGCGCGGTTCTCGCCGGAGCTGCAGGCCATCCTGAGGGAGGAGGGCGAGAAGGCGATGCGCTGGGGCAGCGAGCAGACCATCGAGGAGATCGAGGGCTACAAGGCTGAACTGGAGCGGCGCGGCGTCCGGTTCATCGCCGTCGATCACGATGCTTTCCGTGCCAAGCTTGCCAATCTGCCGCAGGAGTTCCCCAAGCTGGCGCCGTGGGTCGAACGCATCGCGGCCGTCGAGTAAGTTTCCTGCGGACTACCCGCCCTCGCCGCGCGAGCGCGGCGGGGGTGTCCCTCGAGAGGTTGCCTTCCATGTCTCAGATGACTCGGATCGCCCAGCGGCTGGTGGCGACGATCGATGCCGTCTGCGTGATCCTGCTGGTCGTGATGCTGGCGGTCACCAGCTATCAGGTGTTCGCACGCTACGTGCTGAACAGTCCCACTTACTGGTCCGACGAACTCGTGCGCTTCTTGCTGGTGTGGCTGACGATGCTCGGTTCGGCCGCGCTGATCCGCGACGACGAGCACATCGCGGTCGATTACTTCTTCAACCGGCTGCCGCGCATGCTTCGAGTGGCCACCGCCTTCGTTCGCGACGCACTCACCGTCGCACTGAGCGGGCTGCTGGCCCTCTACGGCTACCAGCTTGTCGTGCTGGCCGGGCGTGCGAGCTCGGCGGGCCTGGGCGTCAAGATGGCGTATCCCTATGCGGCCATTCCGGTCGGCGCCGCATTGATCGCGGTCGTGCTGGTGCTCGCGCGACTGGAGAAGGTCACGGGCGGGAAGCCGTCCGAGTCGATGACTGCGGAGGCGCGCCATGTCCGTTGAAGTCCTTGCAATCATCCTGTCGGTGGCGATGCTCGCCCTGATGGCCATCGGGTTGCCGATCGCCTTTTCGATCATCCTCGGCTCGTTGCTGGTGATCTACCTGCACGGCGGCATCAACCCGCTGATCGTGCCGCAACGCCTGTTCGCCGGGATGGACAGCTTCTCGCTGATGGCGATTCCGTTCTTCCTGCTGGCCGGCTCGATCATGGTCTCCGGCGGCATCAGCCAGCGCCTGATTGTCTTCGCGAATGCGCTGGTGGGGCGGCTGACCGGGGGGCTTGCGATCAGCAACGTGCTGTCATCGGTGTTGTTCGGCGGTATCTCCGGTTCGGCGGTGGCCGACACCAGTGCGATGGGCAAGACCTTCATCCCGGCGATGGTGCGCAATGGCTACGACCTGCGCTTCGCGATCGGCGTGACCGCGGCGTCCGCACCGATCTCGCCGCTGATTCCGCCTTCGATCGCCTGGATCGTCTATGCGTTCATCACCGATCAGTCGGTGATCCGCATGTTCGTCGCCGGCGTGATCCCGGGACTGTTGTGGGGTCTGGCGTTGATGGTCGCGTGTTATGTGATCGCCAAACGCATGAACTACCCGACCGCCGAACCGACGCCGCTCGGTGCCCTGCTGGTCGCATTCTGGAAGGCATTGCCGGCGATCCTGATGCCGCTCCTGATCATCGTCGGCATCCGATTCGGGGTGTTCACGGTGAATGAGGCCTCGGCGCTTGCCGTCCTCTATGCACTCGTCGTGAGCGGTGTCGTCTACCGCGACCTCACGTGGGCGGCACTGATCAAGGCCTTGCGCGATGCGGTCAGGCTCACCGCCGCGGTGATGGTCATTCTCGCCGCCGCGTCGGTGTTCGCGTGGATGCTGGCCTTCACGCATCTGCCCAGCGCGCTGGGCGCGTGGATCACCGAGCACGTTCAGTCGCCGATCCTGTTCCTGCTGCTGATCAACGTGATCCTGCTGTTCGTCGGCACGTTCATGGAGGTCAACGCGGCCAAGGTGATGCTGTTGCCGGTGCTTTTCCCTATCGCGGTGGCGCTGGGCATCGACCCGATTCATTTCGGCGTCATCGTCACGGTCAATCTGTGCCTGGGGCTGCTCACGCCGCCGGTCGGGATTGTTCTGGCGCTGGCCTCGCGCATCGGCGGAACGTCGATCGAGGAGGGCACCCGGGGTGTCGCGGTGTTCTTCGTCGTCGGGTTGGCGGTACTGCTGGTGCTGACCTTCATCCCCGGGCTGTCGACGTGGTTGCCCGACCTCGTGCTCGGCAAGGAGATCAGATGATGATCCGTTTCGGGTTTGCGCGCGCTGCCGGGTCTGTCGGGCCCGCCGCGCTGGCTATGGGAGGTCACGATGCCGACAAGTGACAAGAGGGTGACGGCGGCCACGGCGGAAGTGCGTGCCTTGGTGACGCGACTCGCGCAGGCAGGCTCGGCGGTGGTCTCCGATGTGCTCGATGAATGTGGCTTTTCGACCCAGGTTCTCGACAATGCGATCCGTCGCGTCGATGGCGGGGCCGTAGCGGTATGCGGGCCGATTCGCTGCGTCCGTGGTGAAACGCGCGTGACCGTGCAGACGGTCGCTCCTTCCGATGCGTTTCTGTCACCCTATGCGCTCGCCG
The DNA here is from genome assembly GCA_035444405.1 of Rhodocyclaceae bacterium. GTDB lineage: Bacteria > Pseudomonadota > Gammaproteobacteria > Burkholderiales > Rhodocyclaceae > DAOMOP01. Next base: position 22,668 of record DAOMOP010000023.1, read on the forward strand.
GCGCGGCAGAACCCGGCGCCGTGCTGGTCGTGGCGACCGGCGTTTTTCGTGGGGGTGCGATCCTCGGGGGGATGCTCGCGGCCGACCTTGCCGAACGCGGTTGTGCCGGCCTCGTGACCGACGGTCTGGTGCGGGATCGGAGCGAACTCGAGGCGCTGGGCATGATGGTATGCAGCGCCGGCGTGACCCCGGTCAATGGCGCCCGTCGCTGGGCGATCACCGAGCTCGGCGGATCGGTGGCGTTGCCGGGGCAGCACGGCGGGGCGGTCCTGATCGCCTCGGGTGATTATGTGCTGGCCGACGGCGACGGCATCGTGGTGATTCCGCGGTCCATAGCCGACGAAGTCGCCGCGCTGGCCGAAGAGCTGGCATGTCGCGAGGCGGCGCTCGAATGCGAGCGTGCAGACCGTACGCTCGAAGCGCTCGCCGAGGCCCGCAAGCGCCGCTTCAGTCATATCAAGTGGCTGCGCACTAGCCGCTAGTCGGCGGCGCCACCCCGATCGCTGGTGTCGGTCCGACACCACGTCCAGTCGCGACGCGAAGTCGCCCCAACGCTATGCCAAGGAGATGGGCATGACACAACTCGTACTCAGCGGACGCATTCTGTTCCTCAGTACCGATCCGGAAATCATCGAGCGGCAACTGAACGGTCAGCGCGTGAGCCTGGCCGAGGCCGGCGCCTTGCGCGATGACGTGTCGACGGACGAAATCACGCCGATGAGCGTGCTCACGCGTTACGACGAGCGCCTGGGCCGCCATCCCTATGCCGGCCTGAAGGCCGGCGAGCGAACCCCGATCGGCACCGATGCGATCCGGGCGGGCGGATTCTGCGTCACCGTCGCCGGCAAGCGCTACGGCAAGGGCTCGTCGCGCGAGCACAGTCCGCTGGCCGAACTGAGCGCCGGCATTCGCCTGGTCATCGCCGAGAGCTTCGAGCGCATCTATCGTCAGAATGCCGACAATCTGGGTTTGTTTACATCGACCGACTTCGGCCTGATCGACCGTATCGAGCGCGGTGAGGCGATCGACATCGAGGAGTTGGTCGCCTCGCGTGACGCACTGGCCGGCGCCATTCTGCGCAGCGGCGGGCTGCTCGAGTACGGCCAGGCGAAGATGCGCAAGGTCGAGTCGGCCGGGGGTCCCCAGGGGGCGGTGCGTGCGCTGACGCTCGCGGAAAAAATCCTCGCTCGCCACCTCGTCGTGACCGACGAAACCAGTGCTTCGATCGAGCCGGGCGCCGGAGCCTTCGTACGCGCCGACTGGCGCTTCATCCACGAGTATTACACCGGGATGGCCGCGCACATGCTGCACAAGGCCTTCGGGCGTCCGCTGCAGTTGCACGACCCGCGCAGCATTCTCGCGTTCGAGGATCACCTGTCGTATTCGCATCGCAGCGAAATGCATCGGCGCAACGGTTTGATGCCCAACGTCAAGGAGTTGTCCGACGCGCACCGCGCATTCGCCGCCGACTACGGCATCCACAACCACGGCTATCTGCCGGGCATGGAGGGCAAGCCAGCGGAGGGTTCCGAGGGGATCTCGCATGCGATGATGGCCGAGCTCCATGCGCTGCCGGGGCAGGTCGTCGTCGGTACCGATTCGCACACGCCGCACAGCGGAGCGCTCGGTTGCGTGGCGTTCGGCGTCGGTACCACCGACATGGCCAACGCGTTCGTCACCGGGGCGGTGCGCATGACGGTGCCGCAGTCGCTGCGCATCGAACTCGATGGCGTCGTGCCGGCCGGGGTGACGGCCAAGGACGTCGTCCTGCACCTGCTGGCCGAGCCCAGGATCCGCGCGGGGGCGGGCGTGGGCAGGATCTTCGAGTTCACCGGGTCGGCAATCCGCCAGATGACGACCGACGAGCGCGCGACGCTGACCAACATGACCGCGGAGCTGGGCGGATTCACCGGAATCGTTGCGCCCGACGAGGAAACGGTACGATTCCTGCGCGAGCGGCGGGGCGTCGAGTTCGCGCTGGAGCCGTGGATGACGAGCGACGCGGGGGCCGTCTATGCGGACACGATCCGCCTCGACTGCAGCCGCATCCCGCCGATGGTGGCGGCGCCGGGCGATCCGGGCAACGGCCTCGCGCTGAGCGATTTGCGGGAGCGGCCGAGAATCGATATTGCCTATGGCGGTTCGTGTACCGCCGGCAAGCGCGAAGACTTCGATCACTACCATGAGGTGCTCGCCTGGGCCGCCGCGCGCGGCCTTCGCGTTGCGCCACGGGTGCGGCTCTATCTGCAGTTCGGGACGATCGCGGTGCGCGATTACTGCATCGAACGGGGCTATCTGCAGGCCTTCGAGCAGGTCGGCGCCGAGATCCTGCAGCCCTCGTGCGGAGCGTGTGCGAACTGCGGGCCGGGGGCGTCCACCGAACCCGATCAGGTCACCGTCAGCGCGATCAACCGCAATTTCCCCGGCCGCTCCGGACCGGGCAAGCTTTGGCTCGCCAGTCCCCCGACCGTGGCAGCCAGCGCAATTGCCGGCGAGATCGTGTCGTTCGAGGAACTGCGTGTGCGGCATGGTGACTGACTGTGGAAGGGATCGCCAGGAGCGGGATGGTCGGTCGTATAGGGGATGATCGCGAGGACCGGCCCGAGCATGCGGCTCTGGCCGACCGGCCGCGCCTGCTCACAGCCCGAGATCGAAGATGCGCTGCGCCGTGCCGCCGCGCACCGCGTCGCGCTCGGCCGCGGGCAGCCGGTCGACCCGCGCGAGGCAGCCCTGCATGTCACCGATGTTGTGCGGGTAGTCCGAGCCGTACATCACGCGGTCCGCGCCGCCCACATCCAGGCACAGGCGCAGCGTCTCGTCACGGTAGGTGACCGCGTCGTACCAGATGCGACGCAGGTAGTCCTGCGGCGGCCGGTCGATCGTCACGCGGCACGCGTTCATCTGTTCGAAGCAGCGATCGAGCCGCCCGACCAGATAGGGCAGCGCGCCGCCGGCGTGCGAGGCGATCAGCTTCAGCTGCGGGTAGCGGTCGAAGAAGCCGTCGAAGATCATGCGCGCGACCGCGAGCGAGGTGTCGAACATGAAGCCCACCGAGGCGATCAGGTTGTAGGCGCGCATGTCCATCTGCGGCGCCCCGGGCGGCGCAGTCGGATGCACGAGCACCGGCAGCGCGCGCGCGTCGATCGCCTCCCACACCGGGCGAAAGCGCTCGGCGGTGAGCGACTCGTTGTTGATATTGGCGAGCACCATCACGCCGACCGCACCGTTCGCGCACGCGCGCCCGAGCTCGGCCACCGCCCGCTCGGGGTATTCCCACGGCAGCGAGGCGTACCAGCGGATGCGCGAGGGATACTCGACCTGACCGCCGGCCATCTCGTCGTTGGAGATCTGCGCGGCTTTCAGGCTGATCGCTTCGCCGCCCCAGTACACGTTCGGGCAGGTCAGCGAGCAGATCGCCACATCCACGCCCGCCTCGTCCATGCGCGCCACCCGCTCGGAAAAGCTGAAATGGCCCGGCATCGGCGTCATGAACGGGGCACCGTCGATGAAGATGCCCTCGGGCGCATCCAGGCTCTTGCGCACCTCGAAGCGCGGGCGGCCGTGCTCGCGCAGCAGTTCCAGCCACTTGTGGCTGAGCTGGTGGGTGTGGACGTCGATCACTTTCATGTGGGGGTTCCTCGATCGGGCGTTGAGAAATCAGATATGCGTTCGGGCATGCGAATGGAGGTCAACGTGGAGCACGCGGGCCGCAGCCAAGCCCGCGGGCCGGCGCGCGAAGGGCGTCATGCCGCCGTCCCCTGCGTGCAGCGGCGATGGCGAGGTCGGCATTGCGGCGCGCGTTTGCCCCATGGTCATCGGCCTCATGCCATGCGTCCCTGGTCCAGTGGCGCGGCGAGGCGCCGGTGCCACAGCGCTGGCACGAAGCCCGCCACCCCGAGCGCCGCCGCGACCGCCGCGTCGCCACCGAACACGACGCTCGACGCGCCGACCAGCGCGCCGGCGGCGAGATAGCCGCACTGGCGCAGCACCGAGCGCCGCCCGCCGACCTCCTGCGCGACCAGCCCGTGCGCGAGCAGGTAGCCGGCCGACAGCGCGGTCAGCAAGCCGACGCCGATTTGCCACGGTGTGCCGTCCATCAGCAACGCCGGGTTGAGCACGAACAGGAAGGGCAGCAGATAGGCGGTGATGCCCAGGCGCACGCCGGCCAGGCCGGTCTGCCACATCGGGCTGCCGGCGATCGAGCCGGCGGCGTATGACGCGATCGCGACCGGCGGGGTCAGCATCGACAGCAGGCCGAAGTAGAAGATGAACAGGTGCGCGGCCATCGCCGGCACGCCGAGCCGGATCAGCGCCGGCGCGAGCAATACCGACAGCAGCACATACACGCCCGCGGTCGGCATGCCCATGCCCAGCACGATCGCGAGCGCCGCGGTCACCAGCAGCAGCGGCAGCAGCCCGGCCACCTCGCCGATGCGCGCGAGCAGCATCGTGAGCGCGAAGCCCAGCCCCGAGATGTTGATCACGCCGACGACGATGCCGGCCGCCGCACAGATCAGCAGCACCGGCAACAAGGCCTGCCCCGCCTCGACGAAGAGACGCCCGTAGAACGCGAACCCGTGCAGGCGGCGCGTCACGACGAGGTCGAGCAGCAGCGTGAGGCCCGCGCAGTACAGCGCGGCCTTGCCGGCCGACAGCGACAGCCAGAAGAGCAGGTAGATCAGGAAGGCAAGCGGCAGCAGGAAGATCCAGCCGCGCCGCAGCACCGCGGCCGCGCGCGGCAGCTCGGCTGCCGGCAGCCCGGTGAGCCCGCGCGCCTTCGCGAACACATCGACCTGCATGAAGAGCACCGCATAGTAGATCACCGCCGGCAGCAGCGCGGCGACGACGACGTTGCGGTAATCGGTCTGCAGGAACTCGGCGATCAGGAAGGCCGTCGCGCCCATCACCGGCGGCGCGAGCTGGCCGCCGTTGGAGGCCACCGCCTCGACCGCCGCCGCATAGTGCTTCGGGAAACCCGAGCGCTTCATCAGCGGGATCGTCACCATGCCGGTGCTCATCACGTTGCCGACCGTCGAGCCCGACAGCGTGCCGAAGATGCTGCTGCCGAGGATCGCGACCTTGGCCGGCCCGCCGCGGTGGCGCCCCATCGCCGCGAGCGCGAGGTCGGTGAACACCTCGGTGCCGCCGACATGCTTCAGGGCCGCGCCGAAGAGCATGAACGCGAGCACGACCGTCGCACCGACCCCGAGCACGAGGCCCGGCACGCCGTTGCTGTCGGCATAGAGGTAGAGGATCAGGCGCGTGGGCGCGACGTAGGAAGCCTCGAACACGCCGGGCAGGTGGTGGCCGAAGAAGCCGTACAGCAAGATCGCGCCGATCAGCGCGGTGATCGCCAGCCCGGTCGTGCGACGCAGCCCCTCGAGCAGCAGGACGAGCGCGAGCAGGCCGGGCACCCATTTCTGCGGCCCGCGCGAGGCCATGTCGAGGAGCCAGTCGTGATAGTGGTAGCCCATCCACAGCCACGCCGCCGCGGCGGCGGCCGCGCACGCCGCGTCGAGCACGGCCGCGGCCCGGCCGCGCGCGAGCGGGTTGAGCAGCAGCGCCGCCGCGGTGACGAGCGCCGCGACCAGCGCGAGAAACTGCTCGCCGGTCACGTCCAGCCCGGCGCGGCGCGGCAGGTCGAGCAGCCACGCGAGACCCGCGAGCGGCACCAGCGCGGCGAGCGCGTTCCCGAGCTGCGCCGCGAACGGGCGCGGGCCGCTCTCAGTTGGCGAATTGCTGCTCATGCGCCTCGTTCGCCTCGCTCCACAGGCCCTTGTCCTTGAAGAAGCGGATCGCCGCCGGGTGGTAGGGCAGCGTGTTCGTCGCGGCACCGAGCTCGGCCGCGCTCGCGCTGCGCAGCGCCGGATAGTCCTCGCGCAGCTGCTCGAACCTGTCGTGCAGCACGCCGAGGATTGCCGCGACGTCCGCGTCGGACATGTCGTCGCCGATCACCAGGAACACGTCGAAGCCGGAGATCGTGATCGGCTCGGGCACACCCGGGCGGTTCTCGGCGGGCTCGACGCGCAGCGTGTAAAGACCCGGCGCGTGCTGCCCCAGCACCGCGTCGGTGGCATGCTCGCCGGTCAGGTTCACGTAGCGGATGCCGCCCGGGATGGACGCGTTGGCCTGCAGCGTGAGCGGAATGCCCACCGCGATCGCGGTCGCGTCCAGGCGCCCTTCGGTCAGCCCCTCGACGCCCTGCGGCAGCCCGCCCACGGTGACGACCTCGACGTCGGCGTCGGTCAGCCCGCCGGCCGCGAGCATCGCCTTGTTGGCGGCGCCGAGTGCAGCGTTCGCGCGCATGTCGACGACCACGCGCTTGCCCTTGAGATCCTGGATGTCGCGGATGCCCGAGTCGCCGCGCACCATGTAGGCGTACTGCAGCGGCCAGATGCGCGCGAGCGCGCGCAGTTGCGGCAGCGCGCGGCCGTCGTCGCCGCGATAGGCGCGGCCCGCATCGAGCGAGGAGCTCAGCCCCATCGTGACCTCGCGGTTCGCCACCAGCGGCAGATACACGGAGGAGCCGGCGTAGGGCTGCGCGATCGCCTGGCGGCCGAGCTCCTCGCTGATCGCGCGGGCGATGCCGCCGCCGATGGTGTAGTAGGCACTGCCCTGCGGGTTGGTGCCGATCGTGATGCGCTGCTGGGCCTGCGCCGGGCCGGCCAGCATTCCGAAGGCAAGGCACAGTCCTGCGCCGAGCGCGGCAAATTTCCTGATCATGGTCTCCTCCATCACAGGTGGTGGTGGTCGTTGTGCCGGTGCGTGCGCGGGCGCGCACCGCCTGCAAGCCACGGCGAGGCCGCCGGACCGACGCTAAAGGTCCGCCGAGGCGCCCGCCGTTCTTGTCCGCGGCGGCGGTGCGCATCGCCCGGCCTCGCGCAACCGTGTGTTGCGGCGCTGCACGGCCGGCCCAGCCATGGGCGACATCACGGGGTATCCGGTCGCGACACCTCCGTCGATGTAGGTCCGGCGAGCTGCCGCTCGAGCCGGTGGATTTCCTCGCCGAGCACGCGCACGAGCCCTTCGCGCGCGTGCGCGTCGAACCAGTCCGACACGAAGGCGATGCTGATCGCGCCTTCGATGTCGCCGCTCGGCCCGCGCACCGGCATGCCGAGGCCGGCCATGCCGCGCGCGATCTGGCCGTCGTGCTGCGCATAGCCGTCGGCGCGGGCGCGGCGCACTGCCTCGAGCACGAGCTCGCCATTGAAGAGCGGGGTGCGGGGATGATGGTCGGCGTTGTATCGGACGATCTCTTCGAGCTCGTCGTCCGCCAGATCGACGAGCAGCGCGGTCGCGCTCGCGCCCATGCCGAGCGGGCGCACCGTGCCGACCTCGACCGCCACCGCGCGCACCGGCGCCTTCGCCTCGACGCGCGCGAGGCACACCGCATCGAAGCCCTGGCGCACCGAGAGGATCGTCGTCTGCCCGGTGCGCTCGGCGATACGCGCGAGCGCCAGCCGCGCCAGCTCGGCCAACGGAAAGCGGCGGCGCGCGAGGTCGCCGATCACGCGCGCCTGAAAGCCGAGATGGTAGGTGCCGTTCCCGCCGTCCTGGTCGATCCAGCCGGCGCCGCGCAGATCGGCGAGGATGCGATGGATGGAGGATTTCGGCAGGCCGGTGCGACGATGCAGCCACGACAGGCTCGCCCCGCCTGCGCCGGCCGAGCCGACCGCCTGGAGCAGGCCCAAGGCGCGCGCGAGACTGCTGTGCTTCGCCATCACGCTCACAGGGTTCTCCGTTGAAATGCTCAAAAAACGGAACGCGTCATGATGGCGGAGAGCCACTGAAAGACTCCATCCATCAGATGTATAGGAATACTCTAACAAGTTCAGGTGGACATGGAAGGCGTTCATCGAAAATTACGTTCCGTATATCGGAACGATCAACTTTCAACCTCGGCCGTGAGCGTGCGATCCGCTGCCGGTGGCGCAGCGGCTCGAGGCGAATGGACTTTTGGTACGATCTCGGGCGTTCTCCTGAATCACGGCCCGCCGCTGCGACGCCCGTTTCGTCGGCCGGTCATCGTCCGGGAGCACCCCCCGACCCCGTACAATGGTCGGTGTTCATTCGCAATCGGTGGCAGGAAACGACCATGAATTTCGACGAAGAGCGCATCCGGATCCTCGAGCAACTCAGGCGCAACGCGGCCCAGCCGCCCAGCCTGTGGCGCAAGATCGTCGCGTTCGTCGTGACCGTCGCGCTGGTCGGCGTGGCGCTGATGTTCTCGGTGCTGCTGTTCGTCGTCGTCGCGACCGTCGGACTGGTCGCATGGGGCTACCTGTGGTGGCGCATGCGCGAGCTGCGCAAAGAAATGCGCGAGCGGCCGCAGTCCGGCGGCAACGTCGTGATCGAGGGCGAGGTGATCCGCGAGATCCGCACGCGCGAGCGCGACGGCGACTGAACCGGTGCCGCCCCGGCAAGGTGTGCACGGCACGACATTGCGCGGCACACGCACTCACAGCATCGGCAGATCCAGCCCGTTGTCGCGCGCGCACTGCTTCGCCCCCTCGTAGCCGGCGTCGGCGTGGCGCATCACGCCGCTGCCGGGGTCGTTGCGCAGCACGCGGCCGAGCCGCGCGTGCGCCTCGGGCGTGCCGTCGCACACGATCACCATGCCGGCGTGCTGGGAATAGCCCATGCCGACGCCGCCGCCGTGGTGGAACGACACCCACGTCGCGCCGCTCGCGGTGTTGAGCAGCGCGTTCAGCAGCGGCCAGTCGGACACCGCGTCCGAGCCGTCGGCCATGCCTTCGGTCTCGCGGTTGGGGCTCGCGACCGAGCCGGAGTCGAGGTGGTCGCGGCCGATCACGATCGGCGCGGCGAGCTCGCCCGCCGCGACCATGTCGTTGAAGGCCTGGCCGACGCGGGCGCGGTCCTTCAGGCCGAGCCAGCAGATGCGCGCCGGCAGCCCCTGGAAGCGGATCCGCTCGCGCGCCATGTCGAGCCAGCGGTGCAGCTGCGGATCGTCCGGAATCAGCGCCTTGACCTTGGCGTCGGTCTTGTAGATGTCCTCGGGGTCGCCCGACAGCGCGGCCCAGCGGAACGGCCCGATGCCCTGGCAGAACAGCGGGCGGATGTAGGCGGGCACGAAGCCGGGAAAGTCGAAGGCGTCGGTGACGCCTTCGTCGAGCGCCATCTGGCGGATGTTGTTGCCGTAGTCGAAGGTCGGCACGTCCTCGCGATGGAAGGCGAGCATCGCGCGCACATGCACGGCGATCGAGGCCTTGGCGGCGCGCGCGACCGCCTCCGGCTCGCGTTCGGCCCGTGCGACGTACTCGTCCCAGCTCCAGCCCTGCGGCAGGTAGCCGTGCAGCGGATCGTGCGCGCTGGTCTGGTCGGTGACCGCGT
>DAOMOP010000024.1:0-31726 GCA_035444405.1 Rhodocyclaceae bacterium
CTCGTCCTCGATCCGCTGAGAGATGCCGATGTGCTTGTCCTAGGGCAGGTACACGAGCAGCCGGCCGGCGATGCTGATCTGCGTCGACAGCCGCGCGCCCTTGGTGCCGATCGGATCCTTGAGCACCTGCACGGTGAGGTTCTGGCCCTCGGCGAGAATGCGCTCGATCGGCCGGCTCTCGCCGTGGTTGCGGTCGGCCCAGATGTCCGCGACATGAAGAAAGGCGGTGCGCTCGAGCCCGATGTCGATGAAGGCCGACTGCATCCCCGGCAGCACGCGCACGACGCGCCCGAGATAGATGTTGCCGACGATGCCGCGGTTGGCGGTGCGCTCGACGTGCAGCTCCTGCACGACCCCCTGCTCGACCACGGCGACGCGCGTCTCCTGCGGCGTGAAATTGATCAGAAACTCGATACTCATGCGGAAAAGGCGAAGGCGATGGGAAATGCGCAATGGCAGGCCGAAGGCCACCCATTGCGCATTGTCCATCGCGGCTTTGCGCCGTCACCGGCGCGCCAGTCCCGAGCGCCGATGCGCGCCCGCCGAAGTGCGCCGGCGCAAGCGTTGCTCACGACAGCACAGAATAGCCGAACGCCTCGAGCAGCTGGGCAGTTTCGAACAGCGGCAGGCCCATGATGCCGCTGTAGCTGCCGCGGATCTCCTCGACGAAGATCGCAGCGCGTCCCTGGATCGCGTAGGCGCCGGCCTTGTCCAGCGATTCGCCGACGGCGACGTACTGGCGGATCTCGCGCTCGTCGAGCCTGCGAAAGCGCACTTCGCTGACGCTGGTCAGGTGGTGCGTGAGCTGCCCGTCGCTGATCGCCACCGCGGTCAGTACGCGGTGCGTGCGCCCGGACAGGCGCGCGAGAATCGTGCGCGCTTCCTCCTGCGAGCCCGGCTTGCCGACGATCTCGTCGTCGACCGCCAGCGTGGTGTCGGCGGCCAGTACCGGGCGCAGCTGCAGGTGGCGCAGCTGCACGCGGCGCACGCCGGCTTCGGCCTTCGCCAGGGCGAGCCGCTCGACGTAGGGCTGTGCCTGCTCGCCCGGCCGCGGCGTCTCGTCGACGTCGTCGTCGGTGCCGCGTTCGCCGCCGCGAAACAGCAGCAGGTCGAACGGCACGCCGATCTGGCGCAGCAGCTCGCGGCGACGCGGGCTTCGTGACGACAGGTAGATGCGCGAGGGCGGATTCTTCATGTTGTTGTTCGCAGTCATTCGCGGTGATAGGGGTGGTTGCGCGTGACCGTCCAGGCGCGGTAGAGCGCCTCGGCGAGCAGCGGGCGCACCAGCGCGTGCGGCAGGGTCAGGCTCGACAGGCGCAGCGTCTCGTGCGCCGTGGCTTTCAGCGCCGGGGCGAGGCCGTCGGGGCCGCCGACGATCAGCGCGACGTCCTCGCCGCCGCCCTGCCACGCCTCGAGCCGCTGCGCGAGCGCGACGGTGGTCAGGTCGCGGCCGGCCGCGTCGAGGATCACGCGCCGGCAGCGCGCCGGCAGCGCCGCCTCGATGCGCGCCGCCTCGGCCGCCATCAGCGCATCGACGCTCTTGCCGCTGGTGCGCGGCTCGGCCTTCACCTCGGTGAGCGAGAGCGGCAGCTCGCGCGGCATGCGGCGCGCGAACTCCTCGAAGCCCGCCGTGACCCAGCCCGGCATGCGCGTGCCGACGGCCACGACGATCAGCTTCATCGCAGCGCCGCCTCAAGCGCGCATCATTCGGGCTTGCCGGCCGTTCCGGTGGCGACGCGGCGGCGCGACGCCGGTGTCGTCGTCCACAGCTCCTCGAGTCGGTAGTAGCTGCGGATGGCCGGCTGCATGACGTGCACGACGATGTCACCGAGATCGACCAGCACCCACTCGCCGGTCTCCTCGCCCTCGACGCTGATCACCTCGCCGCCGGCCTCCTTGACCTTCTCCTGGACATTGCGCGCGAGTGCGCGTGTCTGACGATTCGAGTCGGCGCTCGCAACGATGACGCGGTCGAACAGCGGGGTGAGCTTGGAGGTGTTGATGACCTCGATGTCCTGGGCCTTGATGTCTTCGAGCGCGGCGACGACGGTCTTTTCGAGTTTGCGGATGTCCATGGAGTCAGCGGTAGAGGTGTTGCAGCCCAATATAGTCGAGAACGGAATCGGGGAGCAAATAGCGGGCGCTGCGCCCGCCGTGGATGAGCGCGCGCACCAGCGAGGCCGAGATCGCCAGCGGCGTCATGTCGAACGGCACGACCTGCCCGGCCGGGGCGGCGCGCAGGCAGGCCGGATCGGTGTCGATGCGCGTGCCGCAGGCCTCGTCGAGCTCGGCCGACAGCACGCCCGGCCATTGCCGTCCCTGCGCTGCAGCGCCGGGACGGTTGGCGACCGCGATGTGTGCGAGCGCGAACAGCTCGCGCCAGCGGTGCCAGCCCGGAAGGCCGCGGAAGGCGTCGGCGCCGAGGATCAGCACCAGCGGTTGCGCGGGCCCGAGCTCGGCGCGCAGGCGCTCGAGCGTCAGCACCGTGTAGCTCTTGCCGCGCGCGCGCACCTCGCCGTCGTCGACCTCGAATGCCGCATTGCCGGCGGTCGCCCGGCGCACCATCTCGAGGCGGTGTGCCGCGGCCGACAGCGGCGTCGCGCGGTGCGGCGGCTCGCCGGCCGGAACGAAGCGCACGCGGCCGAGCGCGAGCGCCTCGCGCGCCTCCTCGGCCAGGCGCAGGTGGGCGAGATGGATCGGATCGAAAGTGCCGCCGAGCAGACCCAGCGGCACGGCCTCAGGCCGCCGGGCGCTCATCGACGGCCCGCGTGCCGAAGACATCGCGCGCGTTCGCGTAGAAGCTTGCGAACAGCACCGGCACCAGAATCAGCGGCAGCAGCAGCACCAGCAGCGTCGACAGGAACGGTATCGCGATGCCGACGGTGCCGATCAGCAGACCCGGCAGCAGCGCACCGAAGATCGCGATCGCGAGGCCGTAGGTCAGGAACGGGCGCCAGTTCTGCAGGCACGCGTAAAAGCTGAAGAACATCGCCTTGGTGGCCGGCACGTTCCACCAGCCGGCCAGGATCGGCGCGAACCAGTAGGCCATCACGACCGGGGCCGACAGCGCGACGGCGACCAGCAGCGTGAACGACAGGCCCGGCACCGCGCCGGTCTCGGGGTCGAGCTCCTGTGCGCCCGTCATCAGTCGCATCAGCGTACCACCGTCGAGCAGGGACGTGAGCAGCAGCACCAGTACGCTGCCGACGAGGTAGATGCCGCCTATCGTCACGAGCGCCTGCACGTTGGTCTTGAAGCCCGAAAAGAGCATCTCCGGGCCGCCCTTGCGCCCTTCGTCGATGGCGCGGCAGGTGTTGAGCACGCCGAGCGAGAAGACCGGCATCAGCAGCGACGCGACCGGCTGACCGATCAGCGGCACCGAGCTGACGACGACGAGGATGAGCAGATAGCCGAACGAGGCGAAGGTCAGCAGCGCCGGGTTGCGCCGCCACAGCAGCAGTCCTTCCTGTAGCCAGGCCCAGCCGCGCTGGACCGGAACTTGTCGTGCTTGCATTGGATGGGTCTTGTCCGTCAGGGGTTGCGATGGGGCGCTCATGGCGGCGCGTCAGGCCGACGGCAGCGCGGGGGTGGCGGCGATGCGCAGCTTCAGGATGTCGCGGTACTCGCCGGGGTCCTTGACCTGTACCAGCTCGCCGCCTTTGGGCAGGTGATAGTCCTCGGCGCGCGAGAGCCAGAAGCGCAATGCGGCCGCGCGCAGCATCGCCGGCCAGCAGGCGTGCTCGGCAGCGGTGAACGGGCGCTCGGCGTGGTAGGCGGCGAGCAGTGCCGTCGTACGTGCCGCATCGAGCTCGCCGGCCGGCGTCACGCACCAGTCGTTGACCGCCACGGCGATGTCGAACAGCAGCGCGTCGTGGCCGGCGAAGTAGAAGTCGATCACGCCGCCGATGTGGCCTTCGTGCCACAGCACATTGTCGCGGAACAGATCGGCGTGGATCACGCCGTGCGGCAGCGCAGCGTAGTCCTGGCGGGCCTGGAAGGCGAGCTCGGCGTCGAGCAGCGCCTGCTCGTCGGGCGGCAGGCACGGGCGCACGTGTGCGGCGGTCTGCGCCCGCCACCGGGCGCCACGCGGGTTGTCCTGGCGGCGTCCGTACGACAGTCCGGCCAGATGCAGTCCGGCCAGCATCTGGCCGACGCGGCTGCACTGCTCGGGGCCCGGCGCCATGTCGGAGCGGCCGTTCAGCCGCGCCACCAGTGCCGCGGGCCGCTCGCACAGCGTGCTGAAGTACTCGTTGTCGCGATCGGCGATCGGCGCCGGCACGGGCAGGCCGTGGTGGGCCAGATGTGCCATCAGGTACAGATAGAACGGCAGCTCCGAGCGCGGGATCGCCTCGAACAGCGTCAGCACGTAGCGGCCCAGCGTCGTCGTGACGAAGAAGTTGCTGTTCTGGACGCCGGCCGAGATGCCCTCGAACTCGACCAGGCGGCCGATCGCGTAGTGCTTGAGCCAGCCGGCGAGCTCGTCGGCCGGGACGGAGGTGAACACGGACATGCGGCGCTCAGCAGCCTGTAGCGCTCACCACGAGCGGATCACCCACATCGGTACCGACAGGGTCGGCGACGCGTCGGTGTACGGCACCATGACGCCGTCGCCGCGCTGGTCGACGAGATAGTACGGCACGCCGTGCGCCGGCGTGACCTTGACCATGTAGAGGCGGCCGCGGAAGCGGAACTCCTCCACCGTGTCCTCGCCGCGCTGCACGATCGTCACCTCCGGCTCGAACGATTCCTCGCTGAGCCCCGGCGGTGGCGGGGGCGGTTCGGGAATCGGCTCGAGTTGCGGGCGCTGCTGCGCGGCGACGGGGGCGGCCACGGCCAGCAGCAGGATGATCAGCTTGCGACGCATCGTCTTCTCCGGTGAATGCGTGGATTCTAGCAGAGGGCCGGCAGCGCTTCGGTGGGCGTGTGCGCCGGCACGTGGCGGCGACCCGTGCTACAGATTCAGCATCAGTTCATGCTCTTCGGGCAGCGGCAGGAAGCCGCGCGTCTCGTAGTGCTTGAAGATCGCCTCGACCACCTGCTCGGGTTCGTCGATGACCTGAACGAGGTCGAGATCCTCCGGGTTGATCATGCGCTCGGCCACCAGGCGGTCGCGGAACCAGTCGAGCAGGCCGTTCCAGAACGGCCCATGCACGAGGATGACCGGGATCTTGCGGCTCTTGCCGGTCTGGATCAGCGTCATCGCCTCGAGCAGCTCGTCGAGCGTGCCGAACCCGCCCGGCAGCACGACGTAGGCCGACGCGAACTTCACGAACATGAACTTGCGGGCGAAGAAATGCTGGAAGGTCTGCGAGATGTCCTGGTAGGGGTTCGCGCCCTGTTCCATCGGCAGCTGGATGTTGAGCCCCACCGACGGGCTCTTGCCGAAGTAGGCGCCCTTGTTGGCCGCCTCCATGATGCCCGGACCGCCGCCCGAGATCACCGAGAAGCCCGCATCGGAGAGCTGGCGCGCGATGCGTTCGGTGAGCATGTAGTACATGTGGTCGGGCGGTATGCGCGCGCTGCCGAAGATCGACACCGCCGGGCGAATGGCATTGAGCCGTTCGGTGCCTTCGACGAACTCTGACATAATTCCGAAGATGCGCCACGACTCGCGCGCGTTGAAGCGCCGTGCGTAATCGTTGTTGGTCGCGCTGCGGGGGAGTTTTTCTTTCGCTGTCATCTTGTTCTCGTCTGTTGATTCCGTGTGCGCCCCGGCTGCCGGTTGAAGTTCGACTGCAGGCGCATGCGCATGGTTTCGCCGCAAGGATTGTCCACCATGCCCACGTTGTTGCTCGTCGACGGTTCCAGCTATCTTTATCGCGCCTTCCACGCCCTGCCGGACCTGCGCAACTCGGCGGGCGAGCCGACCGGCGCGGTGCGCGGTGTGCTGTCGATGCTGCGGCGCCTCGAGAGTGACTACGCGGCAGAGTATCGCGCCTGCGTTTTCGATGCCAAGGGCAAGACCTTTCGCGACGAATGGTACCCCGAATACAAGTCGCAGCGCCCGCCGATGCCCGAGGACCTGGCGGCGCAGATCGTGCCGCTGCACGAGGGCGTGGTGGCCGAGGGCTGGCCGCTGCTGGTCGTCGACGGCGTCGAGGCCGACGACGTGATCGGCACACTGACGCGCCAGGCCCTCGAGGCCGGCTGGGAGGTCGTGATCTCGACCGGCGACAAGGACCTCACCCAGCTCGTGCGCCCGGGCGTGCGCTGGGTCAACACAATGACCGGAGAGGTGCTCGACGAGGCCGGCGTCACCGAGAAGTTCGGCGTGCCGCCCGCGCGCATCGTCGATTACCTGGCGCTGGTCGGCGACTCCGTCGACAACGTGCCCGGCGTCGAAAAATGCGGCCCCAAGACCGCGGTCAAGTGGCTCAGCGAGTACGGCACGCTGGACAACCTGATCGCCCACGCCGACCAGGTCGGCGGCAAGGTCGGCGAGAACCTGCGCAAGCACCTCGACTTCCTGCCGCTCGCACGCAAGCTCGTCACCGTCGCGACCGACGTCGCGCTGCCGGTCGCGCCGCCGGAGCTGGTCGCGCGCGACGACGACAAGGCCGCGCTGCGCGGGCTGTACACGCGGCTCGAGTTCAACACGTGGCTGCGCGACTTGGACGGGGAAAACGGAAATCGGGGACAGACCCCAATTTCTGGGAAATTGGGGTCTGTCCCCGAATCCGCGCCCGGCGGCCATGTCCGTGCCTACGAAACCCTCCTCGACTGGCCGGCGTTCGAGCGCTGGCTCGCGAAGATCGGAGCGGCCGGGCTGACCGCATTCGACACCGAGACGACCAGCCTCGACCCGTTCGCCGCGCGCCTGGTGGGCCTGTCGCTCGCGGTCGTGCCGGGCGAGGCCGCCTACCTGCCGCTCGCGCACCGCGGCGCCGGTGCGCCCGAACAGCTGCCGCTCGCCGAGGTGCTCGCGCGCCTCAAGCCCTGGCTCGAATCCGACGCCCACCGCAAGGTCGGCCAGAACCTCAAGTACGACGCCCACGTGCTCGCCAACCACGGCATCCGGCTCGGCGGCATCGCCGAGGACACGCTGCTCGAGTCCTATGTGCTCGAAAGCGACAAGACGCACGACATGGACTCGCTCGCGAGCCGCCACCTGGGCCTGCGCACGATCACCTACGCCGAGCTGTGCGGCAAGGGCGCAAAGCAGATCGGATTCGACGAGGTCGAGCTCGAGCGGGCCGCCGAGTACGCCGCCGAGGATGCCGACGTCACGTTGCAGCTGCACCATGCGCTGTCCGCACACCTTGCGCAGGCGCCGCGGCTCGCGGCGCTCTACCGGGACATCGAGATGCCTACGCTCGCGGTGCTGTTCGAGATGGAGCGCACCGGCGTGCTGATCGACGCCTTCGCGCTGGCGCAGCAGTCCGAGGAGCTCGGCCGGCGCCTGTTCGAGCTCGAGCGCGAGGCGCACGCGCTCGCCGGCCAGCCCTTCAACCTCGGCTCGCCCAAGCAGCTCGGCGAGATCCTGTTCAAGCAGCTCGGGCTGCCGGTGGTCAAGAAGACCGCCACCGGCCAGCCCTCCACCGACGAGGACGTGCTCACCCAGCTCGCCGACGACTACCCGCTGCCGAAGCTGCTGCTCGCGCACCGCGGCCTCGCCAAGCTGAAGAGCACCTACACCGACAAGCTGCCGCGCATGGTCAATCCGCGCACCGGGCGCGTGCACACCAGCTTCTCGCAGGCGGTCGCGGTCACCGGCCGGCTCGCCAGTTCGGAGCCCAACCTGCAGAACATCCCGATCCGCACCGAGGAGGGCCGCCGCATCCGCGCCGCCTTCATCGCGCCGCGCGACCACGTCGTCGTCAGCGCCGACTACTCGCAGATCGAGCTGCGCATCATGGCGCACCTGTCGGGGGACGCGCGCCTGCTCGAGGCCTTCGCGCACGGCGAGGACGTGCACCGCGCCACCGCCGCGGAAGTCTTCGGCGTACCGCCGGCGGAGGTCAGCAGCGAACAGCGTCGCTACGCCAAGGTCATCAACTTCGGCCTCATCTACGGCATGAGCGCGCACGGTCTCGCGCGCAATCTCGGTATCGACCGCGCCGCCGCGCAGGGCTGGATCGACCGCTACTTCGCGCGCTACACCGGTGTCGCGCACTACATGGAAGAGACCAAGGAGCGCGCGCGCGCGCAGGGTTACGTCGAGACGGTGTTCGGCCGCCGCCTGCATCTGCCCGACATTCGCGCCCAGCAGGCCGGCCGCCGCCAGGCCGCCGAGCGCGCTGCGATCAACGCGCCGATGCAGGGCACCGCCGCCGACCTGATCAAGAAGGCGATGATCGCCGTGCATCGCTGGCTGCGCGAGTCGGACGCGAAGTCGCGGCTGGTGCTGCAGGTCCATGACGAGCTGGTGCTCGAGGTGCCCGGCGGCGAGCTCGATGCGGTGCGCGAGGCGCTGCCGCGGCTGATGAGCGGCGTTGCGGAGCTGGCGGTGCCGCTGCTGGTGGAGGTCGGAGCCGGCGCGAACTGGGACGAGGCGCATTGACCCGGGTGCCGCCGTCGCACATGTATAATCCGCTGTTTTCGTGATGGATCCGGACGGCCGGGGCTCCGCCGTCCCGACGAGGTAATACGTTGTCCCTGACCATACTCGGCCTGTCCGGCGCGCTCACCCACGACCCTTCCGCCGCCCTCTACGTCGACGGCAGGCTCGTCGCCGCGGCCGAAGAAGAGCGCTTCGTGCGCGACAAGCACGCCAAGCAGCGCATGCCGTACGAGTCGGCGCGGTTCTGCCTGGACTTTGCCGGCGTCAAGCCCCAGGACGTCAGCGCGGTGGCGATTCCGTTCGCGCCGATCAGCATCCTCGACAAGGCGCGCTGGCACTACGCCAGGCGCTACTGGTATGCGCCCGATCGCGGGCTGGACGCGATCCTGATGGGCAACCGGCGCTTCTACCGCTACAAGAAGCGCATCGAGTGGTGCTTGCAGCAGCTCGGCTTCGATCTTGCCACGACCGAGATCGTGCCGGTCGAGCACCACCTCACCCACGCCTCCAGCGCCTACCACTGCTCCGGCTTCGAGGACAAGACCGCCATCCTCGGCATCGACGGCAAGGGCGAGTACGCCACCACCTTCTTCGGCTACGGCGAGAACGGCCGCATCCACAAGATCAAGGAGTTCTACGACCCTGATTCGCTCGGCGGCCTGTACGGCGCGATCACCGAGTACCTCGGCTTCGAGATGCTCGACGGCGAGTACAAGGTCATGGGCATGGCGCCCTACGGCGACCCGGCCAAGTACGATTTCTCCCGCCTGGCCAAGTTCGAGAACGGTGAGCTGGTCGTCAACACCGAGCTTGCCAACGTCATCGGCCTGCGGCGCTACAAGGAAAACGGCAAGGGCTACTACTTCTCGCCCAAGCTGATCGACTGGCTGGGGCCGATGCGCCACGGCGACGTCGCCGACGAGCCCTACGTCCACTACGCGGCGAGCATGCAGAAGCTGTTCGAGGAGCTCGCCCTGCAGATGATGGACTACTACCTGGGCGACATCCTGCGCGAGACCGGCAAGCTCGCCTTCGCCGGCGGCGGCGCGCTCAACGTCAAGCTCAACCAGAAGATCATCGCGCGCCCCGAGGTCAAGGAGCTCTTCGTGCAGCCGGCCTCGGGCGACTCGGGCACCGCGGTGGGCGCCGCCGCCTACGTGTCGGTCGCGCGCGGCGTGCCGGTCGAGAAGATGGAGCACGTCTATCTGGGCCCGGCCTACAGCAACGAGGACGTCATCGCCGCCTGCGCGCGCCACCCCGCGCAGCCCCGGTGGCAGAAGATCGCTGACGGTGACACCCAGGTGCCGGCGCACATCGCCCAGGTGCTGGCCGACGGCCACCCGGTGGCCTGGTTCCAGGGGCGCATGGAATTCGGCCCGCGCGCGCTCGGCGGCCGTTCCATCCTCGGCTGCCCCAGCGCGCCCGGCGTGGCCGACCGCATCAACGAGCAGATCAAGTTCCGCGAGCGCTGGCGCCCGTTCTGCCCCAGCATGCTCGACACCGTCGGCCCGCAGATGCTCGGCACCGACCACCCGGCGCCGTTCATGACCTTCACCTTCGAGGTCGCCGAGGGCTGGAAGGAGCGCGTGCCCGAAGTGGTGCATGAGGACGGCACCGCGCGCGCCCAGGTGCTCAGGCGCGAGTTCAACCCGCGCTACTACGACCTGATGAAGGAGCTCGAGCGGCTCACCGGCAACGGCGTGGTGCTGAACACCTCGCTGAACCGTCGCGGCGAGCCGATGATCTGCTCGCCCACCGATGCGCTCAACATGTTCTTCGGCTCGGATCTGCGGTATCTGATCATGGAAGACATTCTGGTGGTGAAGGATGAAGCGGGCATGCCGGATGACGCCCTCCGGTAACACCGGTTTGACGATTACGCTGGCGAAGCGCATCGGTCCGGTCTCGGCGGTCTTTCTCGCCAGCCTGCTGCTGTCCTGGGTGGCGATTGCGCAGCGTATTGCGCCCAACGATGACGGCATGCTGTATGTGGAAGCCGCGCGCCTGTTCCGGGAGGGCGGCTTCGACGCCGCCCGGCAGGTGTTCGACTGGCTGTTCCTGCCAGTGCTGATCGGCGGTTTATCCGCCCTGACCGGGCTGGGCGCGGAAACCGCTGCCTACCTGCTGACCAGCCTGCTGATCGCCGGCCTCTGCGCGCTGCTGGTGGCTTGCGCCCGGCGTCTGTTTCCCGAGGTGGGCTGGCCGGCCAGCGTGGTCGTTCTGGGGCTGCCGGCCTTGAATCGTTATCGTGATTACATCCTGCGCGAGTTCGGCGCCTGGTGTCTGCTCTTCCTGGCCTTCTGGCTGTTTCTAGCCTGGCAGCGCAAGCCCGGCTGGGGGCGGGCGCTGGTGGCGCAGCTGGCAGTGTGCGGGGCGGCGCTGTTCCGCCTGGAAAGTCTGATCTTTCTGGCGGTGCCGGTCCTCTGGCAACTGGTGGGTGTGCGTCAGCCGGGCGGTATGCAGCGTCTGCTCATGGTGAGCTGGCTGCCGCTCTCTGCGCTGCTGGCCGGCGCAGGGGTCTTGTGGGCGGGGGAGGGGCTGCTGGCGCTGGATGGCCGGGCGGCTTGGCAGGTGCTGTCGCTGGATCTGGTGCACAAGCAGGCCTTGTTCGACGAATTTTCCGCGCAGATCGCCACCGCGATGCCCAACAAGTACGCGGCTGAGCAGACAGGCCTGCTGATTTTCTGGGGCGCGCTGGGCATCCTGCTCAGCAAGGTAGTGGGCAACTTTGGTGTCTTTGCCGTGCCGGCGGTTTGGGTGCTGGCCGCTGGCCGCTGGCGCGAGCTCTGGCAGCAATGGGCGCCGTTGTCCTGGGCGTTTGCGGTTTATGCGCCGGTGCCGGTCGCGTTTGTGCTGGAAATGCTCTTCCTATCTTCCCGTTATGTGGCCTTGCTGAATCTTCTCATGGTACCGCTGCTGGCCTTGGGCGTCCTGCAGATGTGGCGGAGGCTGCCGCGCTGGCGGGCCGTGATGGCGCTGGTTGCCGTGCTGGCCTGCCTGTCCAATGTCGTCACCACCAGTCCGGCGCCATTGCGCCATGTGCAGGCCGCGCAGTGGCTGCGTGCGCAGCAGATCGCGGCGGCGCGCACCTATGTGGAGCCGCGTGCGGTGAGCTATCTGGCCGGCGGCTACCGCCACCATACCTACCTGCCGGAGGAGGGGCGCAGCGTCGCCTTACAGGCGCTGCGCGCGGGGCAACTGGATGTGGTGATCTTCGAGGCAGACAGCGAGGCGCCAGTCGAGGCCGAGGCCGCTGCGCTAGGCCTGCAGCTTGTCGAGCGCTTTGCCGACCGACGCGGACGCGCGGTGTATGTGCTGCGTGCAACGCCGGGCGACTGAGCGGGCGGCACCGGCCTACAGGCGCAGATCGGCGTCGGTGGCCGGCAGCAGGTATTTGAGGTCGTACAGCACATGCTGGGCCTTGCCGAATGCGCGGATGCGCGCCGCGCCGAGTTCGCGGAACTGCTGATGTGCCACCGTCAGCACGATGGCGTCGTAGGCGCCTGGCGCCGGCTCGTCTACCGGTTCGATACCGTACTCATGGCGGGCCTCGTCGGCGCTCACCCAGGGGTCGTGCACGTCGACCGCGATGTTGTAGTCGGCCAGTTCGCGCACGATGTCCACCACCCGGGTGTTGCGCAGGTCCGGGCAGTTTTCCTTAAAGCTCAGTCCCATCACCAGCACGCGTGCGCCCTCGACCTGGATGCGGCGCTTGAGCATGGCCTTGATGAGTTGCGAGACCACATAGGCACCCATGCCGTCGTTCAACCTGCGCCCGGCCAGGATGATCTCCGGGTGGTAGCCGATCGCCTGTGCCTTATGGGTGAGGTAATACGGGTCGACGCCGATGCAGTGGCCGCCGACTAGGCCGGGGCGGAAGGGCAGGAAATTCCACTTGGTGCCGGCGGCCTTCAGCACCGCCTCGGTGTCCATGCCGAGGCGGTTGAAGATAATCGCCAGCTCGTTGATGAGGGCGATGTTGAGGTCGCGCTGGGTGTTCTCGATGACTTTGGCCGCCTCGGCCACCCGGATGCTTTCCGCCATGTAGGTGCCGGCGGTGATGATTTCGCGATAGAGTGCATCGACCAGCGCGGCCACTTCCGGCGTCGAGCCGGAGGTGACCTTGCGGATGGTGGTGACGCGGTGTGCCTTGTCGCCCGGGTTGATGCGCTCCGGGCTGTAACCGGCGAAGAAGTCGCGGTTGAAGGTGAGGTTGGACAGGCGTTCGAGCACCGGCACACAGTCTTCCTCCGTGGCGCCGGGATAGACGGTTGATTCGTAGATGACGATGTCGCCGTGCTTGAGCACGCGGCCCACGGTTTCCGATGCGCGGATCAGCGGCGTGAGGTCGGGGCGCTTGTGTGCGTCGATCGGGGTGGGCACGGTGACGATGAACGCGTTGCAGTCGGCCAGGTCGGCCGGGTTGTCTGAGTAACGCAGCGCGGTGGCGGCTTGAAGCTCCTCGTCGCTGACTTCCAGTGTGGCGTCGTGGCCCTTGCGCAGGGCCTGAATGCGGGCAGCGTTGATGTCGAAGCCGAGCACCGGCCGCTTCCGGCCGAATTCGACGGCAAGCGGCAGGCCGACATAGCCCAGGCCGATGATGGCCAGCTTGAGGTGGGCGGTATCAGGCATGGGGAATAGCTCCGAAATTGGGTTGTTGCTGCGGTGCGGGCGACGTTCAAGCCAATTCGCGCAGGCTGATTGATGCCGCCGATTCGAGCTTGCGGTGCGTGTCAGGCGCGGCAGTCGAGTGAAGATAGGGCGGCGATCAAACGTTGCGAAACGGCCGAGGTGGAGTACTCGGTGCGGACCTGCTGGCGTGCAGACCGCCCCATGCGCGAGCGTAGCTCGCTTGAAGCAGCCAAACTCGTAATGGCGTCGCGCCATTGCTCGGGCGTATCAACAAGAAAACCGGTTTCGCCATGGCGAATGATTTCTGCATTCGTCCCGGTGCGAGATGAGACCACCGGCAGTCCCGCAGCCATGTACTGCAATACCTTGAGAGCACATTTGCCGCGAGTCCAGTTGTCATCAAGCATCGGTGCTATGCCTGCGTGGGCGCTTCCCAGGGCGGAGATTTCGCTGTCCATGCTCCAGCGGATCGGTTCGATGTCGATGCCTGAATGCGGCAGATCGAAGTCGGCAACGATCCGCAGACGCAGTGCTGGGACGCTCAGCGCGGCAAGACGCAGTGCCGGCAGGGCGTGTTCCAGGTATTTTCGTGTTGAGCTACTGCCTATCCACACAATGTCGAAGCGCTGCGTAGGCTTGGTGAGGTCGTATCGGTAGCGTTCAACATCAAGGCTGGTCGGCAAGATCGTCGTGGCCGAATTGGTCGTACGGGCTGCTTCGGCAAGAAACTGGTTACCTGCCAGGACGTGGTCCGCCGCCTGAACGATTGCGCGAAAACGCTTCTCACGCGTCGGCGATGGCGATCCGTCCGAATTGCAGAAGATTGCGTCGTCGAAATCGAAAACCAGCTTGCGCGCCTGCCTCCTCAAGAGATGGAGAAGCGGTGGGGGTGGCGTTCGCCGCAATACCACGACGATGTCGGCTTGGCGGGCAGCCCGCAGTGCACGAATATGGTTCGTGAGGCCTCCCGCGATGGGCAGGTGCGTCGGACGGAAACCAGCGGCCTCCAGCAGCGGGAAATACTGCAAGGCCCGATAGCGGGTAGACGCGGAATGGCTGCCCTTGGAGAGGAAAAGCACGTTGAGCATCATCGATGGGGTAAGTGCTGCGCAAACCATAGCTGGAGAACAGAGTCGGTCGGCCAGTTGGAGAGCAATCGGCTGCGGTCG
Source organism: Rhodocyclaceae bacterium (assembly GCA_035444405.1). Lineage (GTDB taxonomy): Bacteria > Pseudomonadota > Gammaproteobacteria > Burkholderiales > Rhodocyclaceae > DAOMOP01. The sequence continues at coordinate 14,302 of DAOMOP010000024.1, forward strand.
CGTGCCCATGCCTTGCGGTAGGATGCGTCGCTGCTGTGTTGCGTAGCGGCGTCGAGATCGATCAGATTGAATCGTCCGTCGTGCCAGAGCAGATTGCTCGCCTTCAGGTCGCCGTGCGTGATGCGGTGGCGGTGCAGGGCGGTGAAGAGTTCGATCATCGCGTGGGCTTCGGTAGCGTCGGGCGTCTGGTCTTCGCGACCGGCAAACAGTTCGCGCAGGCTGGGGCCCTCACACCAAGCGGTGATCAGCCAGGCCTGGCCGCGCAGCGGACCGAGCCGGTTTTCCACCACCGCTAGCGCAGCAGGAGTGGGGATGCCGAGGAAGGCCAGTCGATGGGCTTCGCGCCAGGCGTGCCAGGCGCGCGTCGGCCGCAGGGCGCGTCGTGCGGCGTGGGCGAGCGTCTTCAGGTTGTAGCGCTTGATCACGCAGTCATGGCCGGCGGCTGCCACGCGGACGACGGTCGCGCTGCGTCCACTCTTGAGCCGTTGCCCCTGCGCTAGCCAGTGGTCGGGCTGAATGAGCAGCGGGGCGAGCCAATCCGCCTCGGCTCGGCTGAGCAGCGTCAGGCGTGACGGGCTGCGTTGCGCAATGAAGCGGGTGCAATCCCGCGTGGTCTTTTCGATGTAGCGCTTTAGCCGGGTTTCGAGTGCGCGCTCGACTCTGGCCGCGAGCGTGGCGCTGTCCGGCGCCTTGACGGCCGGCCCCAGGCCGCGGCGGTAGGCTGGCAGTGCGTCGGCTGCGGATGGCGCGTCGGGGCCGGTGAATTGCGCGAGGAAAAGGGCGAGATTGTCGGCCCGGGCGTCGGCGGTGGCATCGTCGGCGATCGCGTCACCGTCGATTAGATGCCAGCGGCCTTGATGCAGCAGCAGGTTGCCCGGATGCAGATCCGTATGGACGAGGCCGTCGGCATGCAGGCGACCGATCAGTTCGAACACGTCGTCGAGCGCTGGCGTGGCGCGGGCAGCGGCACGCAGTTCGGTCAATGTGCAGGCACCTTCAAGCCAGGTCGAGAGCAGCACGGCCGTGCCGTCTACGCATTGTTTGCAGGCAAGCAGTGCCGGGGTGGGTAGGCCGGCCGCGGCGAGCTTGTGCTGGCCGGCGGCTTCACGTGCGGCATGGCGCGCGCCGTTGCGGTCGAGATAGAGCTTGGCCAGGACAGGGCGCTCCTGCCAGCGGGCCTGCGCCACCAGGCGCTGGCCGGGCAGGATGCGCAGCGCGCGCTGCAGGTGCAACGCACTGCCGTCATCGAGCCTGATCTCGCAGGGCAGGGGCGGTGTGCGCCCGGCTGCGAGCAGTGCATCACGGTTGAGCAGCGGCAACGGTCCCTTGGTCATAATGCCGGCAGTTCAGCGGTCCAGACTGTCATCGGCCAGCAGGCCGACGGCGTCGACGCCGCGCAGTTTCTGGCGGATGCGCTTCTGTCCCTCCCGAATGCTGCGCTGATTGCTGCCGAGTTCCGGGTTTAGCACCATGGTGGCATGGTTAAGATGATCGACATAGCGTCCGAGCAAGTCGGACTCCAGGAACACCATACGGTGGCCGGCCGCCACCATCTTGCGGTGCATGGCCGCGCCGGCTGTGTCGCGGCCGTCGGAAAAGCCGGTGTTCAACGCTCGGATCACGCCCACGCGGTACATCGCGCAGTGGCTGCGCAGGTAGTGCAGGCTTTCATCGAAACGCACAGGATGAAAGGTGCGGACGCCGGTCAGTCTGTACAGGCCGAGCTTCCAGGCCTTTTCGATGTTGCGACCAAGCAAGGCGAGTGGCGATTTCGATTCCAGCTTCCAGGAGCCCACGCCAGCGACCTTTGGGTCGGCAGTGAAGGGGGCGAGCAGCACGTCCAGCCAGTCGTCGCGTCTGACGAAGGTGTCGGTGTGAATAGATAGCACATATGGTGTGTCCACCTGCGCCAGGGCTAGGTCAAGAGCGCGTGAATGCGATAGCGATGGAGTGTCATCCTCGGCCGGTGGGCGCTCGATCAGTTCGATCCATTTCAGTGAACGCAGATATTCCAGCGATTCGTCGCCGGAGCTGTTGTCGATGGCGATGACCCGAGCGCGTGCAGGATCGGTGTGCCGGCGAAGCAGACGCATGCAGATGCGCGTGATTTCCGGTGTCCGGTGGTTGGGAATGAGAATGGTGACTTGCGGGGTGCTCACTGGAGACCTCGGTGATGGAATGGCTTTGGTTCAGCGTTGCTGCGTCGGCCGATGTGCAAATTTGCGCTGATAGCGTAGCGCAAGGCGTCGGGCTTCGCAGTCCAGCCAGCGCAGACGGTCTGCTTCGCGCGCGAGGATGTCGCGCAGCGGGGCGGCGAAGTAGGCGCGCAGGAAGCGCAGCCGGTCGCGTCGGGTCAGACTGATGTCGAGCGCCGAAAAGTTCAGCGCAGCCAGATCCTTGTTGCGCCAGCGCTGCGGCGTGTGTCGGCGGATCTGCAGGCGGTGCAGGTCGATCAGCGCCAGCTGCAGGTCTTGCGCAGTCGGGCTGGGCGTAGTGAGCAACAGGAAGTGGCAGAGATAGAAGTCGCGGTGGTTGAGTCCGCCCTCATGCAGCGCGCGTGCCATGCGCGCCACCTCGCGCAGCAGCGCCCGTTTAAAGGCCGGATCGGGCGGCGCGGTGCGCCAGCCGCGGGTGAGAGTGTCCAGATCCACGGCAGGCTCGATGGCCTCAGTGATCAGAAAAGAGCTGCGCCGCGCCCAGCCGCGTCCCTGTTCGCCATAAGCGGCGGCGGTCATGGTCGGTACGCCGAGTGCATGACAGGCCTGGATGGCGCGCCATTCGTTGCCCGCGCCTAGCACCGGGCGGCGCAGACGCAGGAGCTCGCTGAGGATGCGGCCCCAGCCGATGCCCTGCTGCCACTTCAGGTAATAGCCGCGTCCGGCCACCTCGAAGCGCAGCGTGCGGCGGCCTTCCACATCGCGGGTGATCGCCTCCGGCCGGGCGCTGTCGGCGAGCTCGGCGACAGCGGCGAAGGGGTCGCGACCCGCCCACAGGCGATCGAAGGGCGGCAGGAGAGTCAGTCGCCTCATTGCCGGCTCGTTCCGATGATCACGTCGGCGGCGCGCTCCGGCATGTCGTAGATGTCGGCCTGCGCGGCAAAGGACAGCGCATGGGTGGACCACTGCTGGCGTGCGTCGTCGTCGCTCAGCATGCGGGCGAGCGCCTGGTCTAGTGTCTCCTGCCGGAAGGGCGAGCTGGAGACCACGATGCCGGCATCCGCATCGCTGACGTAGTGCGCATAGCCGCAGATGGCGGTGGTTAGCACCGGAAGCCCGGCGGCCAGCGCTTCGAGCAGTACGTTGCCCGTGTTCTCGTTATAGGCCGGGTGAATCAGCAGATCGGCACCGAGCAGAAAGCGCGGAATGTCGGTACGTCCCTTGAAGAAGCGCACCTGCCCGGCCACGCCCAGTCGCGCGGCCTGGCGGCGATAAGAACTCTCGTCGTCCTGGCCGATGATCATCAGCCGGGCGCGTCGTGCCAGCGACGGCGGCAGGGAGGCCAGCGCGGTCAGCGTGCGGTCGACACCCTTGATGCGGAAGCCGGAGCCGATCTGCAAGAGAAGCAGATCCGTGTCGCCCAGGCCGAACTCGGCGCGGAAGGCGGCGCGCACCGTGGCTGCATCCGCGGGCGCGCAGCGGTCGCGGGCGATGCCCGGAGGCAGCAGATGAAAGCGGTCAGCGGGCGTATGGTAGTGCGCGACGAACATCGGCTTTTGCACTGCCGACATCATTAGGATGCGCGTCGATGCAGCCGGGCCGAACACTGCGCGCTCATAGGCGGAAAAATGTCGGTAGCGCGGAGACATGCGGTAGAAGCGGCCGCGCAACGCGCGCGCCTTCTGCTCGAAGCACGGATCACCGGCGTAATACACGTCGAGTCCCGGCATCTTGTTGAAACCGATGACGCGGTCGACAGGGCGACGTGCAAGGTCTGCCTCGACCCAGGCAGTAAACTTGCGGTAGCGCTGGTGATTGAACACGGCGCGCGCCGGCACAAGCACCAGCTCGAAGCCGGTCGGCACGTTGCCTTGCCATTCCAGTGCATAGACGCGGATATCGTGACCTCGGGCCTGGCAGGCCAGCGCAATGCGCAGGAAGTTGCGCTGCATGCCGCCGAAGGGAAAATACTTGTACAGGCAAAAGGCAAGCTGCATCAGGTGTTGGCCGGTCGAGCGAAAGGTGTGGGTTCTGCCGCCCTGCACTACAGCAGAATCATGCCGTGTGCCCGGCGACATCGCGCAATTATCCCATGGAGCCCATTCGTGGCGCAGCCTTCCGGCGATTCGGTCCCGCGGTGGCCGGCTCCGGTGAGGCTCCGGTCGATTCAACAGTCATCGGGTCGGGCCATGCCATGGCCGGGGACTTCCTGTTGGCGGCCGCCCCGTTGCAGGAAACGAAACGGGCGCGGTTTCCGCAGTGGTTCAGCGTTTCAGCAGGGCATGGAAGCGGGTCTTGCGCAGGCGGCGTTTGATCGTCATCTTCAGGTCATACAGCTGCAGCGGCAGCCGCACCAGCCGACCGGGGCGCTTGCCCAGTGGCGCGAGATAAAGTCGCAGAAAATGTTCGCGGCCTTCCGGGTGCAGCTTGTGGCATGCGCGGGCGAGGTCGGCGAGGCGCAAACGAATGGGCAGCGCGCGGTCGAAGAAGCGAGCGCGGGCGGTGTCGATCAGCATGAATTCCAGGCGACCGTCATCTTGCGGCTGGACCAGGATGTTGCCGCCGGACAGGTCGCGAAAATAAACGCCGCGGCCGTGCAGCTTGAGCAGGAAAGTGGCCAGCTCGCCATAAGCGCGATCGGCTTCAATGCCCATGTGGGCGCGATTGCCAGAGGCGTAAGCCGAAAACAGCTTGCGTACCGACAGGCCGCCCGGCACGTGTTCGCAGACGTACCAGTTCTTCGTCAAATCCTTGCCCGAGCGCTGCTCGAACCAGGCCACCGGAGTGGCCGTGCCGATGCCGCGGCGCAACAGCTCTGCCGCGCCGTTCCAGCTGCGGCGGGCCTTCGAGGGTTTGAAGCGGTCGAGCAGCTTCTTGTGCAGGTGGTGCTTGCGGGGTTGCTTGACGACCAGTCGCGCGCCGGCCCGGCGCGGGTCGTCGATGTGCCACACGATGTTGCGCGCGCGGCGCAGCGTGTCGTCGGCGGTGGCTGCGCCAATGTGCCCCGGGTGCAGCGCAGCGAGCAAGGTGTCGGCTTCGGCGCGGTCGTGGGCGAGCACCATGCCCTGCCAGTCTCCGTCGCGATGGAATTGGTGCGTGCCGCGCGCGTGGCGGTGGATACTCAGTCCGCGCAGGGCGGCTGCGCCGGGGACGATCTGAACCGGCCGCGCGGCGGGCCAGCGCAGATAGAGTGGCGATTCGGTTGCGAGTGTGGGTGTCCCGGTCTGCGCGATGCCGTCGCGGTCCAGGCTCTCGGCGGCTGCGAGATCGTCGGGCCGGTAAAGGTCGGCGAGCACCGCCGCACGCCCGTTCGTCGTCCACACCGCGTGAAGAAGGTGTGTGTCGGAGCGGAACGCGTGCGTCTCGAGACCTTCGCCGTCGTTCAGACGGCCCTCGTAGCGGGAGCCGGGGATGAGTCGCGCGAACGCCGCGAGCGCATGAAAGGCGGGGCGGATGCGGTAGTCGTCGGGTGTGCCGCGCAGATCGGCGTAATGCGTGATGCGCTCGATCCGCGGGTAGGGGTGCTGGCCCTCGTCGATGAGCCCTTCGCGGTGACAGATCAGCGGACCCCAGGCGGCCCGTTCGAGCGCGCCCGAGGCGGCGCACAGCGTCATGTAGCGGGCGAGGTAGTCGGCCTGCTTCTGTTCGGTGTCGGGCAGCAGCCGCGCGATGCGCGGCAGCGTCCAGAACGCCGCCGGCGACATCAGCCGCGGGACGCCGGCATCGGCGCCGATGCGCGCGAGCACGCGCGCCTTCTTGACGAGGTTGTAGCGGATGCGCGGCGCGAGGCGGTGGCCGAGGATCTTGTGATCGAAGCGCTCGGGCTCGGTGCAGCGCTCGGAGAACAGGTTGTCGGTGTGAATGTCCGGCAGTGCGTCGTGCTTGCGCAGGATTGCGAGCATGCCGATGTTCCACAGCGGCTCGAAGTCCGTGATGCCCGGCCCCGCCAGCACGAGGCCGCGCTGTCGCACCTCGCGGTGCGCGATCTGCCATGCGGCGAGGAATCCGGCGAGCGAATAGCCGGCCCAGCGTCGGCGGTTGATGGTCGAGCCAAGCTCGATCAGTTCCACGCGTGCGCCGAAGCGGTCCAGCGTCGTCGCGACGAAGCGCTGCCACTGCTGCCGGGCAGCGTCGCGGCGCATGTTGCGGGCGGCGTCGAACGGCTGCACGAGATGCAGCATGACGTGAAACCCGTCGGCAAGCAGTGCGTCCAGGAAACGGCCCGCGGGTCCGTCCGTGTCGCCGTAGGTGAAGTCGAGGCGCACGGCATTCACGCCGAGCTCGCGCAAGCGCTCGGTGACATAGCGGTCGGTCGCGGGATCGGCTGCGGTTGCCACACCGACTCCGGTGAAGTCGCGGGCGACGACATGACCGGCAGGCGGACGGTGCCCGCCGCGCAAGCGCAGGTGCCCTGCGCGCAGACTCGACAGATTGGCGGCGATGAAGTCACGCAGCAGGCCGAGCCGCAGCCTGAAGGATTGGAATGTGCTCAAAATGCGCGTGTGGAGCAAAAGGCGCATTCTATCGTTAGCGTGAAAGTCTCGCAGCGACTCTGTCCGCTCCCCTCGCCCGCTTGTGGGAGAGGGGCTGGGGGGTGAGGGAAACGGGCATGACTTTCATGTTTCGGGGTGTCGTCCGAAAGGTCATGCCCGTTCGGCGTGCAATGAAGGGTGCCGGACCGCCCGTGCTAATATCCGCCGCGAATCGACAGGCCAGGATTGTTTCGCCCATGACCCAGTCCCAGCAGCCCGATGCGGCTGCCGCGACCTCGCTGAAGATCTATCTGCGGCTGCTCGGCTACGTGCGGCCGTTCGTCGGCCTGTTTGCGATCAGCCTGGTCGGCTACATGATCTTCGCCTCGTCGCAGCCGATGATGGCGGCAATTCTCAAGTATTTTGTCGATGGTCTCACCCGGCCCGAAGCGGCGCTGCTGCGCGACGTGCCATTGCTCGAGGGCATGCAGTTCATGCATGCCGTGCCGCTCATGCTGGTGCTCGTTGCGGCCTGGCAGGGGGTGGGGGTTTTTCTCGGCAACTACTTCCTCGCGCGCGTATCGCTCGGCCTGATCGATCATTTGCGCTGTGCGCTGTTCGACAACCTGCTCAAGCTCCCGAATGCCTATTTCGATCAGCACAACTCCGGCCATCTGATCTCGCGCATCACCTACAACGTCACCATGGTCACCGGCGCGGCCACCGATGCGATCAAGACGGTGGTGCGCGAAGGGCTGACCGTCGTGTTCCTGTTCGGCTACCTGCTGTGGATGAACTGGACGCTCACGCTCGTGCTGCTCGTGATCCTGCCGGTGATCGGGCTGATGGTGAGCAGCGCGAGCCGCAAGTTCCGCCGTCAGAGCCGCAAGATCCAGATGGCCATGGGTGACGTCACGCACGTGGCTTCGGAGACCATCCAGGGCTATCGCGTGGTGCGCAGCTTCGGCGGCGAAGACTACGAGTCGGCGCGCTTTCGTGGGGCCAGTCGCGAAAACATGGAAAAGCAGCTGCGCATGGTCAAGACGGCCGCAACCTTCACGCCGTCGCTGCAGCTGGTGACCTTTACCGCGATGGGTGTGTTGCTCTACCTCGTGCTGCTGTTGCGCGGCGAGGCGACGGCAGGCGATCTGGTCGCCTACATTACCGCGGCGGCCCTGCTGCCCAAGCCGATCCGCCAGCTCTCCGAGGTCAGCTCGACGATCCAGAAGGGGCTTGCCGGCGCCGAGAGCATCTTCGAGCAACTCGATGAGCCGGTCGAGATCGATCGCGGCACCGTCGAACGCGAGCGCGTATCCGGGCGGATCGAGGTCGACAGACTGAGCTTCTGCTATCCGGGAGGCGAGCAGCGCGTGCTCGATGGCGTGAGCTTTACCGTCGAGCCGGGCCAGATGGTCGCCCTGGTGGGGCGCTCGGGCAGCGGCAAATCGACGCTGGTGAGCCTGATCCCGCGCTTCTACCATCACGAGCAGGGCAAGATCCTGATCGACGGCGTGGACGTCGAGGATTATGTACTGCGCAACCTGCGGCGCCACATCGCGCTGGTGACGCAGAACGTGACGCTCTTCAACGACACGGTGGCGAACAACATCGCCTATGGGGATCTGGCCGGCGCGCCGCGCGCGGCCATCGAACGCGCAGCCGAGGCCGCGTGTGCGCGCGAGTTCATCGACCGCCTGCCGCAAGGGTTCGATACCCTGGTCGGCGAAAACGGCGTGCTGCTGTCGGGTGGCCAGCGCCAGCGCCTGGCGATCGCACGTGCGATCCTGAAGGATGCACCGATCCTGATCCTGGACGAGGCGACGTCGGCGCTCGACACCGAGTCGGAGCGCCACATCCAGACTGCCTTGCAGCACGTGATGAAGGGGCGCACGACATTGGTGATTGCGCATCGTCTGTCGACGATCGAGCGCGCCGACGCGATCCTCGTCATGGATGACGGATCGATCGTCGAGCGCGGTACTCATGCGCAGCTACTGGCCGCGGGTGGGCACTACGCGCGCCTGCATACCATGCATTTCTACTCAGAAGCGGTAGGCTCGCCGGCCTAGCCGCCAGTTGCAACGGGCGCCAGCAAGGGCTCGAGCGCCGACCACACGCGCTGTGGTGCCACGCGCGTAAAGCACAGCGGCGACTCGCGTGCGACGTCGAAGCGGGCCAGATCGTCCGCGCTCGGCCGGTAGTCGCACTGCTTGCGCAGGCACGGCGCGCAGCCGAAGTCCGACGCGAGATGCACCTGTGTCGGCCCCCAGGTCCCGGTGCGGGCCGGGTCGGTCGGGCCGTATACGGACACCGTCGGCACGTCGAGGGCGGCGGCGAGGTGCCCCAGGCCGGTATCGACCGCCACGCAGGCCCGTGCGCCGGCCAGCTGGGCGGCGATGCCGGCCAGCGGCAGCCGCGGCAACACGGTGACGTGGGCGAGTCCAGCGGCGAGTCGCTCGGCGCGCTCGTGCTCCGATGTGCTGCCCCACGGGAGGCGGACCTGCCAGCCGGAGCATCCGGCCCGTTCGAGGAGCGCGCGCCAGTAGGCTTCCGGCCAGTGCTTGGTGGGCCAGGTCGTGCCGTGCAGAAAGACCAGATAGCCCGAGAAACCGGGGTCTGACCCCATTTTTTCCAGGCCGTAGCCGCCGGACCCCTCCGGCACTGCGTAGCCGAGCGCCTTCGCGAACAGCTCGCGCACCCGTTCGACCGCGTGACGGTTCTTGGCGACGGCGTGCCGGTGGGTGTAGAAACGGCTCGCAAACGGCTCGCGTGCCGAGTTTCTGTCCAGCCCGTGTACGGGCGTGCTGGCGTAGCGTGTCAGCAGCGCACTCTTGACGAGCCCCTGCGCGTCTATGGTCACGTCATGGCGTGTCGCGAGCATCGCGCGCGTGAAGCGCCGCCACTCGCCGGACAGCCACGCGCGCAGCGGGGCCTTGCGCCAGCGGCGGATCGCGACCGGGATCACGCGGTCGACGGCCGGATGCCAGGCCGGGATCTCGGCGAAGGCCTCCTCGACGACCCAGTCGAAGCGGATGCCCGGCAGTGCGCGTGCGGCGTCGGTCAGCGCCGGCAGCGTGTGGATGACGTCGCCGAGCGAGGAGGTCTTGATGACGAGTACGCGCATCGGTGGGGCCTTTCAGTCCTCGCCGCGCGGGGCGGTCGGTGCGCTCGGGTCCTGGCCTGCACGCATGCGACCGCGCGCCGAGTCGTTGTCTCGGGCCTGGCTCGCGTCATCGGCATGCGTTTCTGCCGGCGGCGCCGCTGCGACGCCGAAGGCCCCGAGCGCCTCGAGTACGCTCGCCGGTGTGATTTCGGTCAGGCAGCGCGTGTGACCGAGCGGGCACACGCGTGCGAAGCACGGCGAGCACTCCAGCCGCAGATAACGCACCGTCGCGCGCTCGGACAGCGGCGGCGTGTGGTCCGGCGTCGACGAGCCGTACAGCGCCACCAGCGGCACGTCGAGCGCCGCGGCGACGTGCATCAGGCCCGAATCGTTGGTGACCGCGGCCTCGCACAGCGCGAGCAGATCGACCGCGTCGGCCAGCGCAGTGCGCCCGGCGAGGTTTCGCACGTAGTCTTCCATGTCGGCGGCGATCACGTCGCCGGCCTCGCGGTCCTTGTCGGAGCCGAGGATCCACACCTGAAAGCCGCGGCCGATCAGCGCCTCGGCCAGCGCCGCGAAGTGCGGCAGCGGCCACTGCTTGGCCGGGCCGTATTCGGCGCCGGGCATGAAGGCGATCGCCGGGCGCTCGCGCGCGAGGCCGAGCGCGTCGCGCAGGCGCTGCTGGTTGGCCGCGTCGGTGGCGAGGCGCGGGCGCGGCAGCCTCTTCGGCAGCGGCCTGCCGGCCGGCCGGCCGAGCGCGACGAAGCGCTGCACGGTCATCGGCAATGCGCGCGCGTCGAGCATGCGCATGTCGTCGATGAGGCCGTAGCGCATCTCGCCGCGATAGCCGGTGCGCGTCGCAATGCCGGCGAAGAACGGGATCAGCGCGGACTTGAACGAGCCGGGCAGCACGATCGCCTGATCGTAGCCCATCGTCGCGAGCTGGCGGCCGAGCTGCCAGCGCATGCCGAGTCCGAGCTGGCCGTGGCCGAGCGGCATCGCGATGCCGTGGCGCACTTCGGGCATGCGCGCGATCAGCGGCAGCGACCAGCCTGGCGCGAGCACGTCGATGTCGCACGGCCCGGCCGCCTTCAGCGCCATGAAGAGGCTTTGCGCCATCACCATGTCGCCGACCCACGACGGGCCGACGACGAGGACGCGGCGGGCGGGGTTGGTGCTCGCGCCGGTATCGGCATCGATGTCGGGATCGGCCTCGGGCTCGTCGAATGGGTGTCGGTCAGGCATCGGGAGGTTTCGTTTCACGGCTGCGGTACGAACTCCGGCAGCGGCATGCCGAGCAGTCGCGCTGCGCGATTGAGGTGGCGGTCGAAGCTGACGAATCGAAGTTCGGGCAGGTGCCGGCGGATGCGGTCGGCACTGGCGAGATGGACCGCATCGTAGCCGCGCAATGCAAAACCTTCGGCTAGTTCGGCTGCGCGTTCGAGCAGGGGCTGGTCGGTCGGCACGGCACTGAAGTTCGTGTGCCAGTCATAGCGAAAGTCCGCCACGAGGGTGCGATGCTGTCCGTCGTCGACGCGCTGCTGCCGGTACGCGGCCGCCAGTGCAGCACACGTCTCGACGAAGCCGATCTCGTGACAGAACACCTGACGGACTTCGTCGTAGAACTGCTCGACCTGCGGGCTGCCGTCTTCGGCGAGATACAGCTTGACCGTTGCGGAGGTGTCGAAATAGGCGTCGGGCGAAGCTTGCATGACTTACCGACGGTTGGCGATGACCCAGTCCGAAATCGGCTCGCCGGTATTGACCGGGCGGCTCGCCACCGGTCGGGACAGCTTGCCCTTGGATTTCGCCCATCGCACGCCAGGGATCTCCGGCAGGCCTTTCGGCGCGGACGTCGCCGGCACGATGCGGGCGACCGGCTGGCGGCGCGAGGTGACGATCAGCGTCTCGCCCGCCTCGACGGTGTGCAGGTATTCGGAGAGGTGGTCGCGAAGCTCGCGCACCGAAACGGTCTGGGTCATGGCGTGGTCCTCTGATGAGGCGTTTGTGGCGCCATTATAGCCCGCATGTGGCGACCATGGAGTTCATCGCGCCTTCGCGAGCCACTCCATGTAGCGCGGTACGCCGACCTCGACCGGCATGAACGGGCGGTCGTAGCCGGCTGCGCGCAGCACGCTCATGTCGGCTTCGGTGAAGCTCTGGTAGCGGCCCTTCAGGTGCTCGGGAAACGCGATGTAGTCGATCGCGCCGCGCCCGTGCCAGCCGATGGCCGCGCGTGCGACCTCGTTGAAGCTCTGCGCGCGACCGGTGCCGACGTTGAAGATGCCCGACACCCGAGGGTTGTCGAGCAGCCACAGGTTCACCGCGACGACGTCGTCGACGTGGATGAAGTCGCGCCGCTGCTCGCCCGGGCCGTAGCCGTCGGAGCCTTCGAAGAGCCGCACGCGCCCGCTGTCGCCGAGCTGGTTGTGGAAGTGGAACGCGACGCTCGCCATGCTGCCCTTGTGCTGCTCGCGCGGCCCATAGACGTTGAAGTAGCGCAGTCCGACGACCGGGCTCGCGAGCGAAGCGAGCTGCGGGCGCAGGTGGCAATCGAACAGAAACTTCGAGTACGCGTACATGTTGAGCGGGTGCTCGCATTCGCGCGCCTCGCGAAACTCCGGGCCCATGCCGTACACCGACGCCGACGACGCGTAAATCAGCGGCACCTTGCGTGCAACGCACCAGGCCAGCAGCGCCTTGGTGTACTCGTAATTGACCGCCATCACGAAGCGGCCGTCCCATTCGGTGGTCGCCGAGCAGGCGCCTTCGTGGAAGACCGCCTCGACCGGCCCGAAGTCCTCGCCGGCCTGGATGCGGTGCAGGAAGTCGTCCTTGTCGGCGTAGTCGCGGATGTCGGCGTCGGCGAGATTCAGGCACTTGCGCCCGTCGGTGAGGTCGTCGACGACCAGGATGTCGGAGATGCCGCGGGCGTTGAGGCCCTGCACGATGTTGCTGCCGATGAAGCCGGCGCCGCCGGTGACGATGATCATGGTTTCTCCTGGTTGCGGGCGTTCAGGCCGGCTGCAGTGCGTGCGCGAGCTCGTCGACGCTGACGCTGGCGGTGCCGAGCTTGCCGACGACGATGCCGGCGGCGACATTCGCCAGCGCGGTCGCCTCGGCGAGCGTCTGCCTGCACGCGAGCCCCGCCCCGAGCACCGCAACGACGGTGTCGCCGGCGCCGGTCACGTCGAACACGTCGCGCGCGTGCGCCGGCAGGTTGAGCGGCGGCAGGCCGCGCTGCAACAGCGTCATGCCGCGCTCGCTGCGCGTGACGAGCAGCGCCTCGAGGTCGAGCGCGTCGCGCAGCGCCTCGCCGCGCGTGACCAGCGTCGGCTCGTCGGCACAGTGTCCGACGACCGCCTCGAACTCGGCGAGGTTCGGCGTGATCACGGTCGCGCCGCAGTAGCGGCCGAAGTCGGTCCCCTTCGGGTCGACGATGACCGGCACCGCATGTTCCCGCGCGACGCGGATCAGGCTGCCGACCTGCGCGAGCGTGCCCTTGCCGTAGTCGGACAGCACCACCGCGCCGTGGCCCGGCAGCGCCGCTTCGACGGCGCCTTCGATGCCGGCCGACTCGAGCACGCCGAAGCTCTCCTCGAAGTCGAGCCGGATCAGCTGCTGGTGGCGGCTGATGATGCGCAGCTTGGTGATGGTCGGGTGCTGCGGCGCCTCGAGCAGACGGCAGGCGACGCCGGCCGCCTCCAGCCGCTTGCGCAGCAGCAGCGCCGCCTCGTCGCGGCCGACCAGCCCGACCAGCTCGGCCGCCGCGCCCAGCGAGGCCGCATTGAGCGCGACGTTGCCGGCGCCCCCGGCCCGGAACTCGTCCCCCTCGACCTTGACGATCGGCACCGGGGCCTCGGGCGAGATGCGGTTGGTCGAGCCGTGCCAGTAACGGTCGAGCATCACGTCGCCGACGACGAGCACGCGGCCGCGGGAGAAGTCGGGTGGGGTCGGAAGCATCAGCTGAGCGCGCAAGTCGATGAAAAGGGCCGAATTATCCCATGAATGCGGGGCGCGGAGCGGATTTGGCCGGGCCGCCGGCGCGGTCGGATGGACGTGCCGCAGGGCGCCGGCTGGTGCCGCGCCGACTTCGATCAGGTCAGCGGTTGAACCATCTCAGCACCACTCCCCAGTCCTCGACGTCGAGCCGCGTGACGTGGCTGCACGCAAAATCCAGCGCGAGCCAGCGTTCGGGCGGCAGGCCGAGCAGGTGGCCGGCGATCACGCGCAAGGGGCCGCCGTGGGCGACGACGAGCGGTTCGGCGGCAGCGCCGGCGAGCGCCTCGTCGAGCCAGTCGCGCACGCGGCGCGTCAGATCGTGGGCCGATTCGCCGCCGGGCGCACGAAAGCCGAGTGGGTCGGACACCCAGCGGTCGATCGCGTCGCCGAGCTCGACGTAGGGCACCCCCTCCCAGGCACCGAAATGCATCTCCTTGAGGCGCTCGTCGAAGATCGGCTCGCCGAGTTCGAGCGCGAGCAGGCGGGCGCGTGCGAGCGGGCTCGCATGCAGGCGGTAGCGCGCCGGCAGCAGCGGGCGCAGGCGTGCGGCGGCCACGGCCGGCGACTCGCGCAGGCCGACGTCGGACTGCCCGTAGCACACGCCGGCCGGCACGTCCGGGCGCGGGTGGCGGATCAGGTGAAGTTCCATGCAGCAATGATCGCGACGTAGCAGGCGAGTTCGCCCGCCTGCTGGGCGGCGCCGAGGCAGTCGCCGGTATAGCCGCCAAGGCGGCGCACGAAGATGCGTGCCGCCCACGCGGTCACCAGCGTCACCGTGACCACCACGGCGAGGGCTTCGGTCGCGCTCAGCAGCGCGAGCGGGGCGAGGCCGAGCGCGGCGACGAGCGCGAGCTCGGCGCGCGACAGGCGGCGCGCGAGCGGCTTGGACTTCGACAGCGCGTCCTCACGCACGTAGGCGAGCGTGTGGATGAGCCCGGTCGAGGCCGCGCGCGACAGTGGATGCGCCACCAGCAGGGCGATGGCGACCGCGGCCGGCCCGGCCGCGGCGAGCTCGACCAGCGCCGCGGCCTTGGCGAGCAGCATCAGCACGAGGCCCACGGTGCCGTAGGTGCCGATGCGCGAGTCCTTCATGATCGCGAGTACCTGCGCGCGGTCCCAGCCGCCGCCGAGTCCGTCGCAGGTGTCCGCCCAGCCGTCCTCGTGGAAGGCGCCGGTCGCGCGGATCGTCACCGCCATCGACAGCAGCACCGCGAGGCTCGTCGGCAGCACCAGCGCGAAGGCGACAAAGCTCGCCGCCCCGATCGCTCCGACCACCCAGCCGACCAGCGGGAAATAGCGCGCCGCATGGTTCAGGCGCTCGGGCGACCACGGCACCCACGACGGCACCGGCACGCACGTGAAAAAGCCCAAGGCGGTGAAAAACAGTTCAAGCTGGTAACGCATGGCTAGGGGAAGAATCTCTCTCTATCAGTCGTGTTGGTCTATCATGCGTATATCGAATGCGCATCAGCATGGGGTTTGACGATGAATCCAGGCGTCACTTCGGCAAGGAAAGCCACCAATATCACGCTCTCGACCGACGTGTTGATGGAAGCGCGGGCGCTGGGCATCAATATCTCGCAGGCCTGCGACCGATTGCTGCGCGACGAGGTCAAGCGCGAGCGCGAACGGCGATGGCGGGAAGAGAACGCCCGCTTCATCGAGCACTACAACCGCGTCGTCGACGAAGAGGGTTTGCCGCTCGCCGAATGGCGAAGCTTCTGACATGGCGCGGTTCGATGTGTATCGCAATCCGACGCGCGGGGCGGCGGACGTGCCCTGGTTGCTGGATGTGCAGGCGGATCTCCTCGGCGACCTTGGTACCCGGGTGGTCATTCCGCTGCGCCGTGCCGAGCGCTTTCCGGATGCGCGCCCACCTGCCGAGCTGATGCCGGTGGTCGAAGTCGAAGGGAGCAGATACGTCGTCGAGACGCCCAAACTCGCCGCAGTGCCGGCGCGCGCGTTGAAAATGCCGGTGTGCTCGCTGACCGATCGTGGTGCCGACATTACGCGTGCGCTCGATTTTCTGTTTCAGGGCTTCTGAGTAACCGTCGTTCACACCTTCTCGCTCACCCCCGCCGACTCGAAGCTCGCCATCTGGTTCAGAAAATTCACTGCTGCCTGCACGAGCGGATACGCGAGTGCGGCGCCCGTGCCCTCGCCCAGGCGCAGGTCGAGGTCCAGCAGCGGTTCGGCGCCGAGGTGATCGAGCTGCAGCGCATGGCCGGGCTCGCGCGAGCGGTGGGCGAACACGCAATAGGGCAGGATGGCCGGCGCGAGCGCGTGCGCGGCGAGCAGCGCGGCGGTGACGATGAAGCCGTCGATCAGGAGCAGCATGCGGCGTTCGGCCGCGCCGAGCATCGCGCCGGCCATCATCGCGATCTCGCAGCCGCCGTATTCGGCCAGCGCTGCCAGCGGATCGTGCGGGCGGCCGCCGCGCGCGAGCGCCTGGCCGAGCAGTGTGCGCTTGCGCGCGAGGCCCGCGTCGTCGAGGCCGGTGCCGCGCCCGGTGACGGTAGCAAGCTCGGCGCCGGTCAGGCAGTGGGTGATCAGCGAAGCCGATGCGGTGTTGCCGATGCCCATCTCGCCGAAGCCGACCACGTTGCAGCCCCCGGCCGCCAGTCCGTGCGCGAGCTCGCGGCCGCGCGCGAGCGCGGTGGCGACCTCGGCGGTGGTCATCGCCGCGGTCTCGAGGTAGTTGCGCGTTCCGGGCATCACTTTCGCGTCGACGAGCCCGTCGCGCCGCCCGAAGTCGTGATTCACGCCCGCATCGACGACGGAAAGCCCGAGCCCCATCTGGCGGCAGAACACGTTGATCGCGGCGCCGCCGGCGAGGAAGTTTTCGACCATCTGCCAGGTGACTTCCTGCGGGAAGGCCGACACGCCGGCGCGTGCGGCGCCGTGGTCGCCGGCGAAGACCAGGATGTGCGGGCGCTGTAGTTGCGGATCGGGGCGCTGCTGGATGAGCCCGACCTGCAGCGCGAGCGCCTCGAGGCGTCCGAGCGCGCCGGGAGGCTTGGTCTTGCCGTCGATGCGTCGTTGCAGTTCGGCGGTCAGGCCGGCGTCGGGCGGAAGAATGTCGATGTGCATGGGAGAGGCGCTCGGTTGGTGTGGCTGCCGATGCTAGCATGCTGCGCGAATGAGCGGCAGCGCGACCGACAGCGGGCGGGGCGGTCCGCTCACGCGCACGGTCGCCGCACACGCGCGCGCATGGTCATTGCCGCATCGGCCGCGTGAGGGCGCTTTGCGTTCGTGCTACGTCCGCACGCCCGGGGCTGAAAAGCGCAGCCGTGCTCAGGCGGCGCGACCGCCCAGGAGCTCGTCGACGAGGGCCGTCGTGCGCCGTGTCGCGCCGCGATGCGCGGCCGCAAAGCTGCGGCCGGCCTCGCCGGTCGCGCGTCGTCGCGCCGCATCGTCGAGCAGGGCGAGTGCCTCGCGCATGCCGGCGTCGGCGTCCGCGGCGCGCACGGCGGCGTGTGCGGCGATCGCCTGCTCGGCGACCTGGGCGAAGTTGAAGGTGTGTGGTCCGAGCACGACCGGCGTGCCGACCGCGCAGGCCTCGATCAGGTTCTGCCCGCCCAGCGGCAACAGGCTGCCACCGATGCAGGCGACATCGGCTGTCGCGTAGTACATCGCCATCTCGCCCATCGAATCGCCGAGCAGCAGCGCGCCGGACGCGATCGGCTGCTGCC
>DAOMOP010000025.1:0-31336 GCA_035444405.1 Rhodocyclaceae bacterium
GCGACGGCGTCGAAGTCGATCTCGCCGAGCGCATCGCGCACGAGCACGCCGGCATTGTTGATGAGGATGTCGAGCGGACGGTCGCCGAGCGCCTCGCGAAGTCGCGCCGCGCCTTCGGCGTGCGCGACGTCGATGCCTTCGATCACCTCGACGCCGAGCGCCGCGAGCGCTTGCGTGCTGTTGCGGCAGCTCGCGATGACCCGCTCGCCGCGGCCGCGATAGTGTCTGCACAACTCCAGCCCGATGCCGCGGGCGGCACCGGTGATCAATACGGTCGTCATCGATGGAACCTCGTGTGGGTTTGCAGGACAGAATGTGATCGCGCCCGCGCGCACGAATTCCCGCCCGGGAGCGTCTACATCGCCGGCCGGGCGCGCCGGCCCGCACCGGCGCTGCCACACAAAGTTGCCGTTTCGGCACTCGCCCGGCCATGCCGACCCGAGCGGGCGCCGCCACGCAAAGCCGCCGCGTCGGCGCCCACTCGGGCGCACCGGCCGTTCGACGCCGACACGCACGCCCGGCTGCCCCACGAAACGGAGCCCCGATGCCCGCCACACCCGCCTACGATGCACTGACCGCCCACTACACGCGCCTTTACCGCTACCAGCACCTGGCCGCGATCGTCGACTGGGACCGCAGCGCGATGATGCCCCCCAAGGGCAACGACGCGCGCTCGGCAGCGGTCTCGGAACTCCATGCGCTGATCCACCGCACGCGCACCGACGCACGCATCGCCGCTTGGGTGGCCGCCGCCGCGGACGAGCCGCTCGACGCCGTCGCGCGTGCGAACCTGCGCGAGATCGAACGCGACTGGCGGCGCGCCATCGCGCTGCCCGAATCGCTGGTGGCCGCCCGCACGCTCGCCGCGGCACGCTGCGAGCATGCGTGGCGGCGCCAGCGTCCGGCCAACGACTGGTCCGGCTTTCTGGAGAATTTCCGCGAGGTCGTGCATCTGGCGCGCACCGAGGCGCAATGCCTCGCCGACGCGAGCGGGCTCACACGCTACGACGCGCTGCTCGAGCGCTACGAGCCGGGCATGCGCAGCGCCACGCTCGAGCGCCTGTTCGCGGACCTGCGCGAATGGCTGCCGGCGCTGATCGCGCAAGCGACCGCCAGGCAGCACGGCGATGACGTGATCGCGCCGGCCGGCCCGTTTCCGCGCGAGCGCCAGCGCACCCTGGCCCGCGCGGTGATGACGCGGCTGGGTTTCGACTTCGACGCCGGCCGTCTCGACGAGAGCGCCCACCCGTTCAGCGGCGGCGTGCCCGAGGACGTGCGCGTGACCACGCGCTACCGCCCCGACGAATGCGTGCAGGCGCTGATGGCGACCATCCACGAGAGCGGCCACGCCCGCTACGAGCAGAACCTGCCGCGCGCCTGGCTCGGCCAGCCGCTCGGTCGCGCACGCTCGTTCGGCATCCACGAAAGCCAGAGCCTCGCGTTCGAGATGCAGCTCGCGCGCAGCCGCGGCTTCGCGGGGGTGCTCGCGCCGCTGCTCGCCGAACACCTCGGCGCGCAGCCGGCCTTTGCGCCCGACAACCTGTATCGGCTGTTCACGCGCGTGCGACCGGGCCTGATCCGCGTCGAGGCCGACGAGCTGACCTATCCGGCCCACGTGATGCTGCGCTACGACATCGAGCGTGCGCTGATCGAGGGCGACCTCGAGGCCGACGACATCCCGGCGCTGTGGGACGACAAGATGCACGCCCTGCTCGGGCTCGACACACGCGGCAACTACCGCGACGGCTGCCTGCAGGACGTGCACTGGGCCGAGGGCGCGTTCGGCTACTTTCCGAGCTACACGCTCGGCGCGATGTACGCGGCGCAGTGGTTCGCCGCGCTGCGCCGCGACGTGCCCGACCTCGACGCTCACATCGCGGCCGGCGAGCTCGGGCCGCTGTTCGACTGGCTCGATGCGCACGTGTGGTCGCAGGCGAGCCGCTGGGAGACCGACGCGCTGGTGCGCCGCGCGACCGGCACGCCGCTCGACCCGGCGCACTTCCGGCGGCACCTGGCGACCCGCTACGCGGGCACCGCGGGCGCCACCGAAACTGTGGCACGGTAAGCCGGCACGACCCTCGTACCCCGGGCGACAACCGTCCGAAAACGACTTGGCGACGCCGTCGGCCGGCCCGCACAAACCGCGCCGCGAGACGAAGCACACGCGCAGCTTCGCCCGACGCGGCGATCTACTATATTGAGAATGGAGCACGTGTCCCGGTCCGGCCGGGCTCGCAACGCCGCTAGCCGCTGCGGCACTCACCGCCGCCGGTCCGGTTGCCGACGGAGACAGCAATCATGACAGCACGCGCGCGCAAGACCGGTCGCGGCAACGCGCCAGCCGCAGCCGCCGCGAAACGGCGCCGCAACACCGCCGCAGCAGCAGGCCACGCCGAGCGCGCGCTGCGCACGCTGAGCGCCGGCAACCGCACGCTGCTGCGCGCCAACGACGAGCCGGCGCTGCTGCAGCAGATGTGCGACGTCATCGTCGAGCAGGGCGGCTATCCTGCCGCATGGGTCGGCTACGCGAAGGATGACGCGGGCAAGACGGTGGAAGTGATGGCCACCACCGGGATCGACCGTGCGATTCTCGAGGCGATGGCGTTCACGTGGGCCGAGAGCGGCATCGGACTCGGCCCCACCGGCACGACGATACGCACCGGCACCGCGGCGATCGGCCGCAACCTGCGCACCGACCCGAAGATCGCGAAGATCCGCAAGAACATCCTCAAGCTCGGCTTTCCGGACTTCGCCGCCTCGAGCGTATTCCCGCTGCGCATCGACGACACCGTGCTGGGCAACCTGACGATCTACGCTCCCGAGGCGGACGCCTTCGACGACGCCGAGGCGCAGCTGCTCGCCGAACTCGCCGACGACCTCGCCTACGGCATCGCGAATCTGCGCACGCGCGCAAAACAACGTGCCGCCGAGGCGACGATCCAGCGCATGGCCTTCCACGACGGCGTCACCGGCCTGCCCAACCGCACCTGGCTGCGCGAACGGCTCGAAGCGGCGATCGCCCACGCCCGCCAGCAGCACCGCCCGCTCGCGCTGCTGGTGCTGCGCGTCGAGCAGTACGACGACATCAGCGACACGCTCGGCTACCACGAGGGCGAGCTGCTGCTCGTCGAGCTCGCACGGCGCCTGCACGAGATTCTCCATGACGACGAGCTGCTCGCGCGCGGCGGCGAGGACGAGTTCATCGTACTGCTGCCGGGCAGCGGCGCCGACGAGGCGAGCGACACGGCGCGCGTGCTGATCCGTGCGCTGTACGAGCCGGTCGAGCTGTCCGGCGTCACCGTCAGCACGCGCGCGAGCGTCGGCATCGCGTTGAGCCCCGGTCACGGCAACGAGCCCGACCGGCTGATCCGCTGCGCCACCGTCGCCGCCAACGCCGCGCACCGCAGCGCCGGCGGCTATGCGGTGTATGCCGGCAGCCTCGACCGCGACTGCACGCGACGGCTCGCGCTGATGAGCGACCTGCGCCACGCGATCGAGCACGACGGCCTGCAGCTGTACTGCCAGCCCAAGGTGTGCATCCGCTCGCACCGGCTGTGCGGCGCCGAGGCGCTGGTACGCTGGACTCATCCGCAGCTCGGCACCATCGCCACCGGCGAGTTCATCAAGCTCGCCGAGCACACCGGACTGATCGGCGCGCTGACGCGCTGGGTGCTCGATGCGGCGTTCAGCCACAGCTACGCATGGCACGAGGCGGGCCTCGCGCAGCCGCTCGCGATCAATCTGTCCGCGCACGACCTGCGTGACCCGCGCCTGATCGATCGCATCAAGGGGCTGTTCACGACCTGGGGCGTGCAACCGGAGTGGATCCAGTTCGAGCTCACCGAGAGCACGCTGATGGAAGACCCGGCCGGCGCGCTCGACACGCTGACGCGCCTGAAGCAGCTCGGCGTCGAGCTCTACATCGACGACTTCGGCACCGGCTACTCGAGCCTCGCCTACCTGCAGAAGCTGCCGGTCGATTCGATCAAGATCGACCAGTCCTTCGTTGCCAACATGGTCGACAACAGCGATTCGGGCATCATCGTGCGCTCGACCATCGAGCTCGGGCATAACCTCGCGCTCGGCGTCGTCGCCGAAGGGGTCGAGAACGAGCGTACCTGGAAGAACCTCGACCAGCTCGGCTGCGACACCGCGCAGGGCTACTTCGTCAGCGAGCCGATCCCGGCCGAACGTTTCCGCGCCTGGCAGCACGCCTCGCCGTGGCACCCGGGCGCCGGCGCGGCGCGCCACTGAGGCTGCGGGGACGCGCGCGCAACTGCAGTGCCGAGTGTCCGACCACTATCCGCTGTGGGTCGAATTCCTGACCCGCCGCGCTTGACGCTGCGCCGACGCGGCCTAGAATGGGCCGCCGCGCGCGCCACCTCGGCCGCCCGGACGGTGCGCGGAGCGGCGCCGGCGCATACCGTCACGACCCGCCCGCCCAAGACGCTTTGACGCTGACCCCGGCTGCCACCCGCCCCCGCGCATGAACGCCCCACTGCGCCGCATCGCCCACCTCGACATGGACGCCTTCTACGCGTCGGTCGAGCTATTGCGCTACCCCGAGCTGCGCGGCCGGCCGGTCGTGATCGGCGGCCGCAGCACCGCCGCCCCGGTCAGCGGGCCCGACGGTCGCCGCCGCTTCGCACGCCTGCGCGACTACGTCGGGCGCGGCGTCGTCACGACCTCGACCTACGAGGCGCGCGCGCTCGGCGTGTTCTCGGCGATGGGGATGATGAAGGCCGCCCAGCTCGCCCCGGACGCGATCCTGCTGCCGGCCGACTTCGACGCCTATCGCCACCATTCGCGCCTCTTCAAGGCGGCCGTCGCGACGATCGCACCACAGATCGAGGACCGCGGCATCGACGAGATCTACATCGACCTGACGGCACTGGCCGACGACACACGCACGCTCGCGCAGCGCATCAAGCATGCCGTGCGCGAGGCGACCGGGCTCAGCTGCTCGATCGGCATCGCCGCGAACAAGCTGCTCGCCAAGATCGCCTCCGAGCTCGACAAGCCCGACGGCGTGACGATTCTCGCCGACGCCGAGCTGGCCGCACGCATCTGGCCGCTGCCGGCCGCCCGCATCAACGGCATCGGCCCGAAGGCCAATGCGCGCCTCGGCGCGCTGGGCATCACGACGATCGGCGAGCTCGCCGCCGCCGACCCGGCACTGCTGCAGCAGCACTTCGGGCGCAGCTATGCGGCATGGCTGCATGCGGCCGCGCACGGCATCGACGAGCGGCCGGTCGAGACTTTCTCCGAGCCGAAGTCGATCAGCCGCGAGACGACCTTCGAGCGCGACCTGCACGCGCGCCACGACCGCGCGCTGCTCGGCGAGATCTTCACCGAGCTGTGTACGCGCGTGGCGGCCGACCTGCAACGCAAGGGCTACCGCGCCCGCACGATCGGCATCAAGCTGCGCTTCGACGACTTTCGCATCGTCACGCGCGACCTCACGCTGCCCGCGGCGACTGCCGATGCGCAGGCGATCCGTCGTGCCGGCGGCGAATGCCTGCGGCGCGTCACGCTCGAACAGCGCCTGCGCCTCATCGGCGTGCGCGCGAGCGCCCTGTCCCCGACCACTGCGACGCCTGCCGACGCGCCGGCCGCCCAGCAACAGCTCGCGCTCGATATCGATCGCCGCTGAGCGGCGCTGCGGCGGCGCCGGCACTGCCATCCAACTGCATGCGTGCCGCTCCAAACAAGCAGCAGCGGCGGGTCCGGCAAGGCGTTGTGCCTGCATGGGCTGCGCCGCCGCGGTTGCCGTCGCCGCCCGATTTGCGGATACTGCACGCCCATCCGCCCGTGCCGATGGGCGCCGGCTCACACGATTGCAGCGACCCGATGGCGGCCCTCCGCATCACTCGCGCATCGGCCGGAGCGGCGAGTGGCGGTGGCATCCTCCCTCTCACTCTGGAGCCCGATCGCCGTGTTCAGACGCGACATCCTCGTCATTCTTCTCGCCGCGCTTGCCGTCGGCATCCTGTTCGGCTACCACGCAATCAATGGCACCGAGGTGCCGATCTGGCAGGCGCTCGCCGTCGGCGTCGTGAACCTCATGGCTGCCGGCAAGCTGTTCCTGACCGTCAAAAAGGCCAGGCAGCAAGGCGAGCGTCCACCGCGGGAGGGCCAGCGGTGAGTGCAGGCGGGACGCACCGGCCCTCGATGAGGGTCCTCGAATACAGCGGCCTCGACACCCTTCGCGTGCAGGCCGCCTATCGGAAGGTCTGCGCGGCACTCGCGCGCGGCGATTTCCGCGCTGCACAGGTCAAGAAGCTCGCCGGCCCCGCGCACGGCCACTACTACCGCGCGCGCCTGAACGACGCCGACCGGCTGCTCTTCACCTTGCTGCGCCACGGCGACGAGACCTGCGTGCTCACGCTCGAGGTGATCGCGAACCACGCCTACGAAAAGTCCCGTTTTCTGCGCGGCGCCGCGATCGACGACGCGAAGATCGACGACGCGGGCGCCGACGTCGATGCCGCGGCCGCCGCACGCGAGGCCATCCCGCTGCGCTACCTGCATCCCGAACACACGACGATCCACCTCCTCGACAAGCCGCTGTCCTTCGACGATGCGCAGCAGGCGATCTACCGCCAGCCCGCGCCGCTCATCGTGGTCGGCAGCGCCGGCAGCGGCAAGACCGCGCTGACGCTCGAAAAACTCAAGCACGCCGAGGGCGAGGTGCTGTATGTCACGCACTCGGCCTATCTCGCGCAGAGCGCGCGCGACCTCTACTACGCGCACGGCTTCGAACAGCCCGGCCAGGATGCGGTGTTCCTGTCGTACCGCGAGTTCGTCGAGTCGATCCGCGTGCCCGCGGGCCGCGAGGCCGTCTGGCGCGACTTCGCCGCCTGGTTCGCACGCATGCAGCAGAGCTTCCGCGGCATCGACGCGCACCAGGCCTTCGAGGAGATCCGCGGCGTGATCACCGCCGGCGCCGACGGCGTGCTCACGCGCGAAGCTTACTGCGCGCTCGGCGTGCGCCAGTCGATCTTCCCCGCGGGCGAGCGCGCGCGCCTGTACGATTTGTTCGAAAAATACCGCGCCTGGCTCGCCGACGCGCAGCTCTTCGATCTGAACCTCGTCGCGCAGGCCTGGCGCGCGCATGCGGCGCCGCGCTACGACTTCGTCGTCGTCGACGAGGTGCAGGACCTCACCCCGGCCCAGCTCGCGCTGGTGCTCGCGACGCTGAAAAAGCCCGGCCACTTCCTGCTGTGCGGCGACTCGAACCAGATCGTGCACCCCAACTTCTTCTCGTGGAGCCAGGTCAAGAGCCTGTTCTGGCGCGACGCCGCGCTCGCGCAGCGCCAGCAGCTCGCGGTGCTGAGCGCGAACTTCCGCAACGGCCGCGAGGCCACCCGCGTGGCCAACACGCTGCTCAAGATCAAGCACAAGCGCTTCGGCTCGATCGACCGCGAGAGCAACTTCCTCGTCGATGCGGTCGGCGGCGAGGCGGGCGCCGTCACGCTGGTGACCGACAAGGACGCCGCGCTGCGCGAGCTCGACCGGACCATCCGCCAGTCGACGCGCTTCGCCGTGCTGGTGATGCGCGACGAGGACAAGGCCGCCGCACGCCAGCGCTTTTCGACGCCGCTCTTGTTCTCGATCCACGAGGCCAAGGGTCTCGAGTACGACAACATCGTGCTCTACCGCTTCGTGTCGAACCACCGCCGCGAGTTCGCCGACATCGTCGACGGGGTCGAGCGCGCCGACCTCGCGGTCGAGAACCTCGAATATCGCCGCGCCCGCGACAAGGAAGACAAGTCGCTGGAGGTCTACAAGTTCTTCGTGAACGCGCTCTACGTCGCGCTCACGCGCGCGATCCGCAACCTCTACCTGGTCGAGTCCGACACCGCGCACCCGCTGTTCGGCCTGCTCGAGCTGGCCGACGGCGGCCCGCTGCGCGTCGAGGCGGCGCGCTCGAGCCTCGAGGACTGGCAGAAGGAGGCGCGCAAGCTCGAGCTGCAGGGCAAGCAGGAGCAGGCCGAGGCGATCCGCCGCGACATCCTGCGCGAGACGCCGGTGCCGTGGCCGGTCGTCGACGAGGCGCGCGTGCGCGAGCTGCTCGTCAAAGTGTTCCGCGACCAGGCGCCCGGCAACAAGCCCAAGCAGCAGCTCTACGAATACGCGACCTGCCACGACGAGCCCGAGCTCGCGCGCCAGCTCGCCGACGAGGCGGGTTTCGCCGCCGCGCGCGGCTTCGAGCAGCAGCGCATGACCCTCGGGCGCAAGAGCTGGGTCGGCTACTTCGCCCGCAACGTCAAGGACATCCTGCGCCAGTGCGAGCGCCACGGCGTCGATCACCGCCTGCCGTTCAACCAGACGCCGCTGATGGCCGCCGCCGCGGCCGGCAACGTTGCGCTCGTCGAGGCGCTGCTCGAGCGCGGCGCCGACCGCACGCTCACCGACCACTACGGCTGGACCGCGCTGCACTGGGCACTGCGCGAGGCCTTTCGCGACCCGCAGTATGCGCGCGGCCCGTTCGCGGCCGTGTACGAGTGCGTCGCGCCGGCCGCGATCGACTTCAACACCGGCGAGCGCCTCGTGCGCATCGACCGGCACCTGTCCGAATACCTGCTCGTGCAAAGCCTGTGGGTGCTGCTGCGCGCGTGCTTCACGCGGCCGCAGCGCCGACCCAACGGCGCGTTCGAGACGCAGACCATCCTCGACGCGTGGCAGCACCTGTCCGCGGGCGTACTGCGCCCCGAGCGCAAGCGCCGCCAGTACCTGTCGGGGCTGCTCGCGCGCAACGAGGTCGCGCGTGACTACGCCTACAACCGCGAGCTGTTCCGGCGCGTGCAGCAGGGCTGGTACCAGTTCAACCCACGACTTGCGGTGCGACGGCGCGCGGCCGGCGCCGAGGGCGATGCGGGCAGCTGGGTGCCGCTCGCGCAGGCGCTCAACTTGCCGCTGGTGGCCGAGTTCGCGCGCGGCGCGAGCTGGCCGGCGCTCTCTGCGCTGATCGAGCAGGCGGGCGGCGCGGCCCCCGCCGTGCCCGTGGCACTTGAGCACGCGATCGCGCGCGAGCGGGCGGCCCAAGAGGCGCACGAGGCGATGATGCGCGAGCTCGAGGAAGAAAGGCGCCGCGCCGAAGCCCAACGTGCCGCCCGCGCCGCCCAACCGCCCCCCTGGGGCTCGCCCGGGGCCAAGGCGCGCGAGATCGAGCGCATCCGCCGCGCGATAGCGGCCCGCCAGGCGGCCAGGGACACCGAGGACTGACACCTCGGCCGCAGGCACGACCACCACCGTGCCGCAGCGCCGCCCCGTCGGCCGTGCTCGAAGTGCCGAAGGCCCGGAAATTCAGCCGCCGCGCGAGCGGCACGCCGGACGAGCCGACCCCACTCGGCGCGCGACCGCCTCGAGCCAGTCGTGATGCGCCTCCAGCCACTCGGCGAGCGAGGCGTGCCGGTTCGCGCCGGGCACCTCGTCGTGTGCGATGTCCTGGTCCTCGCCCTGGTCGATCCACGCCAAATGCTCGACGATCGCCGCCGCGTCGCTCAGGTGGCGCAGGCGGTCGTCGACGAAGGCGCGCGCACCGAGCCGCGTCAGCATCGGCCCCTTCGGCGCGAACGCCGAGCCGGTGCAGTACAGGCCGAAGTCGCGGATGCCCAGGCGCTCGAGGTTCGCGGCGCGCAGCGCGCGGTCGGCCGGGTCGATGCCGGTCACGAACGCGATCGGCAACCCGAGCGCCTGCACCGCGCGAAGCACCTCGGCCGCGCCCGGATAGGGGTTCAGGTCGCCCCACAGCCCGCGCGCCTCGAAGCGGCGCCACAGCCGCGCGACCGCCTCGTCGCTGAGCCCGAATCGTGGGCCGAAGCGGTAATTGCCGTTGAGCCGCTGCGGCCGCCGGCCCTCGAGCTCCTCGACGACATCGAGCACGCGGCTCTCGAGGTCGAGCACCACACCATCCACGTCGAACACGATCATTGCACTGCATCTCCTGGTCGAGCCGCGCGCCCGGCCCCATGCCGCCGGGCGCCACAGTTTCCGAGCTTACACGACCGGCCGACGGCAGGCACCCCGGATGCGGCCCACCGGTCGGCGCCCGATCGGGCGCAGCCATGACCACCACATCGCCCCGATGCAGCGCTGTGCGCCCCGGTGCGCCAGTGGACAATCTGCTGCCGGAATGCTCTTCTTGGCGTCCGCCAAACCGGGACGGCTTCACGCCTCTTGTGCGCAGCCTGTCCGCCGCCCAGGCGCGTTTCCACCTCGCACCGATTCGTGCTTAAATGCTCCCGAATTTGACATCGGCATAACAGGGGCCCCCATGAGCGAGCATGCCCGCGCAGCGCTCCGACAATATTTCGGCCACGACGACTTCCGCCCCGGCCAGGCCGCGGTGATCGGGCACCTGATGGCCGGGCGCTCGGCGGCCGCAGTCTTTCCGACCGGCGGCGGCAAGTCGCTGTGCTACCAGCTGCCTGCGCTGCTGCTGCCGGGGGTGACGCTGGTCGTCTCGCCGCTGATCGCGCTGATGAAGGATCAGATCGATGCCCTCGTCGCCCGCGGCATCGCCGCACGGCGGCTGGACTCGACCCTCACGCTGGACGAATACCGGGCGGTCATGGGGGCGCTGCGCGACGGCAGCCTGCGCCTGCTCTACGTCGCCCCCGAGCGCTTCAACAACGAGCGTTTTCGCGCGGCGATCGCGCAGGTGCCGGTGTCGCTGTTCGCCGTCGACGAGGCCCACTGCATCTCCGAATGGGGACACAACTTTCGCCCCGACTACCTCAAGCTCGCCGGCTTCGCCCAGGCCATCGGCGCCGAGCGTATCCTCGCGCTGACCGCGACCGCGACGCCACCGGTGCTCGAGGACATCTGCCGCGTCTTCGCGATCGCGCCCGAGTGCGCGGTGCGCACCGGCTTCTACCGCCCGAATCTGCAGCTGCTCACGACACCCATCGCGAAGAGCCGGCGCGACGAGGCGCTGACGACGCTGCTCGCGCAGCGCGCGCCCGGCCCCACGATCGTCTACGTGACCCTGCAAAAGACCGCCGAAGCGCTGGCCGAGACGCTCGCGGCCGCGGGCTGGCCGGCCCGCCCCTACCACGCCGGCATGGAGGACGACGCGCGTGCGGCGGTGCAGGAATGGTTCATGGCCTCGGAGCGCGCGATCGTCGTCGCGACCATCGCATTCGGCATGGGCGTGGACAAGGCCGACATCCGCTACGTCTATCACTACAACCCGCCCAAGAGCCTCGAAAACTACGCGCAGGAGATCGGCCGCGCCGGGCGCGACGGCGCGCCGTCGATCTGCCAGCTGCTGCTGTGCCCGGACGATCTGAACGTGCTGGAGAACTTCATCTTCGGCGACACCCCCGACGAGGCGGCGCTGCGCGGCCTGCTGCGCACGCTGTTCGAGGACGCCGCCGACGCCGAACCCGCGCCGGAGCTCCACCTCGCGCTGCATGCGCTGTCGGCCCGCCACGACCTGCGTCCGCTGGTGTTGCGCACCCTGCTCACCTACCTCGAACTCGACGGCTGGCTGGAAGGCGGCACGCCGTTCTATGCCGATTACCGTTTCAAGCCGCTGCTCGCGTCCGGCGACATCCTGGCCCGCTTCGAAGGCGAGCGGCACGCCTTTCTCGCGCGCCTGTTCCGGCAGGCGCGCAAGGAGCGGGTCTGGTTCGCGATCGACCCGGCGGCCGCGGCCGCTGCGCTCGGCTGCGCGCGCGAACGGGTGGTGCGCGCGCTCGACTGGCTGGGCGAGCACGGCATGCTCGAGGTCAAGGTCGCCGGCGTGCACCACCGCTACCGCCGCGTGCGCGTGCCGGCCGACGTGGACGGCCTCGCCGCCGCGCTGCACCAGCGCCTGCTGCGGCGCGAGGCGGCCGAGCTCGCGCGTCTGCAGCAGGTGCTCGAGCTGGCCACGCTGGACGGCTGCCGCAGCGCCGCGCTGGCCGCCCACTTCGGCGAAACCCTGGCGCAGCCCTGCGGCCAGTGCAGCGGCTGCCTGGGTGGGCAGGCGCCCTTGCCCGAGCGCCACGCCGCCCCCATTCCGGCACGGCTGGCCAGCGAACTCGCCGCGCTGCGCACCGCCGCCGGCGACGCGCTGGCCACGCCGCGGGCGGTGGCCCGCTTCCTGTGCGGCGTCGCCTCCCCCGGCCTCACCCGTGCGAAGCTCACCGGCCATGCGCTGTTCGGCCGCCTCGCCGAAGTGCCGTTCGGTCGGGTGATGGCGTGGGCCGGCAGCGACGCGACCGCAGCGCCACGCGAGGAGCCGGCGAGCGCGGGCGCAAGCGTTCATGGAGGCGGGCATTCGGGCACGGCCGAAGACGTCGCGCGCGACACGGTCGCTCGGGAATCACGTAACTGATCGTTGTGACATCGCGCCCCCCGGGACGATACGGGGCCACCCCCTGCACAGGTGCGAGGCGGCGCTAGCACCATGCTCGATGCCCCACAGCGCCCCCCGGGCGGGACACCATTTCAAGGCGGTCGCCATCCGCGCGCACCACGCTCCTCCACACACCGCCTGGCCCGGCCCGTCGAACCCGCGCCACGGCACGGGACACACCGTCTCACCCGCCGCCTGCCTGCCCGCCTTCCGCCTACCAGCTACCTGCCAGCCGACCCAAACTGGCCTCCGATCCTGCCTGGCCTCCGATCCTGCCTGGCCACCTGCCTCAGTGCGCCAGCTCGTCCAGCCGCCGCTCGAGAAGCAGGGGCCGCGTCATCGTCCGGATCGCGACACAAGGCCTCGGAAGGCTATGCGGTCCGTTCGCGTCGGCGCAAGATGGTCAAGAAAGCGTTCAGCTTGTTTGTCGAAAAGCATCAATGGCACCTGCTCATGAATTGAGCCGCTTGCTCACGCGTATAGAAACGATTGAGTCGCAAAAATCCCGCTACAAGCGTCGGTTTGAGGGCCGTTACCCGACCATCTGCTTCACGCTTTACAACCAAGTCCAGAGGTAACCCATCCAGAAGGTGCATCGGTGCTGGAGCGCCGTTAGCAAAACAGGAGCGATAGACACACCCCGTTGTGGTATCCAGGAAGGCCGGCACAAATCCCCCATTCCGGTTGTTCTGACTAACGCCACCAGTCGTAGCGAACTGCCGGTTCTCGAAGTCCAAGACTGCAGAAGTGTAACCGGCATCTCGGCAGTTCACGTTCAGCGCTAAGGTATTCATGGCCGACCTCATCTTCATAACCACATCCTCTATAATCATCATTTAACTCCATGGTTATGAATCAGCGCGCAAGTCTCATGAAAATCCTGTGAATAATGTTTGTCGTTTATAGAGCAAAGGAAGTGGCCATCCAAGTTAACCAGCGCTTCATGAATGTGATTTCATAGATCTGCAGGTCTTTTCATCTTGACGCATACGAATGCGTGCTTCGATCATTATTCGATAAGTTCACTTTCATTTTCACTTGCTTAAATTGACACTGACAGCAACGCCGCTGTCGAAACCCACAAGTGAAAAGGAACTGTCACCATGAACACCTCGAAAAACATGCTCGTCGCAGCCATCGTTTCGTCCGGACTCATTTTCTCGAGCGCCGGCCATGCAAACGAGTATGTCCGCGAAGTTGATTATCAACTTGCTGCAGTGGCCAGCGGCCAGTATGTGACGTATCAACATATAGGCCGCCTGCAGCGCGGTCGCGCCCACACGTTGAATATCTACCTGCACGGTGGCGTGCCCTACACGATTTACGGAAGATGTGATCGTGACTGCGTCGATATGGATCTTGAACTTCGTGATGAGAATAACAACCCCATCGATTGGGATCTGGACATGGATGCTATCCCAGTGGTTGTAAATACTCCTAGTTGGTCAGGTCCATTCACGCTGAAAGTCACTATTCCGGACTGCAGGGCCAACTGGTGCACTTACGGAGTCGTTGCAGTTGCACAGTGAGCAGAAAAGGCGCACGTGACCATGGTCACGTGCGCCTTTGCTAATGGAATCGCGGTTCCGGCAGGCGCTTGCTTAGGACACTCAGCATCAGCAGGAGCTGTAGTGGAGCAGCGCCGAATCGGCAGGGGTTTGGCCGACAAATGCTGGTGCAGGTTGACTTTTTATGAAGAAATATGAAAACCACTTCCTGAAACGTGATCCAGCATGATACATATGCCTCGAAGGTGTCCATACCGCCACCCATCGGGGAAAGTTGATGACGCGCATCCTGCTCGTCGAAGACGACGAACTACTTCGTGAGAACTTCTCAGAGCTACTGCGCGATGAGGGCTTTGAGGTAGAGGCGTGCGCGGATAGCGCGACGACACTGAAGCGCTTCGACCAGCCACTGCCGGATCTGGTCATCCTCGATATCACGCTCGGCAAGGAAACGGACGCCGGCTTTCGGCTCTGCAGCGAGCTGCGGAAGCGCTCGGAGACGATCCCGATCATCTTCTTCACCTCACACAGCAGCGATTTCGACAAGATCTCCGGGATGCGCTTCGGCGTCGACGACTACCTGACCAAGGACGTCAGCCTGGATTACCTGGTCGTCCGCATCAAGACACTGCTTCGACGTATCGAGACGCTATCCGGCGCAAAGGCGGAACCGGAAAACGAACTGCGCCGCGGCGACCTGACGATCAACATGCACAGCCTCACCGCACGCTGGAAAGGCACACCTCTCAAGCTCAGCCTGACCCAGCTCTGGATGCTTCATGCGCTGGCCAGCCATCCCGGTCATGTCAAGAGCTACGAGCAACTCATGAACGCCGCCAAGATCACCGTAGAACCCAATACCATCGCGGCTCACATCAAGAACATTCGCAAGATCTTCCAGGACGTCGACTCCGGGTTTTCCGCCATACGGACCGAACGCAACATGGGGTACCGGTGGCTTTCCGACTGATGGGCGTAAGGCGTCATGCCATGACGGGGAGCGCCACACGGAATTCTACCCCTACAATGTCCGAACGATTTCGTGCTTCCACACGGCCACCGTAGCGCTCGGCAATCAGCTTGACCATGTACAACCCGATTCCAAGATGGCCATCAGAGTTCGCTTGGTCACGAAAAGAACTGAATGGCTCAAAGATGGTCAGCGTGTCGAATATTGGGGGGCCTTTGTTGATGACCTTGATCACTGCGCGAGCCTTGTTTCGACGACAACACATGACAATTTCAGTACCTGCGTCTGCATGGTCAACCGCGTTGGAAACAAGGTTGTCAAGCATCTCGATAAAACGTTCCGCCTGGCCGCTTACAATCAATTCCTCGCCATCGGTGTCAAGTGTAAAAGCCTGCTTTGGGTAAATTGTTCGGTAGGTGGCTAGCTGCTCTTGCACCAAGCTCTGTAGCCGTACGGCTTCCGTTTTTTCCTTCATCAACGTCGATTCGATACTAGTGGCTTCGCTGACGCTCTCCAGAAGCGCACCGATGACACGAAGCGCCTGCCGGGCTCGGGCCAGATACTCGTCGTTCTCCTGAATGTTGGATCGGCGCTGGAGCAGCATCAGCGAGGTGGTCGCCCCCACCAGCGCGTTGCGCAACTCATGGCGAAGAAATCGCGCCATCTGCTCGAGCCATTGGATGCGTCGTTGCTCAGCTTGTCGGCGGCGTTCGAGTTCCCGCTTCTGGCGCTCGACCTCGACGGTGCGTCGTGCCAGCCTCAGCTCGGCAAGTTTGCGCAGCCGGAAAGACCCGTATCGCCAATAGAGCGCGATTATCCCCAGCACCACTGCACTCAGTGGCAAGGTCATCAACGCCAGCAACGGCAGCGATTCGGCGGCCGGGTAGCCGGTAATCAAGGCGACGATGACTGGAAGGGTGAGCGAAAATGCAGCGAGGCCAAACTGCTGAACCGGCTTGAGTGGCGCGATCGCGAACAGGATGAGATTAGCAAGCGTATAGCTCGGGAGATGAGCCGGCTGACCATGGGTAAGGCCAAGCTGCAACCCCTCGCAGGCCAGAACTCCCGACGCGCTCAGCAACGCGAGGCGCTGGGCGTCGGAGGTCGTCAAGCGCCCACGCGCACGGACCAGCAAGTAAAGGGCTGCACAAACCCCCAGCACGATCGGAGCCACGACCAGGACAGGCGCGAAATACTCTGGTGCATATCCCAGCGCAATCGCGGCAGCATGAAAGCCATCCAAGGCATACTTGAGATGGGAAACAAGTGTTACAGTCCATAACGCGATCGCGGCGGCGCTGGCCCACTTCAAGAGACAGAGGTGGTCCTGAATGAAGGTTGCCGCATGCCGCGGACGGCCGGTGACGGCGATGCCCCGACAACTGATGGAATAAAGGTGTCGCCCGAAAGCTAGCATGGCATCGTCCTCCAGCCACGAGGGTCGCTACATGGACTCAGTACGCCGTTTATTACGGTGTAGCATACTCCTTACGGGTGCGTCCCTAGGCGTCATGGCGTCTGGTCACGCTATCGCCGGTCTGGCCGAGAAACCGTTCCTGCTGCGGCTTTCGCTATCGCTGAATCGCTCCAGCAACTTCTCCGATACCGCCGCGCGGCAGGCGTCGGCCGCTTTTCCCGGCGGTTCATCGGTGAACCCTGCTGGCGTCGACTGGCGGTCATCGAAGGAAACGCCATCGTCCTCGGGCTCATTGACCAACATCCAGATCTTCAGCGAGAGCGGGGCGCGGGCGACGGCCACGGCAGGCACCCTCACTGTGCCACGCCCGTCAGCGGGTACGCTTTCGATCGCCTACGCCAGGACCGATACGATCGATCGGAGCGCGCGGCAAGGACTGGCCAACAATCTGCGCTCGAATGAATTTTTTGCTGGATATGGTCGGCGCGTTGCCGATGACCGCGCATTTGGTGCAAAGCTGCGGCTGACCGACAGTGTGCTCAACGAGCAGTTTTTCGTACCGCCCGTTGATGGCCTGCCACTGCAATCCAAGGTCAAGGCCAGAAGCATCGATGCCGCCCTGGGCGTGCTTTCCGAACCTCGCCCGGGTTGGTTCACTGGCGCAGTTGTCGCCGCGGGCTGGTCTAGTGCCAACGTCAGCATTCGGAACCTGACACCGTTGCCGGCGCCACCCTTCGGCTTGTTGCCGGCGGGCTCGATACTCGAGCGCTTCAATGACGACGTGCGCACTTTCGGCGTGCACGTCGGGACGGGTTACGCACCTGATCGCAGGCATGGGATTTTCCTGGACGCGCAGTATCTGATGGTGAAGAGCAAGCGTGGTGGGTCGGCCGAAGTTGGTCGCATCGCGGCCGGCCTCGACCTCCGCGCTGGTGAATCGGTCGTGTTTCGGACCGGCGTAGGCATCGATAGCGAGAAGGAGGTGACGTTGAGCATCGGAGCGCGTTATCAGGGCTTCAAGGATGTCGTGATCGATGTGGCGTATCAGCACAACTCGCAGCCTGAAGTGAAGCGTGAGTTTGGCCGGTTTGATCTGTTGAGCGCATCGCTCAATGTTCGATTTTGACGGTTTGAAGTCTCCAGCAAGAATCCCAGCGAAAGGAACGCGATACATACTCCGACTCCATGACCACCGACCCACGCCAGTTCGCCCCCGCCACCGCTCGCAACCGGGATTTCATCCTGGCCATCCTGCGGCGCGCGCTGCCGCCGCGCGGCACCGTGCTCGAGATCGGCAGCGGCACCGGTGAGCATGCGGTGTATTTCGCCGCGCAGCTCGCGCACCTCGTGTGGCAGCCGAGCGATCGCGATCCGGACGCGCTCGCGTCGATCCGCGCGTGGATCGCACACAGCGGCCTGCCGAACGTGCGCGAACCGCTCGTGCTCGACGTCACGACCGCCCCCTGGCCGCTCACGCAGGCCGACGCAGTGGTCGCGATCAACGTGCTGCACTACTCGCCGTGGGAGAGCACGCCGGCGCTCCTCGCCGGTGCCGCACGCGTTCTGCCGCCCGGCGGCGTGCTGTACTGCTACGGCGCCTACCGGCGCGGCGGCCGCCATACCGCGCCGAGCAACGCGGCCTTCGACGCATGGCTGAAGGACATCGATCCGCGCTTCGGCGTGCGCGACCTCGAGGCGGTCGAGGCCGAGGCCGCCGCGCACGCGCTGCGGCTCGACGAGGTCGTCACAATGCCGGCGAACAATTTCAGCCTGGTTTTCAGGCGCGCCTGAGGTGCCGAAGCCGGCGATCAGGGGATTCGTACTGCGATCGCGCCTCCCGCGCTCGCCCGAATACGATAGGATTGAACCCTCACGCCCTGAAGCCGTCGGAGCATGAAGCCGGCCCATCGCATGCCGCCCCGCTCCCCTGCGCCCCGGAACACGACGATGATCAAGCTCCTCAAGCTCAAGACCCCGAACCAACGCCAGCTCGCGAAAGTCGCGAACCACACGTTCTTTGCGAGTGCCGCGCTACTGTTCGTCGTGCAGCAGGCCGTCCTGCAGCCCGCTCCCGAACCCGCCGACGCGACGATGATCGCGCAGGCGCTCAACCTGCAGCCGCGCACGCCGCCGCCGACCTACGATCTCGACCAGCTGTCCGGCAACGAACTCGAATCCGCCCCCTCGGGCGAGCTGCACATCGACGCAGCCGGCGTGGCGTCCGGGTTGATGCAGCTGGGCGTCTCGGGCACCGAACTGCCCGCGAGCGGCCCGTCCGGCCCGGTCCTGACGCGCGAAGACGCGCCGGACCGCACTGCGCGCGCACAGCCGACGCGCGAGCGGCCCGAATAAGGCTTTGAAGTTCTCACCGGCGGCCTGCGACGCGCGACCGCGGCGATGCAGGCCGCCGGTGCGTTTCACAGCCGTGAATAGCCTTCTGCGCACACGGTGGCCGATCCCGGGACACAACGACGGCGTGGCGTTCACCGCGGCATCCACACGTGCGGACACGCGTCAATCCGACCGCGTGACCGTCACGCGCTGATTCTCGGCGTCCGCGTACAGCGTCACCGCACCGGCCGTCACGTCGGCCACATGCACGACCTCGTGCCATCGCCCGGCCTCGGGCACCAGCTCGGCGAGCCGGTTCGGCCTTGCCAGCAGCGCCGCCTCGTCGATCGCGTTGCCGGCGAGCTTCGGAAACAGCGCGAAGTACAGCATGTCAGCCTCGATCAGCTCGTTGATGAAGTGCGTGCCGAGCGACACGTCCGGCACCAGCGTGTCGTGCATCGCGACGATCTCGCCGAGCGCCGCCACGCCGTTGATGTCCGCAAACGCGACCGGAATGCCGAGAAAAGGGTCGCGCGAGCCCCAGCGCCCCGGCCCCAGCACGAGTAGCACGCGCCCGCGGCTCGCCGCGTTGATCGCGCCGATCGCGCGGCTCACCGCATGGCGGTCGGCCTGCTTCAGGCGCCCGAACGCGGCGGGGACGACGTAGACGATGCGATCCGGGCGGATCACGCGGCTCGGACCGATCACGGCGCCCTTCGAAGCGAGCAGCCGCGGCGCCTCACGAGGCGGCTCGACGCTCGCCGCGCCGCCGAAGTCACGCACCTGCATCGGCCGGCATTGCAGCAGGTTGATGCGGTAGCCGCCGTCGGGCAGCACGTTGAGCGCGAACTCGATCTCGACCGGGTGGCGGTAGGCGGCGTGCAGCCGGCCGAGCAGCTCGCGCAGGTCGGCGACGAAGCCGGTGCGCTCGAGGAGACCGTCGAAGGTCAGGAAGGGCGGGCGCTCGGGCGCCTCGCGCGTCGTGAACAGCGCCATCGGAAAATCCGCCTGCCCGCGCACGAACTCGCCGAACGGCCCCGAGACGACGCGGTTTTCGGCGAGGTCCAGTGTGTCCATGCGGCGCTGGCTGTGGCGCGCGATCGCGCCGAAGCTGGTCTCCGGGCGCAGCTCGGGGGCGTTCAACGCGACCAGCCGCGTGTAGTCGTCATCGGCGCGGTCGACCGCGCGCGTGCCCAGCCCCGCGACCAGCCGCACGACGCCGGCGCGCATGTCGATGCGCGGATTCCACGGATACGGATTCACCGACAGCCCGACGCCGGCCGCGTGCGGATGGAAGTAGCGAGCGCCGGCGGTGCCCGACACGCGCATGATCAAGAGCGCCATCTGCTCGTGCTCGGCGAGCAGCCCGCGCCGCTCGCGGTAGCGCAGCGCCTGCTCGCTCAGCGTGCTCGCATAGACGTGGCGCACCGCGTCGAGCAGCGCGGCGAGCCGGTCCTCGCGCGCACCCTGGTTCACGCAGAACACGCTGTCGTACTGGCCGGCGAAGGCGTTGCCGTAGCGGTCCTCGAGGCGCGAGCTCGAGCGCACGATGAACGGCCATTCGCCGAAGTAGTCGAGCATGCCCTCGAACTGGCGGATCGTCGCGGCCGGGAAGCTGCCGCCGAGGATGCGCGCGTGCGCCTCGTCGAGCTGCTGCAGGAAGGTGGCCGGGTCGCGCTGCTGGCGGCGGATCCACCACAGGCCGTTCTGCACCAGAAAGGTGTCGAACACGACGGTGCCGACGAAAAACGAGTCGTGCGCCTCGAGGCGCGCGTGCAGGTCCGGCGCGTCGCGGCGCAGCACCGCGCGCGCGAGCAGCATGCCGAGCGCCTTGCCGCCGATCGCACCGATGCCGATCATGCGGTCGCGCACCGCGACGAGATCCTCGAGCGTGAGGTAGTCGTCGATCAGCCGCGCCATGCCCGGATCCTCCGGGAACACCAGCCGGCTCAGGCGCACGAACCAGTGCGCCTCGGCCGCCGCGTCGGGGCGGTCGGCACGCCGCTGCGCCACCACGGCACGCGCGGCGTCGAAGTGGCGCTGCCAGTGGCCGACGATCGCGTGG
Organism: Rhodocyclaceae bacterium; assembly: GCA_035444405.1. Classification (GTDB taxonomy): domain Bacteria; phylum Pseudomonadota; class Gammaproteobacteria; order Burkholderiales; family Rhodocyclaceae; genus DAOMOP01. The sequence goes on from DAOMOP010000025.1 coordinate 20,641, forward strand.
TCCTCGAGCCCGGGCCAGCCCGAGCCGGCGAGGATCTCGGCGACCGTGCCGCTGTCGGCGACCGGCCGGAAGCGGTCGCCCGGCTCCCACGCGTGGATCAAATTCATCGCCGCCGCCGAGCGGTGCTGCACCTTGATCGGGCGGATGTAGTGGCGGTCGCGGCAATGGAAGACGTCGAGCAGGAACTGCGTCGTGTCGGTGATCATCTCCATCGCCGTGTGCTCGTGCGTGTTGCGATACACGCCGAAGTAGGTGACGGTGTCGAGATCGAACAGGCGCGGGCAGGTGAGGCGGAAGAAGTTGCCCATCATGCGGTCCGACTCCCAGCACTCGGCCAGATCGGACAGGCAGTCGAGCACGTACATCGTCTCCGGGCCGGCCGCCTCGATGACGTCGTGGACCTGGTCGACGAAGGCATCGAAGCCGTCCTCCGCACGCGGATGATGGATCTCGATGACGCCGTCGTCGTCGAGCAGCGGCGGGTGCGCCGCGAAGCGGAAGTAGATCAGGCGCCGCTGCTGCGCGCGCGCGGCGGCCGCGTACGGCACCACCAGTGCGCGGTAGTCGGCAAGCGTCTGGATCTGCCAGACGATGTTGTCGCCGCGCTCGATGCCGCACAGCACGGCGTCGAGGTCGGCGAGACCGGTGGTCGGGGCGAAGGTCGCGGCGGTCGGCTCCATGACGGCACCGTAGCGCGTCGGCCTCGGGTTGTACAGCATCGGCGCGGCTGCGCCGCAGGGCGCCCTGCTTCCTTCCCTTCGAGGGGCGCAGCAGAGATGTCGGCGAGCACCGCGCGCCGCCTGCGCGAAGCGGTGCTTCGCCACACCCCGCGTTCGCCCCCTCGATGGGGAAGGGGCCTGCCACGAGCACCTTTGCCCATCGGATCCTGGCGCGGAGTAACATCGTCGTGCACGGCCTGTCGACCGCCCCCGTCCGACCCATCCCCCGGGAGACCTGCATGGACCTCGAAGCCTACGTCCGCGCCCTGCCCAAGGCCGAGCTGCACCTGCACATCGAAGGCACGCTCGAACCGGAGATGATGTTCGCGCTGGCGCAGCGCAACGGCGTCACGCTGCCGTGGGGAAGCGTCGCGGCGACCCGTGCCGCCTATGCCTTCACCGACCTGCAGAGCTTTCTCGACCTGTACTACGCCGGCGCGGCGGCGCTGGTCCACGCGCGCGATTTCCACGAGCTCGCGACCGCCTATTTCGAGCGCGCGCACGCCGACGGCGTCGTGCATGCGGAGCTCTTCTTCGACCCGCAGACGCACACCGCGCGCGGCGTCGCGTTCGAGACCGTGCTCGACGGCCTCGAGCGCGCCTGCCGCGATGCCGAACGCCGCCACGGCGTGAGCTCGCGCCTGATCCTGTGCTTTCTGCGCCACCTCAGCGAGGACGACGGCTTCGCAACACTCGCACAGGCACGCCCGCATCTCGCGCGCCTCCACGGTGTCGGCCTCGACTCGTCCGAGCGCGGCCATCCGCCGGCGAAGTTCGCGCGCCTCTTCGCCGAGTGCCGCGCGCTCGGCCTGCACGTGGTCGCGCACGCCGGCGAGGAAGGCCCGCCCGAATACGTCACCGAGGCGCTGGACGTGCTCGGCGCCGAGCGCATCGACCACGGCGTGCGCGCCGCCGAGGACGCCGCGCTGGTCGCGCGCCTCGCGCGTGAGCAGGTGCCGCTGACCGTGTGTCCGTTGTCGAACGTCAAGCTGTGCGTGTTCCCGCGCCTCGAGGAGCACAACCTGCGCACGCTGCTCGCGGCCGGCCTCAAGGTGACGATCAACTCGGACGACCCGGCCTACTTCGGCGGCTACGTCGCGCAGAACTACGTCGACACCGCCCGCGCACTCGGCCTCACGCGTGCCGAGTTGAAGCGCATCGCGCGCAACAGCCTCGAAGCGAGCTTCGTGCCGGACGCGCAGCGCGCGCCGTGGCTCGCGCGCCTGGCAGCACTGCCGGACTGAATCGGCTGTCGCTCGCCGATGCCATGGCGACCTCGCCCCCGCCGACGCTCGACGATGCCGTGCTGCGCACTCTGGCCCAGCGCGGCCTCGTCAGAACCTACCCACGCCACACCGTGCTGATCAGCGAGGGCGACCGCAGCGACGCGCTGTTCATCATCCTCGACGGCAAGGTCAAGGTCTTCGTCGGTGACGCGCACGGCCGGGAGGTCGTTCTCGGCGTGCAGGGGCCGGGCGAGTACTTCGGCGAGATGGCCCTCGACGCCGGGCCGCGCTCGGCCTCGGTGATGACGCTGGAAAAAAGCCGCCTCGTGATCGTACCCGGCGACACGCTCGACCGCTTCCTCGCCGAACATCCCGACTTTGCGCTGCACTTGATCCACACCTTGATCCACCGCGTGCGCACGCTCACCGACAGCGTGCGCAGCCTCGCGCTGCTCGACGTCTATGGCCGTGTCGCGCGGCTGCTGCTCGAGCGCGCACGGCGCCAGCGCATCGAGCTCGCCCTCGCGCTCGATGCACGCGTCGCGACGATTCGCGCCGACGAGCTCAAGGAGATCGTGCTGAACCTGCTCGCCAACGCGCTCAAGTTCACGCCCGCCGGCGGCCGCGTCACGCTCGGCGCCGAAGCGGCCGAGCAGACGGTACGCATCACGGTGCGCGACACCGGCATCGGGATCGCGCCGGCGCAGCAGGCCGCGATCTTCGAGGCGTTTCACCAGATCGCCGATGATCCGCAGCGGGCACGCGAAGGCACCGGTCTCGGGCTCACGCTCGCGCGCCGCTTCGTCGAGCTGCACGGCGGCACGATAGACGTGGCAAGCGAACCGGGCCACGGCGCAACCTTCACGGTGACGCTGCCCGTCGACGCAGGCACGGCAGCCGCGGCGCGGGCCGCATGACAGCGCCCGGAGCATGCCGATGCCGCCCGTGGCGCGCATCGCCGCGGACTGCCCCGACCTGGTGCTGCTCGACGTCGTGATGCCGGGCCTGTCCGGCTACGACGTGTGCCGGCAGCTGCGCGCCGACCCGGCCACCGCGACGCTGCCGGTGGTGATGGTCACCGCGCTCGACCCGGCCGGCGAACGCATCAAGGGGCTCGAGGCCGGCGCGGACGACTTTCTCGGCAAGCCGATCAACCAGGCCGAGCTGATCGTCGATGGCTGCGGCGATGACCCGCTCGCGAGCCACCGCCGCGAGGTCACGGTGGTGTTCCTCGATCTGCGCGGCTTTACCGCCTTTGCCGAGACCGCCGAGCCCGAGGACGTGATGGCGGTGCTGCACAGCTACCACGCCGCGATGGGCCGGCTGATCCAGCGCCACGGCGGCACGCTCGAGCGCTTCACCGGCGACGGGCTGATGGTGTTCTTCAACGACCCGGTCGTCGTGCCCGACGCGACCGCGCGCGCGGTGCGCATGGCGCTGGCGATGCGCGACACGGCCGACGTGCTCGGCCGCGACTGGCAGCGGCGCGGCATCGAACTGGGTCTTGCGATCGGCATCGCCGAAGGCTATGCGACGATCGGCGCGATCGGCTTCGAGGATCGCATCGACTACGGCGCAATCGGCACCGTCACGAACCTCGCCGCGCGCCTGTGCGGCGAGGCCGCGAGCGGGCAGATCCTGACCCACCGGCGCACGCTCGCACGCGTCGAGACGCTGGTTGCCTGCGAGGAAGTCGGCGAGCTCGCGCTCAAGGGTTTCAGCCGCCCGGTCGCCGCGGTGAACCTGCTCGCGTTGCCGCCGCAGGCGCGCGACGGCTGAGCCGCGCACGCGCGGTGCGTGCGCGGCGCAGCCGCGTTCAACCGACGTACCAGCCGGCCGAACGACTGCCGTAGCGATTCGCACATGCGGCGCCGAGTTCGGCCGCGGCCGCCACCTCCAGGCTGTGCCCATCGGCAGCCGGCGCCTGTCCCGGCGCGCCCGAAGCGCCGACCGAAGCCGCCGTCGCCACAGTCGAGAAGAAGGCGAGCGCCGCGACAAGCATCAGCGCCCGTTCGCTCAAGTCCGTCGAGTTCTTCATGACACGCTCCTTGCATCGAGTCCATCGGCGGCACCGCCCGCCGGCCATCCGGCGCATCGCCGTGGCGCTCGCGGCAGTGCCTGATGAATACTCTGAACCGGGCGCCGAACGGTTTCTGCGACACAAGACGATCTCGGGTTGTGCATTATTCACGGTCGGCGACGACATCCGGGCAGGATCGCGGAGGCCTGCGGACATCACGCCGTGACGAGCAGATCGACTCTCCTGCGGCCCTCGATTGCGCTGTACGTGCGGAGGCCGCATGTGCGGCAGTTGCGTTGCATCACACCACGAACAGATGTATAAACACCTATACATCCAACTCGGAGAAACCCGTGGCAACGACCCGCTGGAACATCGCAGTCTCTGCTGACACCGATCGTGCATTGCGGCTTTTTCTGGCCAGCCAGGGTGGCGGCAAGAAGGGTGACCTGTCACGTTTCATCGAAGAAGCGGTCCGTGCACATATCCTCGAGCTGACGGCAGAGGCCGCCAAGGGCGCAAACGCCCTGGTCGGCCAAGCCGAGCTCGAATCCGCGATCGAAGAAGCACTCGACTGGGCGCGGCGCCAGTGATGCGGGTGGTCCTCGACACCAACATCCTGCTCAGCGCACTGATCTCACCCCATGGTCCGCCAGACGCGATTTATCGAGCGTGGCGTCTGGCGCGCTTCGAACTGATCACCTCGCGCATACAGCTCGACGAAATCCGCCGCGCCAGCCGCTACCCGAAGCTGCAGGCAATCCTGCAGCCTGCGCGGGTCGGACTGATGATCAACAATCTGCAGCGCGCCATCGTTCTGGACAGGCTGCCGCAGCAGTTCGACACGGCGGATCCGGACGACGCCTTCCTGCTGGCGATGGCCAGCGCGGGCGAGGCCGACTGGCTCGTGACCGGCGATCGACGTGCGGGCCTGCTGGAGCGCCGGCACATCGGTCGCACACGCATCGTCACGCCCGCCGAGTTCCTCGCCGACGCCCTTTGAAACGGTCGTCGGCAGGTTACGCGTGAAGGCAGGGCGAGTCGCACGCCGGCCTTCACGGCTGCACGGGCGGCGAATCCTCCTCCTGCCCACGATTTTCGGCCGCGCGCTCTGCCCGACGGCGGTGCGCGCGGCGGTGCTGATGCAGGTCGATCGCGGTCTTGATGCCGATCAGCACGGCCCGCGCCGGCGCGAGCGAGCCGCCGCCGCTGCCGATCACGGCGAAGCCGCCGGCGAGAATCGCCACATGCAACGCGACGATGCGCTTGTACGGGTCGAACATGATCTCGTCGGCCTTGCGCCCGGCGTCCTCGCCGCCGATGAAGTGATGCACGACGGTCGAGATGCCGTGGCTGACGACGAAGGCGAGAAGCGGCAGCGCGAGCAAGCCGGGCGCGTGCTCGGCGATCCAGCCGAAGAGCTGCCACAGCATCGCGAACGGCATCAGCGGACCCCACGTGTCGTCGGGGAACACGTCGGGCCCGTCGGCCCCCTCGCCCGCGCCGAGCGACGCGATCGCCATGATGAAGATGCCGTGGCCGGCGCAGAAGAACGAGTAGTGGAAGCTGAAGAAGGCGGCCGGAAACAGCGCCCGCAGGCCGCCGGCGTGCAGCATGCGCAGCAGCGTGTAGCCGCCGACGACGAGGTTCTCGAGCCAGTACAGCAACAGCAGGTTGCGCGCATCCCAGCCGAACAGCAGCACGCCGGCGAGCGGGATCAGGTTCGCGGCGACGAGCGCCTGCAGCGGCAGGCGGTCGCGCTCGGTCCACGCAGCGGCCTCGTCACGCGCGCCGTCCGCCGCGGCGGGCAGCAGCGCCGGCGCAACTGGGCTGGACTGGTGTGCATCGGCACGCGCCTCGAATTCATGACCCACCGATTGTACCGGGCCGCCGCCGCGCATCACCGCGGCGGCGCTCGGCGAGGCGACCGCCGCGCGCCTCGCGTCCCCCGACGGACGTGCTCGAAGCGCTGCGCAACCGGGGCTTAGCGTGCACGGGCCATCGCCGAGCAGCCCGAGGAATTCCTCGTACTCGCGGCGCGCGGCCAGCTGCGCGCTGCGCCGCGCCGCGTCGATGTCATCGTAATGGGCGATCAGCGCCGCGACGACGCTGGCATCGACGACGCGGCGCTCGGCCATGTCCGTCAGCATCGCGATCACCGTGTCGCGACTGCAGGCGGCGCGGTAGGGGCGATCCTCGGACAGCGCCGTGAAGACGTCGGCGACCGCCAGGATGCGCGCGCCGAGCGGCAGCGCGGCGCCATCGCGGCGGCCCGGATAGCCGTTGCCGTCGAGCCGCTCGTGGTGCAGCGAGGCCCACGTGACGATGTCGTGCAGGCCGCGGATCGGCGCGAGGATCTGGAAGGTGTGATAGACGTGGGTCTTGATCACGCGGAATTCGCCCTCGGTCAGCGGCGCCGGCTTGTCGAGCAGCTCGGCCGGGATCGCGAGCTTGCCGAGGTCGTGCAGATAGCCGGCGATGCGCATCTGCCGGCACTCGGCCGCCGAGAAGCTCATGTGGGCGGCCAGCAAGGCCGACGCGGCGGCCACGCCGCTCGAATGCGTGGCCGTGAACGGATTGCGGAAATCGATGACGTGGGCGAGCAGCTCGGCGAAGTCCTGCAGGTCGTCCGGTCCGATCTCGATCAGCACGTTGCGCACCGCGTCGGCCATCATCTGGCCCAGCATCGGCGAGGCGACGTCGAGCCAGAAGGTCTCGCGCGCCGCCAGCGCACGGAAGGCCGCGACTGCCGCGGGCACGAACTGGGTGCCGGCGCAGTGCGCGATCGCCGCGACGATGCCGTCGGCCTGGTCGAGCACCGGGCGCGTCTTGTCGATCGACACCTCGATGCGGTCGGCCAGGTGCAGCAGGTGCGCGCCGAACGGCACCGGCTCGCTGCAGCAGCGCTCGCCGTCGCCGTGCGCCCACGGCAGGTGATGAAAGCGCACCAGCTCGGCGATGCCGGCGAAGTGCGCGAACTTGCGCAGCAGCAGATAGCCGACGTGCGCATGCACGTCGACGTCGTCGGCGTCGGCGTCGAACGCGAGCAGGCGCTCGCGCTCGTCGAGCGACAGCGCGCCGATGTCGTGCAGCAGCCCGGCCATCATCAGCTCGTGCTGGGCCGCCAGCGGCACGCCGAGCTCGCGCCCGATCGACGCCGCGATGTAGCCGACACGCTTGTGGTGATGCGCGACCTTGGGCGAGACGAGGTCGACCGCATTGCCGACCGAAAGGACCAGATCCAGCAAGTTGACATGTGTCGTGGCGAACATGACCTGCGCGGGGGTGGGCGGCTGCAGCGGTTGGACGGAAAACGCCCCCGAAAGCTACCACAAGTTCCACATCGCATCTTTTGCGCAGATCAAGTTCAGCCGCCATCGCCGTCCGGACGGGCAGCCGGCGGCTCACTCGCCCATCACGATGCCCTCACGGCGCGGGTCCGCACCACCGAAGAAGCCGCTCTCGGTGCGCCGGATCGCCTGCAGGCCGCTGGTGAGCTCGCGCTCGACGACCTCGTGGCCGCGCACGCGCAGCGCCTCGATGGTCGCCTCGGGAAAACGCCCCTCTTCCAGAAAGGTCGGCCCGCCCAGCGTCACCGCGTGCGGCAGGTCGAGGGCGCGCTGCGCGTCCAGCCCCCAGTCGAGCATCGCAATCAATGCCTTCGCGGTGTAGTGGATGATCGCGGCACCGCCGGGCGAGCCCAGGCTCGCGACCAGCGCGCCGCTGTCGCGCTCGAACACCAGCGTCGGGCTCATGCTCGAGCGCGGCCGCTTGCCCGGCTCGACGCGGTTGGCGATCGGGCGGCCGGCCTCGTCGCGCGGCGCGAACGAGAAGTCGGTCAGCTCGTTGTTGAGCAGAAAGCCGCCCGCGAGATTCGTGCCGCCGTCGACGAGGATGCGCGCGCCGAAAGCCGATTCGATCGTCGTCGTCATCGCCAGTGCGTTGCCGTACGCGTCGACGATGCTGAGGTGGCTGGTGCCGAACTCGAGCTGCTCGGGCTGCGGTGCGAGACTCACCTTGGACGGCGCCGGGCTGCCCGGCACGCCGTGCACCATGCTCTCGTCACCGATCAGCGCGGCGCGCGCACGCAGATAGGCCGGTGCGAGCAGCGTCGTCCAGTCGCCACCGGGCGCCTCGACGAAGTCCGGATCGGCGATGTAGAGGCCGCGGTCGGCGAACGCAAGCCGCGCCGCCTCGGTGAACTGGTGCAGCCAGTCGGGCGCCGGCAGGCCGTCGACGAGCGGCGCCTCGACCGGCGGCAGGTGCTCGAGGATGCCGAGCATCTGCATGATGGTCAGGTGGCCCGACGACGGCGGCGGAAAGCCGCACACGCGGAAGCGCTTCCAGTCGGTGCAGATGGCATCGCGCACCATCGCGGTGTATGCGGTCAGATCGCCCTCGGCGAGCGCGCCGGGACGCTCGGGGTGGGCGCGCACCTCGGCGACGAGGTCGCGCGCGATCGGCCCGAAGTAGAACGCATCGCTGCCGTGCGCGGCGAGCTGCCGCAATACCGCCGCGAGCGCCGGATTCCGCAGCATGTGGCCGACCGGCAGCGCCTTGCCGGCGTCGTCGTAGAAGAACGCCGCCGCCTTCGCGTTGCGCCGCAGCGCCTCGTCGGTCTCGAGCATCGTGTGCAGGCGCGCGCTGACCGGAAAACCCTGCTCGGCCAGCGTGATCGCCGGCACGAACAGCGCCGCCCACGGCAGCCGGCCGTGGCGCACATGGGCCATCTCGAGCATGCGCAGCACGCCCGGCACGCCGACCGAACGGCCGCTCGCCACCGCGTCCATGAACGCCAGCGGTTGGCCGTCGGCGTCGACAAAGAGGTCCTCGCCGACCGCCTGCGGCGCGGTCTCGCGCCCGTCGTAGGCGACGAGCTCGCGGCCGTCGTGGTGCAGCAGGAACGCCCCGCCGCCGATGCCGCTCGACTGCGGCTCGACCAGCGTCAGCACCATCTGCACCGCGATCGCCGCGTCGAGCGCCGAGCCGCCCGCCGCGAGGACCTGGAAGCCGGCGTCGGTGGCGAGCGGATTGGCCGCGGCGACGGCGAAACGCTCGGTCGCCCAGCCCGGCTTGGCGGTGTAACCCGAGGCCTGCTCGGGCTGCAGCGGCACCGTGTAGGTGAAGCCGGTGAAGGCGCCGGCCACCGGCGGCAGCGCCAGCACCGCCGCGGCGGCAAGGCGCACCAGAGTGCGGCGCACGCCGGACCAGTCACACGTGTTCATCAGGCATCCTCCCGGGCCGCAGCGACGATGACACGATCTGATCATAGAACACGCGACGCCGCACCGAAGCCCGGCACGCTCGACGGGAGCGGCGCAGCGCGGCCAGGGCGGGGGCCGGGTCCGTCGCCGCCCTGGCCGCGCGAGGATTACTCGCCGGCGCGTTGCAGCTCGCCGTCGAGCACCTTCTCGTCGCCGGAATAGACCGCCATGCGCTTGCCGTGGATCAGCACCTCCAGGCAGGCACTGGTGCCGGCCATCGGGCCGTTCGCCCATTCGCGGCAGTATTCGCCCTGGTCGTTCGCCCACCAGCGCCCGGTGCGCTCGCGGTTGTCCGCGAGCGAACCGTCGGTACCGAACTGCAGCACATAGGGCGAGCCGTCGCGCGTGTAGGTACCGGTGAAGACGGCGCCGCCGAGTGCGGCCTCGAGCTCGGCCTTCGGGCCGCCCGCCTCGCCGGCGGCAGCGTCGCGCGACTGCGCCTGTGCCAGCGCGGCACCCGTCACCAGGCCACACAGCAACCCGACCAGCAAGCCTTTCCTGCCATAGCGCATCTGTTTCTCTCCCGTAAGTGATAGGTGTTCGAATTCCTGCAGCGGGCCGTTCCGGGGCCCGTGACGCGCCGCGAGCTTATACCAATTGCCGCTCTCGCGTCATGGCGCCGCGTGCGTGCCGTCCGTCGACCCTGCCGTCGCCAAACGTTTCTGGTCGCACCCGGGGATGGCGGCTACACCGCCGCGGGCGGCAAGGCACGCTCACGGGCCCCTGCGGCGTTTCTTCACCGCCGCTCAGGCGCTCGCGGCCCCACACCGCGAGCCGTCGGCTTCGAGCAGGCCGCTCGCGCGGCGCACGCGCCGCGCCACCGCCTCGTCGAGCACGCGCGCCTCGCCGCCGGTGACCAGCGTGAGCCGGCGCCGCGCGCGCGTGATGCCGGTGTAGACGAGCTCGCGCGTCAGGATCGGGCTCGGCGCGTCGGGCAGCACCAGCGCGACGTGCTCGAACTCCGAGCCCTGCGACTTGTGCACGGTCATCGCGAACACGGTCTCGATCGCCTGCAGCCGGCTCGGCAACACCCAGCGGATGCCCTCGCCACCATTGCCGGCGGCAAAGGCCACACGCAATGCCCATGCCGTCGCCCCGCCCGCGACTGCCTGCGGCAGCGCCAGCGTGATGCCGATGTCGCCGTTCATCAGGCCGAGGCCGTAGTCGTTGCGCGTGACCAGCACCGGACGGCCGACATACCAGCCGTGGCTCGCCGCGATCAGGCCGGCCGCGCACAGCGTCTGCGCGATGTGCGCGTTCAGGCCGTCGACGCCGCACGGACCGCGGCGCAGCGCGCACAAGACCTGGAAGCGGGCATGCGCGGCGAGCACCGCGCGCGCCCACGCGTCGAATGCGGCCAGTGGCGCGTCGACGGGCGGCTGCCCGTCGTGCAGCACCTGCAGGTAGCCGCGGTAGCCCGACGGCTGTTCGCCGCCGTCATCGGCGCCCGCGCGCCCGTTCGCGACG
>DAOMOP010000026.1:0-30081 GCA_035444405.1 Rhodocyclaceae bacterium
AAAATACCCTAAACGCATGACGATGGGGCGAGCAATTTGTGTATAACGACATGGCGACAGCCTTCGCTTCCAACATGCCGAAGAGATGCACGCCAGGACGTGGCCGACTGACGGCCGGGGCGGATTCGCCGGATTTGCCGTGGATCGAGGCGGCCGATGGCGGGCGGTTCTCGGCGCCCGGCCTGATGGGATAGCTTCCGAAATCATTCGGCAGGTTCCAGCCAATGCGGCCTTCAATGCCCAAACTGGCCGATGTCTCGATGTTGCCGAGCCTGAGCCCCAGCGAACGTATCGAGTCGGAGGAGAAGCCGGGGCTGATCGCCCCAGCCCCATGAAACGCCCTGAACTTGCGGTCGACGGCTAACTGAAAGGCCGGCTCACTCTTCAACTGATGTCGCCACCCCAGAAACCGGTCGGCCCCGATCAGATCGTGGACGAGGTTTTGCGACTGCTCCGCGAACGACCAACGGCCTATCACCCCAAAGGAGATCTCCCGAGTGTCAAGCATTTCACGATCCGACTCGGGTTCGTGTTTTCGCCGGTTCCACGCCAGACCCATGTAGAGCAATCCCGCATACGGCCGATCGTCGCGGATCAGATCCGTCCTGGTGTAGTCCGCCGGCGTGTACATGGACTGGCCGAATCGGACGACGACGTTCTGAGTATCGGTGCGGTTATCCGCGCCGGCCCAGAATCCTGGGTTCATGAACCTGATGAAGTGCGCGTAATGCCGTACCAGTGCCGGCAGACAATCGATCTGCAGTCGGCCGGGGATGTCGTGCGATACGAGGGTGAACGCCACCCCACTGGTGTAATTCTGGTCGCTGCCGGTGAACAGATCGTTCTCTACCCTGGCCGTCCCGCCGCGCACTCTGAGTGTTGCGTCCGCCCCGCAATCGCCGAGGCCGCCGGCGCCATCGCTGGCACCTTGGCCCGTTGCCGGCGAGAGACACAAGCCAGCTAGCATGAGGGCCATGGCAGATCGAGCGCGGACAAGCCTTGTCAGTGATTGCCCGGAGACAGGGGCTGCGCTTTGCGCAAACATAGTCATTCGAACGTGACGCCACGAACCGGCGCTTTCCTTTCTCGTCCGGCAAACTGACTGATCCGCGAGGAAAGGCCCAGGAGTCATCTCGTCCGCCTCGCGACCCATCAAGGGATCAGCACGTAGCGGCCCGGCGCGTCGTCGAGCACCGGGTGCGCCTTGCTCCCCAGCTGGGGCGGCACGATGCGCGTGCCGGCATGCTGCCGCAGCCAGCCCTCCCATGCGGGCCACCACGATCCCTCGTACGACGGTGCCGTGGCTGACCACGCGGCCGGATCAATGTAATGATCGCCGTCATGGCGTGTGGCCAATTGATAACCGCGCTTGGCACCGGCGCCCGGCGGATTGACTACGCCCATGTTGTGGCCGCCGCTGGTGAGACAGAACGTCAGTTCGGCATCGATCAGCCGATTCACCTTGTAGACCGAGTGCCACGGCGATACCGTATCGCGCTGCGTGCCGAGCGAAAAAACCGGCACGCGAATGTCGGATAGCGCTATTGGCTTGCCGTCCACCAAGTAGCGCCCCTCGGCAAGGTCGTTCCTGAGATAGAGGCTGTGCAGGTACTCCCTGTGCTGCCGGTAAGGCATGCGCGTCGCATCGGCATTCCACGCCGCCACATCGGTTACCGGACGACGCAGCCCCAGCTGATAGTCATGCTCCATGCGCGACCACACCAAATCGCGTGAATTGAGCAACGCAAAGGCGCCGGCCATCTGCTTGCCATCGAGATAGCCTTGCTTGAACATCATGGCGCCGATAAAGGCCAGCTGGCTTTCATCGATGAACAGACCCAATTCGCCCGGCTCGGTGAAGTCGAGTTCAGACGCCAGCATGGTGAGCGATTTCAATCGATCATCCTGCGATCGGGCCATGTACGCCGCCGCCATGGACAGCAAGGTGCCGCCCAGACAATAGCCCGCGGCCTGAATCCGCCGATTCGGTACGATGGTGGCGACTGCCTCGATGGCCGCCATGACGCCCGATTGCAGGTAGTCGTCCATGCCGAGATCGCGATCATCCGAGTCCGGGTTTTTCCACGAAACCATAAAGACCGTGTGGCCCATTTCGACGAGATACCTGACCAGGGAATTGCCGGGCGACAGGTCGAGAATGTAGAACTTCAATATCCACGACGGGATGAGCAGCACGGGCTCGGCGAACACGCGCTCGGTCTGCGGCAGGTATTGGATCACCTCGATGAGGTGGTTGCGGAACACCACCTTGCCGGGCGTGACCGCCACTTCATGGCCGGGGCGGAACTTTTCGGTACCGGGCAGCGGTTGCCCGGTCGCAATCCGCATCGCATCGTCGAAGCGGTTCAGCGCGCCTTGCAGCAGGTTGGCGCCGCCACTCCTGACGGTGACGCACAATGCCTCCGGGTTGGTCAGCAAGAAGTTCGATGGCGAGAACACGTCCAACATCTGACGCACGGCGAAGGTGACCTGCTGTTCGTGGTGGCGGGTGACCCCGAGGACATCTGTTGTGGCGTAGTGCCACCACTGCTGATTGAGCAAGAAGGCCTGGTAGATCAGGTTGTATGGCCACTGCTTCCATTCGGGCGCTGCAAAGCGATGGTCCTGCGGCAGGGGCTCGATGCAGGGTTCGCCGCGTCCCGCAATGCACCTGAAGACCTCCAAGCCAAGACGTGTCCACTGGCGCAGCGCCCTTTCTGCCAGTTCCTGCTGCCGACCCGGCGATATCGCAAGATGGACGAGCCAGTCCGAAAAGGCGCTGACGATGGAAACGGGAGATAGCCCTTGCGTCAGGCGCCCCAGACGGACACGCGCTGCCCGGTCAAGGTCTTGAATGGTATGAATGCCTGCTTGAGTGTTGTTCATTTCCCATCTCCGACGGCGGGAAGAATCTGGAACCGCCTCTTACGCTACGTGCCTTGCTGCGATAACCGGCGCCCGGCGATGATCGTGAGCACCGCCCGCGCCGGCGTGGGCAGGCTCCCGGCGATATTCCCCTGGCAATTGGCCGCTGCCGGCATTCAGTCCGAACGCTGAGCCAGCCCGGCTCGGCAAATGGCGAAGGCTTCGGCCGCCTCCCGCGCGAACGATTCCGGCCGCTGCGGCGCGGCATGAGTCCTGAGCACCAGCCCCTGGATGACGCCGACCAGAAGATTCGCCGCGGCATGGGGCTCGACGTCGGCTCTGATCAGTCCCTGATCCTGGGCCTGACCGATGATTCGCGAAAAACGGGAAGCGAATTGGTCAATCACCCCTCGGATGCGCCGCCGGATACGCGCGTCGCCGTCTTCCAACAGCCAGCCCAGCAGGTGCTTCGGGACATCCGGGTGATGCACGATGAACCAGACTTGAAGCTGGAACAGGCGCTCCAATTCCGACAGCGGGTCCTCGTCGCGCTGCCGCACCTGCTTCAACAGACGCAATAAGCTCCCACGCACGCGGGAGAGGTAACGGACTTGGCCACCGCGACCCGCGGTTCTCGTCGCAGGCCAACTGCTCTGCACCACGAGTGCATGTTCCGACGCACCACCACTGTTCGGAGCGTGCCCCGACGCGGTAAATGAAACGGCAGCCCTGCCGGCAGAAACCGCCATGCCGGAAGCGTCTTGCAGGTCCGCGAACAGGTAATTGCACGTGACATCCCACCATCGCTTGAGGTGGGCCTCCTCGAACCGCTTCTCGCCGTCGCGACTCATAGTGCCTACTCCTATCCTTGCCATTTCACCCAAAACCCCGCCCTTCGCCGGTTTCCTCGTGGGTCACGCCGTCGCGAATGTGGTAGATGCGTTTGAAGGTGGGGATGATCTTTTCGTCGTGCGTGACGACGATGACCGCGGTCTCGAACTTGCGTGCCATGTCGTTGAGAATGCGGATCACGGCCATGGCGCGTTCCGAATCGAGCGGTGCGGTGGGTTCATCGGCCAGGATCACGGGGGGGCGATTGACCAGCCCGCGGGCGATCGCGACGCGCTGCTGTTCGCCGCCGGAAAGCTGTGACGGCATGGCGCGGGCGCGATGCTGCACATCCAGCGCGGTGAGCAATTCGAGCGCCGTCGAACGTGACTCGCCGTTGGAAATGCCTGCCAGCATCGGCAGCAGCGCGACGTTATCGGTGACATCGAGAAATGGAATCAGATACGGGGCCTGGAAGACGAAGCCGATCTTGTCCCGCCGCAAGGCGCGCAGGTCACGCACTCTCCAGCCATCGTCAAAAATCACCTCGTCGCCCAGCACCATGCGTCCGGCGGTCGGGTCGATCACGGCGCCCAAACATTTGAGCAGAGTGCTCTTGCCCGAACCGGAGGGTCCGATCAGTCCCACTACCTCGCCGGGCGCCACCTGCATGTCCACGCCCTTGAGGGCGTCGACGGCGGTGTCGCCCTCGCCGTAGCGTTTTCTCAAGCCTTCAATGCGAATGCCTTTGCCACTCATCTCAACCTCCGATGGCTTCGGCCGGATCGACCTTGAGCGCCATGCGGATCGCGATGACGCTGGCCAGCACGCAGATCACCAGCACCGCAAAGAAACTTGCAAGGGAATCCTGCGGCATGAGCAGCACATACTTGGGAAACAGTGGCGCCGCGAAGGTGGCGGTGATCTTGCCGACCACGAAGCCGATCACCCCAAGCGCGAGCGCCTGCTGCATGATCATCGCCGCGATGGTGCGGTTGCGCGTGCCGATGAGCTTCAGGACCGCAATCTCGCGGATCTTGTCCATCGTCAGCGTGTAGATGATGAAGGCGACGATGGCGGCGCTGACGATCGCGAGAATCACCAGGAACATGCCGATCTGCTTGGCTGACGTAGCGATCAGTTTTCCGATGAGGATCTCTTCCATCTGCGACCGGGTGTACACCGTCAGGCGCTTCCAGCGGCGAATGGATTCGGCGACGTCGTCTGGCGCATGACCCGGTTTCAGCGTGACCAGCACGGCATTGACGAACGCGTTGGTGCTTTGCGAAGCGATGACGGCATCGAGCAGGCCGGGCACGCCAGGACGGTTGAGGGCAGGATTCGCCTCGGTGCGACGCCGGCTTTGCCAGATCGCATCATTGTCTTTGAGGAATTGTGCTTCCTGGGCATCCTTGAGCGGGATGAATACCATCGGATCGCCACTGGAGGACACCATGCGCCGGGTGAGCCCCACGACGGTGTAATGATTGCGGCGAATCGCGAGACGATCCCCGAGTTTGAACCCGGTGGCGATGTCGGCCACCGCCTCGTAGTGGCCCCGCGTGATCTGGCGTCCCGCGACGAGATAGGGCGGCCATCCGGGTGGCGTTCCCACCCGCGTGGGGGCGATGCCGACGACCATGGTCCGCACATCGCTCTGTTCTTTGCGTACCTGCATGGTCAGATATGTCACGTTCGCCGCTCGGGCGACGCCCGGCATCGCGAGGATGCCGCGGTACACATCATCGTTGAGGCTCGACGATTCCGCGTAAGGGCCCAGCGTGTCCTTTTGCACCACCCAGAGATCGGCGCCGCTGTTGTCGAGCAGCGCCTTGCCGTCGTCCACCATGCCCCGGTAGACGCCGGCCATGGTCAAGGTCACGCCAATCAGCAGTCCGAGTCCGATGCCGGTGAAGACGAATTTTCCCCAAGCATGGAGAATGTCGCGACCGGCGAGGCTGATCATTGCGAGACTCCAGGAATATGCTCGACGATGTGGATTCGGCTGCGCGGGCTGAGCTCATTTTCGCTGTACATGACAATTCGGTCGCCATCTTCGAGTCCGTCACGGACCTGCACCCAACCATCCAGATCAGACACACCAAGCTTCACCGGCGTGAACTGCAGGCCGCCGTCCACGATCTGCCAGACGCCCAATGTTTCGCCTTCACGACGTACCGCTGCGTTCGGGATTGCCGGCATCGCGGAGATCTCCGCCAGATCAACGGTGACTTCGGCGAGTTCTCCTATCGGCGGAAAGGGTTCAGGGACGTGATCGAAGACCACTTTGGCCAGCGTCTCTTCGGTCACTGCATCCGCCATCAACTCCACCCGCAGCACGCGTCCTCTGAGCAGTTCGTCGCTGCGCGAACGCAGCGCGATCCGCGCGGCCAAATCGCTTACCAGCCCCGATGCGCTGATCTGGTCGAAGCGGACGTTGATCCACAAGCTCTTGGGGTCGATCACTTCCACCACCGCCTGACCGGCGACGATGGTCGTACCCGGATCGGCATCGCGTACGGCGACCACTCCGTCGACTGGCGCAATGAGACGCAGATTGCTTCGTTGCGCTACGACGGCTTCAAGATCGGACCGGGCGCGAGCAAGGTTTTCCCGCGCAGCGGATAGGGCAGCATCGGTGATTTGCAGTTCCTGCCGTTTGGTGGTGAGCATTTCCTCGCTCGTTGAACGGACGGCGAAAAGTTGTTCATAGCGTCGCGCCTGGGATTCGGCATAGGCTTGCCGCGCCGCCGCCTCGCGAAGCGTCGCCTCCGTAAGCTTCAGTGCCGACTCCTGGGACCGTACGCGATCGTCGAGATCGATCGGGTCCATCTCTGCGAGCACCTGTCCCGCCGTCACGCGATCGCCGACATGCACATCCAGCCGTTTCACACGACCCGCAAACGTGGGGCCGATCTTGTATGTGTAGCGCGCCTCGACGGTGCCGATACCGAACAGCGCAGGGGTGAGCGGGCGCGACTCCACGTGGGCAACGGTTACGGCGACGGGGGCCAGTGGTCCGGATCGCAGGGCCACATAGACGAAAAGCGCCAGTAGCGGAGTGATCACCGCGAGGAGAGCCAGGGTGCGACTCTGGATAGCCATACGTTTCATTGCTCGCTCCCGATGCCGCGCCGATAAACCGCAAACACCCGTGGCGCATCGCGGCGGATGCGTTCCACATCACCGGCGAGCAGCGATTGCATGACTAGGCCCTGAATCGTGCCGATAAATAGGGTTGCCGCCGCGTCGGTATCCAGCGTGGAGCACAGTTCTCCATTCGACTTGCCCTGCTCGATGAGTCGATTCAGGCGCTCGCCATAGCGTTGAATCAGGGTCTGCACCATCCGCTTGGCGGGGGTCGGTTCGGCACGCTGAAGCTCACCGAAGATCATCCGGGGGACGCCAGGATGTTCGGCGACGAACTCGACGTGGCTCATGAACATTGCCTCCATGGCTGCCAGGGGAGAGTCGATTCCCTTAGCCGATCGGTCGATGCGTGCGAGCAGTCGTTCCGCCACCCACTCCATGACCGCCTTCCAGATCGCTTCCTTGTTGGGGAAATGCCGAAACAAGGCGCCTTGCGTCAGGTTCATGTGCTTGGCGATGGCGGCCGTGGTGATCTCGCTCGGGTTCTGGGTCCCGGCCAGATCGACAACCGCTTCGACGGTCACCGCTCGCCGTTCATCAGCCGGTAGATGTTTTGAATGCGTATCCATGTCTCTGGGTAAGTTAGTAATCACTTACTAGCTATCCTAGCACGGATATTGAAAAGCACAAGGAACGACCCCCAAGGGCGAGACGGACGCCTGAAGACATGGCCCGCGGCGGCGCCGCAAGGTCGGCACATCGCCGGGCCAGGCACGAATCCTGTCGGTGGGGCTGTATCATCCGACGCGCCCGAGCGACACTTTCGGCCGCCGACGACTGTCGAATGCTGGCAGGCAAGGACACCGGCCACACACGTGCCGAGGGAGCCTCCATCGCGCGGCCGCCCCGCCTACGCCACCACAGCAGACCAGCCTCGCATCCTGTCGCGACGACCGGAGGTGATAGCGACCAGACGGAGCCAAAGCCCATGGAACAGCCGACACCGACGCAGATCGCACATCTCGGGAAGCTCCTGCGCGAGCGCCGTACAGAGTTGCTGGCCGAGATCAGCGAAGTGCTCACCCGTATGGACGAGCATCCCTACGCGGATCTGGCCGGGGTCCCCGATCCGGGTGATGAAGCCTTGGCCGACCTGCTGATCGACGTCGATAACGCAATGGTGCATCGGGACATCGGGGAGATTCGCGAAATCGACGCCGCCTTGCAGCGCATCGCCGATGGCCGCTACGGGCAGTGCATCGACTGCGGCAACCCGATCGACCACGAGCGCCTTCTCGCCGTACCGACCGCGCTGCGCTGCTTCCCGTGCCAGGACCGGCACGAGCGCACTCACGTGCACGACGAGACGCCGAGTCTTTGAAGCCGGGACCGCGTTGTCGCACCGCCGCCACGCAGCCTCGTCATGACCCTGCAGGCGACCGCGTGGAGCCGGTCAGTACCACAGGCCGCTGATTCGCCAGCGCGGACGCCGCATGATCCGTCCGTCCTCGGGCAGTTCCGCCCACGACGTCGGCCCCGCATCGATGGTCCACGAGCCCTCGTCCGTCGGCTGTTGCAGGGCCATCAAGCGCGCGACGCGCTCCTCGGTCGGCGGATGGGTGCGCAGCAGCGACGGATCCGGAACACTGCGCCCCGGCAGGAACACGCGCTCGAGCCAGCGCCCCTGAACGCGCTCGATCTTGACCAGAGCCCGTGCCAACCCCTCGGGGTCGCCGGTCAGACGGGCGGCATTGAGGTCGGCATGGTACTCGCGCGTGCGCGACAGGCCCAGTTGCGCCAGCGCACTCAAGGTCGGCGCGAAGATCAGCGCCAGGATCGCGAACCAGTTGACCGCCACGTCGGACACCAGCATCAGCGGCAGGTTGACCACCAGCAGCAACTGGCCGAACAGCGACAACAGGCTGGTCAGGCGGCTGAACATGTCCGCGAGGCCCATCACCGACATGTCGTTGGCGCCGATGTGACTGATCTCGTGCGCCAGCACGCCGATCTGCTCGCGACGATCGAGCACGCGCAGCAGCCCGTCGGTGACCGCCACCGCAGCGCCGGCGCGTCGCCCGACGGCAAAGGCATTCACGATGCCGCTGGGCACGTAGTAGACAGTCGGAACGGCCGGCAAGCCGGCCCGGCGTGCGAGCTCGCGAACGACCGCGTACATCGCCGGCGCCTGGGCCGGCGAGAGCGGCCTGGCGCCGTACAGGCGCATCACCAGGCGCGGCGTGACGGCCGGGCTCAGCACGACGGTGACGAACCCGAACAGCAGCAGCATCAGCACGCCGTCGACGCCCCACAACAGCCAGCCGAGCAGCGCCAGCAGCCCGCCCAGCACGGCGAGCAGCAGAAAGGACTGCAGTCGATTCAGCCAGGCGTGCTGCAGCCAGATTTGCGTGTCGAGCCGGTTCAATTCACATTTTCTCCGATGATCCACCCGAGATGGGCAGAACAGGTTCGATTGCCCGCCGAATGGCGTATTGACCGCCCGTACGGGCCCTTGACATGATTATTCAATGATATTCGACAAAGGCGGAGCTCCCATGCTCCCTCCGCCCGCCTCCGGTGGCGTCGGCACCGCCGTCTGCATCCACCCGAGCACCAGTCTGCTGGTCGGTCTTTTTCTGCCTGCAGCGGCGGCGGTTGTCCAGTGGCTGCTGTGGTCCGCAATCGAGCCGTTCGTCTGGTTCATGTTCCTGCCCACGGTGTTCCTGTGCGCGCGTCTGGGCGGATACGTCGGCGGCCTGATCGGCACTGCCGTGTCCGCCCCGCTGGTCTGGTACGTGTTCCTCTCGCCGCCGTTCAGCTGGGCCGCGGACGCGCCTTCCGAGCTGCGGTCGGTCGCCCTGTTTGCGCTGCTCGGCTGTCTGATCAGCGAATACGAGGCGCGCGTCGAACGAAGCCGGCGTGAAACCGTCCGGGCCCTCGAAGACGCGCGCGAGGCGGCCGAGCGCGCGCTGCATCTGGAGGCGCAACACCGCCGTTCCAACGAGCAGGTGCGCGAGAACGAGACGGTGCTCAGGGAAGCCCAGCGGATCGCCCGCATCGGCCACTGGACCTGGGACTTTCGCGCCGATCGTCCGGTCTGGTCCGAGCAGATGTACCGATTGTTCGGGCGCGACCCGGCACGATCGCCTGCGAATTTCAAAGAGGTGCATCGATATTACACACCCGAGAGCTGGGAACGCATCTCGGCAGCTGTCGACAAGGCGATCCGCGATGGCGTTCCGTACGAGCTCGATACCGAGATCGTCCGTGAAGACGGCACCCGTGCCTGGATGACCGATCGAGGCGAGCCGGTGTGGGGCGCCGACGGCAGCATCGTCGCGCTGCGCGGCATGCTGCAGGACATTACCGAACGCAAGCGCAGCGAAGCGCACCTGAACGCATTACGGGCCGAAATGGAGCAGATGCTGACGCTGCACGTGGCCAGCGAGACCGCTGCGGCGATCGCGCACGAGCTGAACCAGCCGCTCAACGCGATCGCCGCCTATACCGAGGCCGCCGAGCGCATGCTGCGCGCAGGCAACCCGAGACCCGAGCGGCTGCTGCACGCGCTCGAGAGCAGCTCCCGGCAGGCCCAGCGCGCCGGTGAAGTGATGCACGAGCTGCTCGTCTTCCTGCGCAAGGGCGATTGCGCCTCCGAACCGGTCGATCTCGATGACGCGGTGCGACAGGCACTCGCCATCGTCGAAGCGAACAGGTTCGGTGGCTTTCAAACCACCGTCGAGCTCGCCCCCGGGCTGCGCCCGGTGCTCGCCAACCGCCTGCAGCTCGAAAAGGTGCTGGTCAACCTGGTGCGCAACAGCATCGACGCAATGAGCGATGCCGGCATGGCGCCGGACCGGATGGCGATCCGTGTCAGCGGCGTTGCCGACGGCGAGCGGGCGCACCTGACCGTGCGCGACAACGGCCCCGGTCTGAGCGGCGAGGCCGCCCGTTGCGCCTTCCAGCCCTTTTTCACGACCAAGCCCAAGGGGACCGGACTGGGCCTGGTCATCAGTCGCTCGCTCATCGAGGCCCATGGGGGCCGGCTCTGGGTCGATCCGCCCGACGGGTCGGGCGCAATCTTCCACATCACCCTACCCTTCATGCCATGACCGAGCCCACCGTCTTCATCGTCGACGACTCTGCCGCGATCCGTGACAGCCTGTTCCTGCTGCTCGAGACCGCCGGGCTGCCGGCCGCCGCCTACGCCTGTGCCGAGGATTTTCTCGCCGCCTTGCCTCCGGACGCGACCGGCTGCATCGTCCTCGACGTCAACCTGCCCGGCATGCACGGGCCGGACCTGCAGGCCGAGCTCGTCCGCCGCGGCGTGCGGCTGCCGACGATCTTTCTCACCGCCCACGGCGACATTCCGACCACGGTGCGCGCCATGAAGGCCGGTGCGGTCGACTTCCTGACCAAACCTGTCGATGGCGCGGTACTGCTCGCGCGCATCCGCGCCGCCCTCGCCGCTGCCCGCGAGGAGCACGAGGCGGAGACCGCCCGACAGGCGGCCGAGGCCCGCCTCGGCGCGCTGACCGAGCGCGAACAGCAAGTCCTGTCACTGGCCGTGGCCGGGCACAGCAACAAGGAAATCGCGCATCAGCTGGGCATCAGCTTTCGCACGGTCGAGGTGCACCGCGCGCACATCCTGCAAAAGACGGGGGCGACCTCGCTGGTCGAGCTTGCGCTGCTGCTCGGTGCGACCGGCTTTGGCAGATGAGGGCTGCGGGCGCCGCCGCAGCAGATGGCGATGCGCCGCGCCGAATCCTGCTACGTGGTTCCACGTACCACACAAATGGTAAGGGCGCGCGCGTATTTATCACGCAAGTCAAATCCTTTCTAATTCGGTAGGTTCGGACAGGACTGCGGCGAGGCAGATCGCAGGGGCTAAGACGCTCCGCGTCGATTGTGATCCCCGCGATGCCGCCGCAGGCCGCAGAGAATGGAGCATGACGAACATGTTGCGTGACCAGCCGCTCACTCCGCCCGCCCAGCCTGCGTGCGTCCCGGCGATCCGCGAACGAGGGTGGCAGCGTGGCCGCCACCTGCGCCGCGCCACCGAGCTGCGCGACAGCGCTTATGCGCCGCATCCGGAACATCAGGCTCGTCGGCGCGCAGCCGGACCGATCGACAGCCTGATGCTGATCCTCGACAGGTGCGGACGGATCCGCTCGTGCAGTCCCGCCACGGCGCAACTCTTCAAACGCCGGCCGGCCGAGCTGCTGGAGGCCGGCGTGCGCACGCTGATCCCCGATTTGCCGATCCGCGAAAACACACCGGGCTACAATCTCTCCTACACCGTGTTCTCCTATCCCACCGGCGGCTGGCAGCGCTTCGAAGGGCGTGATGCGGTGGGGCGGAGGTTCCCGATCGACGTGTCGATCGATACGCTGTCCCTGGAAGGCAAACGCGGCTTCATCGTGTCGATGCGCGTGCCTGCGAGCAAGCAGGAGCTCGAGATCGACATGCAGCGGCTCATCACCGCAGCGAACGCCAGTGCCGATGCGATGCTGATCACGGATCTGGACGGCCGGATCACGTATGCGAATCCTGCCTTCGAAGCACTGACGAGCTTCAGCTGCGCCGAGGCGGTCGGCCGCACGCCCCGCATCCTGAAATCGGGGGTCCAGGGTCCGCATTTCTACATGCGCATGTGGTCGGCCCTGCGGGCCGGCGACGAATTCCAGGCGCTCGTGGTCAACCGGCGCAAGAACGGCGAAACGTTTCACGCCGACGAAAGCATACGGCCCTTCGTCGACCGCGACGGCAACATCACGCATTATGTCGCCACCTTGCGCGACGTCAGCCTGCGCGTCAGACTGCACGAGCGACTCGACTACCTCGCCAACCACGACACGCTGACGGGGCTGCCCAACCGCAATCTCTTCGAGGACCGGCTGCAGCACGAGTTCGCGCGCTGCTCGCGTGCCAACGGCAGCTTCACACTGCTGTTCCTCGACGTCGACGAGTTCAAGGCCATCAACGACCGCTACGGCCACGCCGCCGGCGACGAGCTGCTGCGCACCATCGGCACCCGCCTCAAGCAGTGCGTGCGCGACAGCGACACCGTCGCGCGGCTGGGCGGCGACGAGTTCGTGCTGATCCTGGTCGGCATGACCGACCGCGCGAGCCTCGACGCCGTACTGAACAAGATCCGCGCCGTCGGCCAGTCGGTATCCCTCGGCGACACGCAGATTTCGGTGTCGATCAGCACGGGCGTGGCGACCTTTCCGGATGCAGGCCGCGACGGGGAGAGCCTGCTCGCGGCGGCCGACCGCGCGATGTACCGCGCAAAACGCGCCGCGCGCGGCGTTGGTGCGCCGATGTGCTGAAGCGGAATCTCCCCCTTGCGCTGCCGTAGGCGGGTGGCGTTTTCTGTGGTTCATCGCGCCCTGCCCGGACGGGCGCGATGAACCCTTTTTCTTGCGCGGCCGACCTGTAGAGCGCCCTACCCCTCGAGATGCATGCGGATCGCGCCGAGCATTGCCGCGCCAAGGCGCTTGCTGCGCGCCCCGTTCCAGCCGGTGTGGCCGTCGGGAAGATTCGCGTTGTCCTTGAACGGCATCTCTAGCGTCAGCGCGAGACAGCCGAAGCGGTGGGCGATCTGCTTGCTCGCGAGCTTCAGCACGTCTTCGCGGAAGCGGCCCTTCTCGTAGCCGTGATCGGTCTGGAAATCCGGGCTCGCCGCGGCGAGCGCCGCGACGAAGGCCGCCTGCTGCGCGGCCACGCTTTCGGGCACGCCCGGCACGTCGTCGGTGGTCGCGAGGAACACGTAGGGCAGCACCTCGTCGCCATGGACGTCGAGGAAGAGCTCGCAGCCGCTTGCGTCCATCGCCTCGCGCACCAGAAACACCTCGGGGCTCGACGCCGCATCGGGGTCGGCCCATTCGCGGTTGAGGTTGCGCCCGGCCGCATTGGTGCGCAGATTGCCGAGCACCGCACCGTCCGGGTTCATGTTCGGGACGATGTACACGACCGCATGTTCGCGCACGCGCCTCGCCACCGGATCGGCCGCGTCGAGCAGACGCTCGAGCAGTCCCTCGACGAACCACTCGGCCATCGTCTCGCCCGGATGCTGGCGCGCGATGATCCACACCGGCTTGCGGTTCGGCGTCGGGCGGCCGACGACGATGCGGTCGAGGTCGCGCGCCTGCACGGTGAAGCCGAGGCTGTCGACCTGCGCGAACGGCGACATCTCGACCCAGCCCAGCATGTCGAGATGGCGTTCGTGCGAATACGGCTCGAAGTACGCGTAATAGATGCTGTTGCGCTCGGGCGTGTGCTCGACGACGAGCTCGCCGTCCTCGTAGCGCGTGGTGGCGATGCGGAACCAGCTGCGCCGGTCGTAGGACGCCACGCAGCGGTAACCCGCCCAGCCATCGGCGTAGGTGGCCTCGCCGGCGTTCTCGAACACCAGCCGGATGCGCTTGCCCGCAGCGTTGTGCAGGCGAAAGTGGAACCACTGGCGGATGCCGGCGGCGTTGTCGTCGCGCAGGCGCAGCCGGATGTTCTGCGCATCGTCGAGCGAGACGACCTCGATGCTGCCGGAGTCGAAATTGTGGCTGATCTTCATGGATTTTCCGGGTTCCCGTGGATGATGTGGGGCGCTCCGGCCGGCGGCGCCCCCTGCCCGATCGGCCGCCGGCCGCGCGACCCGGGCAATGGCCGCGCCGGCGCCGGCGGTCGGCTCACTGCTCGAGGCGGCGTCGGAACACCAGCCGATCGTCGCTGGAAGCTTCGGGGACGAAGGCGTAACCGTCGGCATCGAAGCGCTTGAGCCCGTCGACATCGTCGACGCGGTTGCGGATCGCGTGACGGCACAGCAGGCCGCGTGCGCGCTTGGCGTAGAAGCTGATGATCTTGTAGCGCCCGCTCTTCCAGTCTTCGAACACCGGCGTGACCACCCGACCGTGCAGCGCGCTGCCCTTGACCGACTTGAAATACTCGTCCGATGCGGCATTGACGAGCACCGCCTCGCGGCCGGCGTCGCGCTCGGCGACGAGCAGGCGGTCGAGCGCGCGCGTGAGCTTGTCGCCCCAGAAGGCATAGAGGTTGCGGCCTTGCGGATTGACGAGGCGGCTGCCCATCTCGAGCCGGTAGGGTTGCATCAGATCAAGCGGCCGCAGCACGCCGTACAGGCCGGACAGGATGCGCAAATGCTGCTGCGCCCAGGCCAGGTCGTCCTCGGAGAGGCTGCGCGCGTCCAGCCCGTCATAGACGTCGCCGTCGAAGGCGAGCACCGCCTGTTTCGCGTTGTCCGGCGTGAACGGCCGTGACCAGGTCTCGTAGCGGGCGACGTTCAGCGTCGCGAGCTGATCGGAGAGGTCCATCAGCTTCGCCACCTCGGCCGGCGAGAGCCGGCGGAGAATGCCGACGAGCGCTTCGGCATCGTCGAGAAAGTCGGGCTGCGTATGGGCGGCGGTGGTTGGCGGGGTCTCGAAATCGAGCGCCTTGGCCGGGGAAATCACGAAGATCATGGGCGGGATCGGGCAGGTGTCGACATCGGCATATGGTAGCAAATTGCGCCCGACGAGCCTGCCGCCTCACTCGCGGCCCGAGCGCCAGATGCCGAAGATGATCCACACGCTGTTGAGGAAGGCGATCACGTAGCCGAGCAGCCCGAGCAGCGTGAACAGCTGCATGCCGAACAGCGTCGGCCCGCCGGTGACGGTCATCACGATCGACGAGCCGATCACCAGCGATGCCGTCATGATGCCGACCGTGCTGCGGTCGAGCGTGCGGTCGAGCTGATGGCCGAAGCTGTCCAGCCGCTTCAGGTCGAGGTCGATGCGGGTCTTGCCGCGCCGCGCGTCGCGCAGCAGGCGCGCGAGGTCGCGCGGCACGCCGCCGACGATGTTCAGAAAGCCGGCGACATTGCTGCGCCCGCGCTGCAGCAGCGACGACGGCCGGTAGCGCTCGAGCAGCGCATGGCGCAGCGGCGGCGTCAGGTGGTCGATGAGGTGGAAGTCGGGGTCGTACTGACGCCCCAGGCCTTCGAGCGTGATCAGCGCCTTGAGCATCAGCGTCAGGTCGGGCGGCAGCACGATGGAGTGCTCGCGGATGATTGCGGCGAACTGGCGCAGCAGCACGGCGATACGGATGTCCTTGAGCGGCATGCCTTCGTACTCGAAGACGAGCTCGTCGAGGTCGGTCGCGAGCTTGGTCTCGTCGACGTAGGCATCGCCGGCCCAGTCGAGCAGTACGTCGATCATCGGCTCCTCGTCGAGCCGCGACAGCCCGGCGAGCAGGTCGACGACCTGGTTGCGCCGCAGCGGCGACAGCCGCCCGACCATGCCGAAATCGATGATCGCCAGGCGGTTGCCGGGCAGGTAGAAGACGTTGCCCGCATGCGGGTCGGCGTGAAAGAAGCCGTCGACCAGGATCATCTTCAGGAACGCATCGACGCCGCGCGCGGCGAGCAGTCGGCGGTCGAGGCCGGCGTGATCGACCGCGGCAAGATCGGTCGCGGGAATGCCGACGACGTGCTCCTGCACGTTCAGGATCTCGGCGGTCCATTCCGGATAAACGCGCGGTATCACGACGAACGGGTCGTCGGCGAAGTTCTTCGCGAAGCGCTCGAGATTGCGCGCCTCGATCGCCAGGTCGAGCTCGCGCTCGAGCGAGCGCGCGAACTGCGCCGCCACCTGCACGGGCTGATAGCGGCGCGCCTCCGGGATCTCCGATTCGATCAATCCGGCGAGGTGGAACAGGATGCGCAGGTCGGCCTCGACCTTGGGCCGGATGCCGGGGCGGCGGATCTTGAGCACCACCGACGTGCCGTCGGCGAGCCGTGCACGGTGCACCTGCGCGATCGATGCCGAGCCGTGCGGATGCGGATCGATGTCGCGAAAAATTTCGAACGGCGAGCGCCCGAGCACGCGCTCGAGCTCCGGCACCAGCTCGGCGAACGGCACCGGCGGCACCGTGCTCTGCAGCTTCTCGAACTCGGCGATCCACGCCGGCGGAAACAGGTCGAGCCGGGTGGCCAGCACCTGGCCGAGCTTGATGAAGGTCGGCCCGAGCTCCTCGAAGGCCTGGCGCACGCGCTGCGCGGGATCCAGTTGCGCGCTCTGGGCGGCCTCGCCCCATTGCAGGATCTGGCCGGCGCGCTCGAGCGCGTGGACCACGCCGAGACGGCGCACCAGGTCACCGAGGCCGTGGCGGATCAGGACCGAGGTGATCTCGTGCAGGCGCGGCAGGTCCCGCATCGCGCTGATGGTCTCGCGCAGCATCAGCGTTCTTTGCGCTCGCCCTCTTTCTGCCCGGACTCCGGCGGACGCAGCGCATCGGCGACGCCGGCGAGAATGCCGCCGGCCACCTTCGCGAAGCGCGCACCGAATTCACCGGCCGCCTCCAGCCCCGCGATCGTCGCATCGAAGGAGGCAGCCGCCACACGCTGCGCGAACTCGCCGGTGGTCACCGCGATCTGCTTGCCGGTGTCGGTGCCGGCGTGGCGCGCCGCACTGAGTACCTTGCGCAGCTCCGGTCCGACCCGGCCACTGGCCGCGTCGGCGACCTGCTCGACGGTGCTCAGGAAATCGTCCTCGATCCGGCGCAGGTTGGCGAGTGCCTGCTTGAAGTCGTGGTCCGAAAACTCCTTGCTCGAGGCCGCGAGCTCCTTGAGCGCGGCGTTGCCGGCCTCGGCCGACTTCACCAGCGCCTGGTCGATGCCGCGAAAGCCGTCGGCGAGCGACTGGCGCACGTCGCCACCGCCCCGTTCGGCGCCGAGTGCGACACCTTCGGTGACCGCGCGCACGACCTCGCGCAGCCCGCGGCGGTCGAAACGCCGCTTCGTCAGCGCCTGCAACGTCAGCCGGTAGACCTTGTCGTGGATGTCGGCCCCGTGCTCGACCGCGTCGCTCGCGGCCGCCTTGATCTGCTCGCCGGACAGCTCCTCACCGATCTCGGGCACGGTGGGCTGCTCCGCGGATGTTTTCTTGACCATGATGCCTCCCGCGCGAATTGCGACGACATGAAGTATCGATTCATGTTAGACCACCGCGCCCGCCGACGCGGAGTCCGTCAGGTCGACAACCGGTCTGGCGAGTGCGGCGGGACTTGGCAGGCTGCCCACGTCGCGCGCGAGCACCGGGACCACACGCCCGCGGCTGCGTGGGGCAGCACGGCTCTGCCTGCAGGTTTCATGCTTACGACAGATATTGGAGGAACCACGTGCATGCGAGCGAGGCAGCCTCTTCCAGCGTGCCCGGCTCCTCGAACAGATGTGTCGCATGCGGGACGATGCGCAGTTCGCGCGGCGCGCCAATGCGATCGGCGGCGAGCCGATTGAGCTCGATCACCTCGGGGTCCCGGCCACCGACGATCAGCAGCGTCGGTGCATGCACTTGCGTGAGCGCATCGCCGGCCAGATCCGGCCGGCCGCCGCGCGAAACCACGGCCGCCACCTCCGCTGTCCGCGCCGCCGCCGCGGCCAGCGCCGCCGCGGCGCCGGTGCTCGCACCGAAGAGTCCAATGCGCAGATGCTGCAGCTCCGGCTGCGTGCCGACCCAGTCGATCGTACCGACCACGCGGCGCGTGAGCAGGCCGATGTCGAATCGCAGGCGCCGCGTGCGCAGGTCCACCTCGTTCTCGTCCGCGGTGAGCAGATCGAAGAGCAGGGTCGCGAGCCCGGAACGGTTCAGGGCCTCGGCGACCGCGTTGTTGCGGCTGCTGAAGCGGCTGCTGCCGCTGCCGTGCGCGAAGATGACGAGTCCGCTCGCAGCGGGCGGCATCGCGACAAAGCCCTCGAGCGCGACGTCATCGAGCGCGACGATTACATCCTTGCGCGCGACTGTCGAATTGCCGGCCATATGCAAATCCTCCTTCGAATCCCGCGGTGGCCATGCCCGCACTCGGCCGCGATCGCGCCCCTCGTGCTTGCGCTCGCTGCTGAGCACAGGCAGTTCGCCACGTCGGCCGAACACGGCGATGTGGCGGTGACGGGCAGCACACTGGCGGCATGCGGACATCACTCCCAGCGCAGCCCGAGGGCGTCACCCTCGTCGCGCTCGGCGCGGCTTCCCAGGCTTCGTCCTTCACGGTTCAGCACGGCCTGCAGCCAGCGCGCTTCGTCCGCCGATGCACGATTGACCCGCAGCTGGCCGATGCGGGTCGGTACGAGATTGAGCCCCAGCAGTCGCCCGCTGCGTGCGTCGAGCCGCGGGAAGTACATCAAGCCGAGGTCCGCGCGGTAGTGCTCGTAACCTTCGATTCCCTCGTAGTCGTCGAGAAAATCGCCACAGCCGTAAAGAATCAGGCGCTCGCGATGCACCTCGATGCCTTTGACATGATGCGAGGAATGCCCATGCACGACGTCCACGCCACCTTCGACGAGCCGGTGCGCGAACGCCCGCTGCTGCGGACCGATCGCATAGCCCCAGTTGGGGCCCCAGTGAATCGACACGACGGCCAAATCCCCGCTGCACTTGTGCTCGGCCACCGATTCGAGCAGCGAATCCGCATTATGGTTGTTGGCGAGCACGCAGCAATCCGGCCGCAGTGCCTCGAGGGCTGCGAGATTGCCCGGATGCATGCGGTAATGGATGCCCTTGCCCGGCCAGTACTGGTCACACGCGGTGACCGCTGTCTCCAGATTGACGATGCGCAGCTGCGGGGCTCGGCGCTCGAGGATCGCCAGCGCATCGCCCCAGATATAGGCCGGATCGACCGGACGCGAAATCCTCCCGCTGCGCCGTTCGGCCAGCGCCACATACTCAAGTGCCGATGTGACGAAGGGCTCGTACAGTCGTGGCTGCGACGGATGAGGCAGGATCCGGTCGATGCCTCGCCCCGTCATCACGTCACCGCACACAAACAGGACAATGGCCTGGGGGTCGTTCATCGTCTTACGCACGGCGCAGGCCGTACAGCGTCGTGCGCGGATGCCGGCTGCCCTACGGGCAGAAATCGAGTGGGAAATAGCGGCGCCGGGCGGCCCGTTACGGGGCGAAGGTCAGGCAATTGATATCGGTGCCGACCTGTCCAACGCTGATGTGGTCCGCCGCGCATTCGTAATCGTCATTGTGCCGGCAGCCAGTCACCTTGCAGGCGCCGATTCCCGCAGTGCGCACGGCGTCTCTGGCATGCGGGCTCGCTTTCAGGAACGTGTCGCACCCGGGATGCACGCCATCGCCGATGGTGATCGCCTTGGCATGACAGGCGTTCTCGACGTTGTAGGCGCAATCGCCGATCGAACAGCTGGACACATAGGGCATGTCGATGGTCATGGTCGTCATGGCTCCCTCCTTCACGGGGTTGTCGTCCGAACTTCGTACACCTTTATAGCTCCCCTCCCGTCATTTTCAACGCTATCGCCGTACTGCATTGAGCCAGGTCAAATCGGCGCAGTGGTGCACTGCGTCGGAGTGAACGAGGCCGCAGAGAGTCCCACCGGCTTATGATCACCTCCGCCGCCGGCGGTCCCGCGAAGCGGGTGAGCCGCCCTCTTAATTCAACATGAACCGGCTTCAAAGTTGGTGGACACCAAGAAGGGTACTCCGGCAGCAAGTTATCCACGAGCGTACGTGTACGGCGCCTCTCTCGCACACAAAGCGCGCGACGGTGGATAACTTGCAGTGCGGGCCGATTGGCTGTGCTGTTGTTGCATAGTCCATCTGCGTCCGAATTGGACCGGACTGTCGTAGTCGAGTGCGCTGTGACGCCCCTATGAGCAACTCGCGCAGCGACTTGCCGCTCACGAGTGCATCGGTATGGATGCCACGAACGGAGGCAATGGGCTGGAGCTGTTCGAGTTTCATCGTGCGAGTGGCAGGGCTTCCAAGCTTCATATTATCGTCGATCGTCCCCTGCGCCTGTGAACTGGACCATGCAACTTGTCAGGTTGGAAGCGTGAGGACGACCGGGCGTGCCGTTTCCATGCCGACAACATTGCTCATTCGGCTGTCCTTCACGGAACCCGGACGACTTGATTGCGGAACGGGCGCTGCCAACCCAAGTGCCGCCCGAAAGCGACACAGGCCCGGCCACTCAACGCCAGCAGTCGCGATCCGAGCCCGAACCGCTGTGCGAGCGCACGCCCGCCTGGTTCAGGCTCAGTGTGCCGCATGCGGTATCCTTCGACGCCTGGTGGCCCTGGGGCGCGGCATTGACCGTATAGGTCGCCGCAGCAACGTCCGTGAGCGTGAAACTGTAATGGGTCTGGCCGCTGTTCAGATCGCCGGCACAGGTCAGCGCCGGCAACGCGACATCGGCACCGGCAGTGTCGCGGTCGTAGCGCAGGTTGAGCGCGTTGAAGCGCTCCATGAACTGGGCATGATCGTGGAGACAGGCCGCGGCGGTTGCGCGGCGCGATCTGACGATGTACTCGACGTAGCTCGGATAAGCGATGCTCGCCAGGATGCCGACGATCACGACGACCATCATCACTTCGATCAGCGTGAAGCCGGCGATGGCCGTCGAAGGCCAACCGCGCGCACGCGCGCCGGCCATCGAAGCCCGGTAGCGCGCGCCCTCGTCAGACGTCGCATACCTGCGGCCCCGACCATCGACCGAGTTTCGCGCCAGGACGATCGCATCCTTGCACGAGCCGCAGCGAGCCGCATCGATCGCCATGCGGCCGCCGGCTTCCATCGCTGTCGCTGCGTCGGAGCGCATGAGCCTCAGCCTCCCTGCAGCACGATCAGCAACGCGAGCGTCCCGTCGGCATTCTCTCTATAGGCAACCCGCTGCGGGCGCGTGGCGGCGAGAGCGCTCAGCGACGCGGCGCGCTGAAGCTGGCCGGTGCGCGGGTCCTCGACGAGTATCGTTGTCGCAGGGCCGACGGCGAGCGCGCGGCCGTCGATGACGACGACGTTGCGCTCCGGGTCGACGCGCACATTCCTCGCCTGCTGCTCGAGTGCGGACGCGGGAAGCGCCATCTGCGGCACCGGGTCCGACGAACGGGCATTGCTGCCGGCGCCCACTGCCCCGGAAAGCGCTACCAGGAAGGCGGTCGCCCATGCGGGCGGACGGCGAAACAGGCTTCGGTCGTTTGCTCTCATCACGGTGTCGTCCCTTCAATCTGCGACGATTTCATGCCAGGAAATGCGGCCGGTCGGCACCGCCAGATTGATGCCCTCGTCGCCGCCGCCGGTGAAGGCACGCTCTCCGATCACGGCGACCTCGCGCATCATTTCATCGGGATTTTCCGCCGAGTTGACCGGCAGCTCCTGCTCGTCGCGCGCAATCAGATCGCGCTCGTCGAAATGCATGTCGTCGTTGATGTCGAAAAAGGTGCGGTCCGCGGCATGGCCGATGAACGGCGAGACCTGGTTGAGCCAGCTGCGCCCGCCCGGCAGGCAGGGATCGTTTTCGGGGATGATGCTGCTGACGACGACCACACCGCCGATGTACTGCGTGCGCGACACGACGCGTTCGCCCTCGGCGCCGCCGCCGGGCAGTGTCCAGTCGATGAGCCACCCTTTCTTGGTTTTCGCGACCTCGACCTCCGGGACCGAGAACACCCGCACCCGCCGTCCCGCCGACGTCGTCACGTATTCGACCTCGCGCAGGTAGAGGCCGTCGCGTTCGACCGTGTTCTTGCCGTCGTCGATCACGCCGTACCAGCTCTGCACGTCCTTGTCGGTCTTGTCGTCGTAGGTCAGGAAGCGCCCGGTACCGAACACGACCCAGCGCTCGCCGTTCGCCGGGTTGATCGCGACCGCCGGTGCGCCCGTGATCGCTTGCGCCTTGCCGGCCGCATCGACCGCCTCGAAGAGCTTGCCATCGGTCTTCCAGCTGCCCGAACCGGTGCCGCCCAGATCGAAGCGCCACATGTTGCCGTGCAGATCGCCGGCGTACACGGTGTCGACCGTCCCGTCGCGGTCGGCGTCCCAGCCGGTGGGTTGCGCCAGCCCGTTGGGCACGGCCGACGAGCCCGCACCGGTGCCGATCTTCTTGATCAGGCTGCCGCTGTCGAGCGCGATCAGGAACAGGAAGGCCTCGTCATCGTCGCTGTTGTAGCCGTTACCGACCATGACCGCCGACTTGCCGTTGTTGAGCTCGACGATGACCGGCTTGCCGATGACGTGGCCGAGATCCGCGTCGGCGAACTCCCATTCGAAGGCCGGGGCGGTTGGATCGCTGACGTCCAGCGCGTAGAGGGCCTTGCCGCCGCGTCCGAGCGAGCCGACCAGGATGTTCTTGCCGCCGCCCTGCGCCTTGGTGGACACGACCGTCTCGCCGTCGACGAAGAAGCGGTGCGAATAGTCCGGATCGGCCAGCTCGCCCAGGCGCGGGTAAGCGTGGGTGGGCAGATACGCGAACAGCTCGGCCCCGTCGGCGGCATCGAAGGCGTGCAGCATGCCGTCGTTGGCGCCGACATACACCGTGCCGGTCTCGCGCACATAGACCGGCGACGAATAGACGATGTCGCCGAGCACGGTCGACCGCGAGCGCAGCGGTCCGGCCGGCAATTCGCCGCTGCGCTCGCCGAGCAGAAAGTCATAGACCTGCAGGTCCACCCCGAGGTGGCTTGCCATCGCCGACGAGCCCGGCGTCAATTGCGCCAGGGCGCCGCCGACATGGGTGTAGATCCTGCGCTCGCTCGGGGCACGCGCGTCGAGCTGCGCCGCGGCGGTCCAGCTCGGGGTCGCGCTCACGCGGTTCGTCTCGACGCTGACGGGATAAGCGGCGAGGTCGCCGCCCCAGGTGCCGTCGTAGCGGGCCCGGAACACCTTCGAACCCTCGACGAGCGAGGTCGAGGTGACGGCGACGTTCATCACTGCACCGTCACGACCGATCGCGTCGAGCGCCTTCTTGAGCCCGGCGGCGAACTGCTGCGCATTCTGCGCCGCGACGAAGAGTCCGCGCCCGTTCACCGCCGCGTGCCACATGTCGTCGATCTTCGCCGGATCGCTCGACGTCGGGTCCGGCCAGCTCCGGGTCTGGTCGGTCAGGGCCGGCAGGTCGCTGTCCGGATTCAGCGTCCCCCGCACACCCAAGCCTATCGTGAAGGTCGACATGTGCTGCCAGAAGGCCGGGTTGGTCGGCGTCGGGCGGATGCGGTTGGCCAGATCGGGCCGCAGGTCCTTCTTCCAGAAGGCCATCGCGACGTCGGCAAGCGTATTGCCGTAGCCGTCCTCGTACGGGGCTTCCGGCGAGTACGTGTAGCTCTGCCCGTCGGGGCCGTCGATCCTGTCGCCGCTGTTGCCGTCGGCATTGCCGACGCCCGGCGAACCACCGTTCCAGTAGCCGTCGCTGGTCAGAATCGCGAAGCTGCGGCGGCACTCGAGCTGCGGAGCGGGTCCCCACGGCCCGTCGTTCGACTTGTCCTCGTAGTAGCTGCCGACCGATTTCAGGCTGTTGCGCAGCGGCGTGCCCTTCATGCTGATCGACGTGCTGAACAGCCTGTCAAACCATGCGCTGCGGTTGGTGCCCGAAAACGTGCCATCGACGGCGATGTCCATCGCATTGGCGCCATTGATGGTGCGAAAGCCGACGCGGAAGTTGTCCGCAGACAGGCCGGCGAAGGCAATGCTGGTACCGGCCCGCGCAGCGAGAATGCGCGACCGGTAGTAGCTGAACCAGTTCGCGAAATTCTGCCGCTCCTCCGCGATCGTGCGCGTAATGCCGCCCGGCCATGTGAAGCTGCTCACCGCGCTCTCGGACCCGTCCGGCAGTTCCTTGCGGTAGCCCTGGCTGCCGCGAATCTGGTACTTCACGTAGCTCGAGGCGCTGGTCGCCGGGCCCGAACCCTTATACACGTAAAAGGTGATCGGCCAGAATTTCTGCTTGCACGGATCGCTGTCGTTGCATCCGGAAACCGCCCACCAGGCCTGCCCCGGATCGTCGTTGGTGACGTTGTGGATCCATGCCGCGCTCTGGTCCTGCCTGACGGTCAGATCGAGCGTGCCGGCCGCGGCGTAGGCCGGGTTGTACGGCGCCGCCGTCGGCGAGGCATTGCCGTACGAGGTTCCATCGTGCTTGGCCCACGGTCGATAGGTGATCGCGGGATCGTAGAAAACCGTATTGTTGTGCGCCGAGCGCAGATAGTAGTTGAAAAGGTTGCCGTCGCCGAAGTGCGGTACGCGCCGATTGTAGGGTCCGTCTCCGCCGTACGGGTCCTTGGCCGGATGCGGGAACAGATAGTACATGCTGAAGTGCACGCGCTCATCCGGCATGACGTCCCACATCATCGAGCCAGAGTCGTCGAGGATGTACATCAGGTTCGACGGAACGACGGCACCGAGCTCGAGCGGCAGGTCGGGGATGTCGAGGCCGGCCGAAAGCGGCGCCGACAGCGCGAGGGTCAGGCCCGAGATGGCGAGAGCGCGCCATCCGGCGCGAGCAACGGGATTCGAGTCGGGGCGCATGCCGGGTATCCTCATTGTGGTCGCACATTGCTCTGCAGCATGATGCTGGCGCGATTGCCGGCGGACTGGTCGAGCCGTGCGGTCACACGCAGGATCGCCCGCAGGCAGGTCGGCTCGGGCGGAATCTGCTGGTCGCAGGCGAACACCGTGGCATGCTCGCCCATGTATTCGACGAAGAACTGCGCCGACGCCGCAGTCGGGTTGTCCAGCGCCGCCGCGCTGCTCCAGCCGGCAAAGCTGGCGTCCTCCCAGCGCTCGAGATCGCCGAGCGCCGGTGTTGTGCACAGGCCGGAGGTGCATCCCGAGCCCTCGGGCGGTCCGCCCGGGTTCAGGGCCAGCAGGTTCACGCCGGCGGCCTCGGCCTCGCGCAGCGCCGACTCCGCCGACTGCAGCGCGAGATTGCGGTCGTGGATCGCGGCGCCCATGCGTTCCTGCATGCTCACGGTCCTGAACGACGAGACCCCGAGCATCGCGAGCACGACGAGGATCACGAGCGAGACGATCAGCGAGATGCCGGACTGGTTCGAGCGCTTCATGGCAGGCGGTTGCGCAGGGTGACGTTATGGGCGAGGACGCGGTCTATCCGTTCGGGGCTGGCCTGCGTGACGTCGCGGTGCTGGTTCGCCCGCAAGATCAGCGCGATGCGCACGGCGCGCACGTCACCCCAGTCGGCGATCGCGGCGGCGTTCCGATAGGCGCCGTTGCCGTCGAGATAGGTGATCTGCATGTCGTGCACGCCGGGCGCGATCTCGACCGGTTCGCCGTCGAGCTCGATGCTGAACAGCGAGCGGCCGGCGTTGCTCGCGCCGATGTACCAGGCCTTGGCGTTGTATCTGTAGATCGCCGAGTTCGGCCCGTATGCCTTGGGCGTGCCGTTGGCCGTGCACACGACCGGGTCGGCGAATCCCAGCCCCTTGGAGCAGTTGCCGATGCTTCCGGTACCGGTATTGTGCACGATCGTCCGGTTGACCTGGTCTGCGTTGGTGACCTGAAAGATGCTCGCCTGCTGGTAGTCGCAGACCATCAGCACGTCATCGGGGCGGATGCCGTGATTCGGGCGGCTGACCTTGAACTGCGCCGATGGCGGATTGTGCGATTCGACCGACAGCCCGGTGCCGTGAGCGCCGTGAACGACGATGGCGTCCGTCCCTGCTATGCGGGCACCATCGGCACTGCCGAACGCGGCGGCCGGGAACGCGTCCCCGCCGTCGAAGCCGCGGATGCCGTCGCCCGGCCACGACCACCAGGCGGGCGACGCCCCCTGGGCTGGCAACAGCACGCTCATCGTCGGAATGCCGCGCGCGCAGCCGTTGCCACCGGCGGCGCGCAGGTCGCGCGCCATCAGCTCGAAGGCGATGCGGGCCGCCTCCTGCACGCGCGCAAGATTGTCGTTGATGCGGTAGGTCTGGCGGTTGGCGACCAGGGTCGCGGTCGCGCCGCCGACGATCAAGAGGCCGATCAACATCGCGACCATCAGCTCGACCAGCGTCATGCCTGATTCGCCGTCGAGGTGGCGTGCACTGTCGCGTCTCATAGGCTCACCTGGATGCGGACGACCGTGTCGTCGGCACCGCCGCTCGCACTCGAGTCGTCCCAGCGGATGCCGACCGTGCACGTGTCGCCGACGCAGTCGACCGACCCGCATGCAGACGGCCCCATCGATGCCCGAATGTCCGCCTGCCATGCGTCGATGTCGGCGCCGGCGCGTCCCGCGCCACCCGCGGCGCAGTATGCCGTGTTGTAGCTCGCGGGCGCGGCGCCGTCGTTCGCACGCATCGCGTCGACGATCGAATGCGCGAGAATCGTCGCGACCGAGCGCTGCATCGCGCTGTGACTGTTGCGCAGGCTGGTGGCCTGAAGCGCGGCGGTGCCGAGCAGGCCGACCGACAGCATGACAAGCGACACCAGCACCTCGATCAGCCCGACGCCGCGCTGACGCCGCGGCAGCTCGGGGGCGAGCGCACAGCGCGTCGAGGTCTTTCGTGCCGTCGTCACGATTGCGCGTCCGCGGGTGCGGCGCAGCCGGTGCTCGTGCCCTTGACCAGCACGATGCGGCTGCCCGCCGCGATGAACAGCGTGCGGGCGTTGTCGGCGAGACCGGTGTCGGCCTTGCAGATACCCAGCGCCGCAGTGAGCGGTGTCGTCGCGCCCGGCACGCGCGCGAAGCCGTCCGGGCGGAACGGTACGCGATTGTCCACCCCGACAAGGGCACTGCTCGCCCTCACCGTGAGCGCGCTCGGATCGATCGGACCGGTACGAAGCACGGCCTCGCCCGCGTCGCGCTGCAGATTGCCGTTCGCGTCGACGAAGACCAGCCATCCTTCCCACCCGCCCGCACCACCGATGCAGGTCGTGAACGGCGCTCGGCTGCGGCAGAACACCACTCCCCGACCGAGGCGCAGCGTTTCACTGCGCGCCAGGTTCAACGCCGAGATGATGTCGTTGGATTGGGCCGCGAGACGGCTGGTGTTGATGAAGTCGGAGAACGACGGCGCCGCGATTGCCAGCAGGATCGCTGAAACCGCGACCGTGACCATGGCTTCGATCAGGCTGAAACCCGCGGTTCGACGGGACGGCAGCAACTCGGAGGCGACCCGACCGTGTCCTGCCCGGGGCTGTTCATGACCGACGGACATCATGAGTTACATGGTAAAAATGGTATTTATGGCATTCATGAGTCGAGTCTAGCACCACTTTTGCAATCTGCAAGGTCTGATGTCGATCCCGGGCAGCGGCTCGCGCACGTGGATCGCCCGTCGTTTGACAGCCCCTGGCCGATTGCGCACCATAGACCGGTTTCGCTACGCACAATCGCCATGCACCCGAAGTCGCTTCTCGATCGATCGCTCGCCGCCGTCTGGCATCCCTGCACGCAGATGAAGCAGCACGAGACGTTGCCGCTGGTGGCGATCGAGCGCGGCGAAGGCCCGTGGCTGATCGACGCCGACGGCCGGCGCCTGCTCGACGGCATCAGCTCGTGGTGGGTGAACCTCTTCGGGCACTGCAACCCGTACATCAATTCGGCGCTGCGCGCCCAGCTCGACACGCTCGAGCACGCGATGCTGGCCGGCTTCACGCACGCGCCGGTCGTCGAGCTCTCGGAGCGGCTCGCGGCGCTGACCGGCGGACGCCTCGGCCATGCGTTCTACGCTTCCGACGGCGCCTCGGCGACCGAGATCGCGCTGAAGATGGCCGCGCACTACTGGCGCAACACGGGCCGCCCCGGCAAGAACCGCTTCGTGAGCCTGGCCGGCAGCTACCACGGCGAGACGGTTGGCGCGCTCGCGGTCACCGACGTCGCGATCTTCCGCGACGCCTACGCACCGCTGGTACGCGCCGGCACCACCGTGCCGTGCCCGGACGCGCGCACCGTGCAGGCCGGCGAAACGCCTGTCGACGTCGCGCGCCGGGCGGCCGCGGCGCTCGAGGCGCATCTCGCGGCCCACCACGACCAGACCGCCGCGCTGATCGTCGAACCGCTGGTGCAGGGCGCCTCCGGCATGGTCATGTACGACCCCGAGTACCTGCGCCTGGCGCGCGCGCTGTGCGACCGCTTCGAGGTCTTGCTCGTTGCCGACGAGATCGCGGTCGGCTGTGGCCGCACCGGCCCCTTCTTCGCATGCGAGCAGGCCGGCATCTGGCCGGATTTCCTGTGCCTGTCCAAGGGCATCTCGGGCGGCTATCTGCCGCTGTCGCTGGTGCTGGCTACCGACACGGTGTATCGCGCCTTCTACGACGACGCCACCGCGCGCGCCTTCCTGCACTCGCACTCCTACACCGGCAACCCGCTCGCGTGCCGGGCGGCGCTCGCCACCCTCGAGCTCTTCGAGCGCGACGACGTGCTGAACGCGAACCGCGAGCGCGCATGCCGGCTCGGCGCAGCCGCCGACGCGCGCTTCGCCGCGCACCCGGCGGTGCGCCATCTGCGCCAGCGCGGCATGATCCTCGCGTTCGACGTCGCCACCGAGCGCCCCGATTTCGCGCGCCGCTTCTTCGCCGCCGGCCTCGAGCACGGCGTGCTGCTGCGCCCGCTCGGCAACACGGTGTATTTCATGCCTCCCTACGTGCTCGGGCCCGCCGACATCGACCACCTCGTCGACGGCGCCGCGGCCGCACTGGCCGCGGCGCTGGACTGAACACGATGCTGCTCGATCGTCTGCGGGCGGATCTCGCCGAACTCGATGCGCGCGCACTGCGCCGCGTGCGCCGCAGCCTCGACACGCCGTGCGGCCCGCATGCGCGCGTGGACGGGCGCGACATGCTCGCCTTCTGCAGCAACGACTACCTGGGCCTCGCCGCCGAGCCGGCGCTCGCGCGCACGCTCGCAGAAGCGGCGGCACGCTGGGGCACCGGCTCGGGCGCCTCGCACCTGGTGAGCGGGCACTACACCGTGCACGACCGCCTGGAGACGCGCCTCGCGCAGTTCGTCGGCTGCGAGCGCGCGCTGTACTTCTCGACCGGCTACATGGCCAACGCCGGCACGATCCCCGCGCTGGTCGGGCGCGGCGACGCGATCTTCGCCGACCGCCTCAACCACGCCTCGCTGGTCGACGGCGCGCTGCTCTCGCGTGCGACGCTGCACCGCTATCCGCACGCCGACCTCGCCGCGCTCGAGCGCCTGCTTGGCGAGAGCCGCGCGCCGCGCAAGCTCATCGCCACCGACACGGTCTTCAGCATGGACGGCGACGTCGCCCCGCTCGCCGGTCTGCTCGCGCTGGCCGAGCGCTTCGACGCCTGGCTGCTGGTCGACGACGCCCACGGCTTCGGCGTGCTCGGTCCGGGCGGACGCGGCGCGCTCGCGGAAGCCGGCCTCGCGTCGTGGCGCATCGTGCTGGTCGGCACGCTCGGCAAGGCTGCCGGCGTCGCGGGCGCCTTCGTTGCCGGCCACGCCGACGTGCTCGAGTGGCTGATGCAGAAGGCGCGCACCTACGTCTTCACCACCGGCGCGCCGCCCGCGCTCGCCGAGGCGCTGCTCGCGAGCGTCGAC
>DAOMOP010000026.1:30091-30909 GCA_035444405.1 Rhodocyclaceae bacterium
GAGCGGCTCGCGTCGCTGATCACGCGGCTGCGCGAGTCGCTGCAGCTCGCTCGCTGGCAGCTCATGCCCTCGCACACGCCGATCCAGCCGGTGGTGATCGGCGACAATGCCGAGGCCCTGCGGGTGGCACGCGCGTTGTGGGAGCGCGGCCTGTGGGTGCCGGCAATCCGCCCGCCGACGGTGCCGGTCGGCACGGCGCGCCTGCGCATCTCGCTCAGCGCCGCGCATCGCGACGAGGACGTCGAGCGGCTTGCGCACGCGCTCACCATGCTGGAAGCGGGCCGGTGAGCACGCTTCCGCTCGTCCTGCTGCACGGCTGGGGGCTGTCGGCGCGCGTCTGGGCCGGGCTGCGCGCGGCACTGCCCGAGGAGCTCGCCGTCCATGCGCCGGAGCTTCCCGGCCATGGTGAGGCGCCCCCGGCTGCGGCCGCGACGCTCGAAGCCTGGGGCGAGCAGCTGCTCGCCGCGATGCCCGCGCGCGCGGTGCTGTGCGGCTGGTCGCTGGGCGGCCTGATCGCGCTCGACCTCGCGCTGCGCCATCCGCAGCGCATCGCGCGCGTCGTGCTGATCGGCGCCTCGCCGTGCTTCGTCGCGCGCGCGGCCGATGATGCGCACGGCGCATGGCCGCACGGACTGGCGCCGACGACGGTGGACGAATTCATCGCGGGCTTTGCGACCGACGCGCCGGCAACGCTGCGCCGCTTCGTCGCCCTGCAGGCTCTCGGCGATGGCCAGCGGCGCACGGTCGCCACCGCGCTCGCCAAGGCGCTGAGCGGGTGCGACGGCACGCGCCGCGCCGCCCTCGCCGACGGCCTCGAG